>NZ_AYXJ01000029.1:0-180011 GCF_000681415.1 Pandoraea sp. E26
GCTTCGATCACGGCGCCCAGACGCTTGGCGGTGGCGATCGCCTGCAAGCCCGCCACACCGGCGCCGAGCACGACCAGGCGCGCCGCCTTCACGGTGCCCGCGGCCGTCATGAGCATCGGCATGAAGCGTTGATAAAGGTTGGCCGCGAGCATCACGGCCTTGTAGCCGGCGATGTTGGCCTGCGAGGACAAGACATCCATGCTTTGCGCACGCGTGGTGCGCGGGGCGGCTTCCAGGGCGAAGGCGGTCACGCCGGCCGCCGCCATGCGCGCGTTGTTCTCGGCATCGAACGGATTGAGCATGCCGACCACGACGCTGCCGCGCGGAATCTGAGCGAGTTCTTCCGGCGACGGCGCACGTACCTTGAGTACGAGCTCGGCGCCAAGGGCGTCGGCTGCGCTGCCCAGTGTGGCGCCGGCAGCCTCGAAGGCGGCATCGGGTACGCTGGCGGCGTTGCCGGCGCCATGCCCGATCACGACCTGGTGTCCCGACGCGACCAGTTTCTTCACCGTCTCGGGCGTGGCCGCGACACGGGATTCTCCGGCAAGCGTCTCGGCGGGAATGCCGATTTTCATTGTGTCTCTCCTTGGGTTTGTGAACTGATCTCATCAACGGCCAAGGAGCCGCAGCGCGTGCGCTGCCGGGGCAGGCGCGTTACCTGTTTCGCCGCTGATGACATTAGTCCTGCACAAACCACTGCAAACGAACTACTGCAAAAACCGGTGATGCGGTACTGCCACTGCACACTGCTGGTGCTCGAAGCTTACCCGAAGATTACAGATGCGCCTATTGCACCAAACGGCATATCAATATGCCGCGAACGCGGGATAATCGCGGCTAACGCCAACCGACCGGTCGGTCGTTCGACTGGCGCGTCGCCTGCGGCAAACCCCGCCAGACGGTAAAATGACGTTTTTATCGGGGATCACGTCCGCGAGGTAACTTCCGGGCGGTGTCCCGGGTGAGCCGGGCGACCCGTCTCTCGCGAGGAAGTCCCATGGATGCACGCTGGAAGCCCAACGTGACGGTGGCGGCGGTCGTCGAACGCGACGGCCGTTTTCTGTTTGTCGAAGAGCAAAAGCGTGCCGGGCTGCTGCTCAATCAACCCGCCGGCCATCTGGAGCCGGGCGAGTCGATCGTCGACGCCGTGCGCCGCGAGGTGCTGGAAGAGACGGCATACCGGTTCGAGCCGAGGCATCTGGTGGGGATTTATCTTGCGCCCGGGCCGGACGACATCGCGTACCTGCGCTTCACCTTCACCGGCACGCTCGGCGAGTTCGACGCCTCGCGCACGCTCGACGACGGCATCGTCGGCACGCTGTGGCTCACACCGGACGAAGTGCGCGCCCAGCGCGCACGCCACCGGTCACCGATTCTGGAGCGCTGCATGGACGATTACCTGCGTGGGGTACGTTACGACCTCGCCATACTTCAGTCCCATCCGGTCACGACCGGTGGGCAAGGCAATACATGAGTCAAAAACGCGTAGTGGTGGGCATGTCGGGCGGCGTCGATTCGTCGGTCACGGCATGGCTGCTCAAGCAGCAAGGTTACGACGTCGTCGGCCTGTTCATGAAGAACTGGGAAGACGATGACGACAGCGAGTACTGTTCGACCCGGCAGGACTGGATCGACGTGGTGTCGGTCGCCGATCTGATCGGCATCGACGTCGAGGCCGTGAATTTCGCCGCCGAATACAAGGACCGCGTGTTCGCGGAGTTCCTGCGGGAGTATTCGGCGGGACGCACGCCCAATCCGGACGTGCTATGCAATGCCGAGATCAAGTTCAAGGCATTTCTCGACCATGCGGTGGCGCTCGGCGGCGAGACCATCGCGACGGGGCACTACGCGCGCGTGCGTGAGCACGACGGACGCTTCGAGTTGCTCAAGGCCTTCGACCACACGAAGGACCAGAGCTATTTCCTGCATCGGCTCAATCAGGCGCAGCTCTCGCGCACGATGTTCCCGCTCGGCGAAATGCCCAAGACGAAGGTTCGCGAGATCGCCGCGCAGATCGGCTTGCCCAACGCGAAGAAGAAGGATTCGACCGGCATTTGCTTCATCGGCGAGCGTCCGTTTCGCGACTTCCTCAATCGCTACCTCCCCACGACGCCGGGGCCGATGAAGACGCCCGACGGCGCTGTCGTGGGCGAGCACGTGGGCCTGGCGTTCTACACGCTCGGTCAGCGCAAGGGCATCGGCCTGGGCGGTAGCCGCGACGGTTCCGGCGAGCCGTGGTTCGTCGCCCGCAAGGACATGGCGAGCAACACGCTGTACGTGGTGCAGGGGCACGACCATCCGTGGCTGCTCTCGGCCACGCTCGACGCCGAGGACCTGTCCTGGGTCGCGGGCGAGCCGCCCGCCGAGGGCACCCGCTGCGGCGCCAAGACTCGCTACCGCCAGGCGGATGCCGCCTGCGAGGTCGTGCGCGCCGATGGCTCGCAGGCGCTTACGCTGTCGTTCCCGGAGGCCCAATGGGCCGTCACGCCCGGACAGTCGGCCGTGCTGTACGACGGCGAGATCTGCCTCGGCGGCGGCATCATCGCCGCGACCACCCCCGCCACGCCGGACACCTCGGCGTCCGTGTCGCAGGCGTCGCCTGCGTCGGTCCGCACCGAACCGCCGACGCGCGACGCGAAGCGCAAGCACACCATCCTCAACTCGCACTGACGCCGTCGGCGCTCGCCGGGGGAACACCCGGCCGTGCGCCGGTGCCGGTCCCCCCAAAAGCAAGGAGGTTTCATGTTTTCGCGCCGATTCCTGGCTCTCTGGCTGGCGGTCGCGTTGCTGGTGGCAACGCTCGCCCTGGTGCTCGTCGACGGCTGGCATCCGCTGTGGCCGCTTCCGTTTGCCGCACTCGTCGCGCTCGGCGTGTGGGATGTCGTGCAGCAGCGTCACGCCGTGCTGCGCAACTACCCGCTCTGGGGACATTTCCGATTTCTGTTCGAATTCATCCGGCCGGAGATCCGTCAGTATTTCGTTGAGGACGACACCTCCGAGACGCCGTTCTCGCGCGCGCAGCGCAGCATCGTCTATCAACGCGCGAAGGGGGACGTCGACAGTCGACCCTTCGGCACCGAACTCGACGTCAAGGCAACGGGGTACGAGTGGATCGCCCATTCGCTCGCGCCCACGGTCCTTGACGGTCACGACTTTCGCATCACCATCGGCCCGGATCGCGCGCAACCTTATTCCGCTTCGATCTTCAACATTTCCGCGATGAGTTTCGGCGCGCTGTCGGCCAACGCGATTCGCGCGCTCAACCGGGGCGCAAAGCTCGGCAACTTCGTGCACGATACCGGCGAGGGGTCCATCTCGCCGCACCATCGCGAGCAGGGCGGCGACCTGATCTGGGAAGTGGCGTCGGGGTACTTCGGCTGTCGCAACGACGACGGCACGTTCAATGCCGAGAAGTTCGCGGCGCAGGCCACCACGCCTCAGGTGAAGATGATCGAGGTGAAGCTCTCGCAAGGCGCCAAGCCGGGGCACGGCGGTGTGTTGCCGGCCGCGAAGATCACCCCCGAGATTTCGGCCACGCGCGGCGTGCCGATGGGCCAGGACTGCATCTCGCCGTCGCGTCACAGCGAATTCTCGACACCGCTCGGCCTGCTTCAGTTCATTGACCGCTTGCGCACGCTCTCGGGCGGCAAGCCGACCGGCTTCAAGCTCTGCATCGGCCATCCGTGGGAATTCTTCGGCATCGTCAAGGCGATGCTCGAGAGCGGCATCCTGCCCGACTTCATCGTCGTGGACGGCTCGGAAGGCGGCACGGGCGCCGCGCCGCTGGAGTTCACCGATCACGTGGGCGCGCCGCTGCAGGAAGGTCTGCTGCTTGTGCACAACACGCTCGTGGGCGCCGGGCTGCGCGACAGGATCCGTATCGGCGCGTCCGGCAAGATCGTGACGGCGTTCGACATCGCCCGCACGCTGGCCATTGGCGCCGACTGGTGCAATTCCGCGCGTGGCTTCATGTTCGCGATCGGTTGCATTCAGTCGCAGAAGTGCCATACCGACCGGTGTCCGACCGGTGTCGCGACGCAAGACCCGTTGCGTCAGCGCGCGCTCGTGGTGCCCGACAAGGCGCAGCGCGTGCACCAGTTCCACTCGCAGACGCTGCATGCGCTTCAGGAATTGATTCAGGCCGCGGGACTCTCGCATCCGTCGGAGTTGCGCGCGCATCACATCGTGCGGCGGGTGTCGTCCAACGAGATTCGCCTGATGTCGGAGTCGCTGAAGTATCTCGCGCCCGGCGATCTGCTGCGCGGCCAGTTCCGCTATCAGCTCTACGAGACGTACTGGCCCATGGCGCGCGCCGACAGCTTTTCGCCGGCGGCGATCGCCTGACGCGTTGGCCGCACGTCACGCACGACGGCGTGGCGTCCGCTTCCGGAACCCGATGCGATGGGGCATCGGGTTTTTTGTTTTTCCGACAGTTTTCTTCCCAAAAACCAAAACGGCAGGGCGCCGCGCGCGACATTAAGGTGTCCACCGGATGATGCCCGTGCGCGGACTCGCCTATCGTTGGGCCTTCGATTTTGTCATCCCGCAGACGGAATGCCGTCAGAGGAGGAGCCAATGAGTACGGTGCGATTTCTGATCAGCCGCCACGACGTGAAACTGATCGTGAACGGTCTCGTGCATACCCTTCCCGCCGGCAGCATGACGGCGACCAGTTCGGACGCCACGATGGACGCCCAGGGGCCCGTGGTGTCGCATGACTTTCATGCCTGCGATCTGCAGGCGCTTTACCCGGATGTCGTCGACCTGCTCGACCGTCGACCGCTTGGCGTCTTCCATCGGCAGGCGGCGCGCACGCTGATCCTCGAACCGAGCATGGTCGACGTGGCGATGGCGTTGCAGGACGTCGACCGCATGGCGATGCTGCGCTTCTTCTACGTCTATTGCCTGTGCCGCGATCAACGCTACTTTTCCGCGATGTTGCGCCAGACCATCGCCGGCAGCCACTCGTTGTTCGATTTTGTCGAGGCCAACTTTCACCGACCGTGGCCGGTGGGGCGTTTGGCGGAAGAGTTTGGCATGCCGCTGCGCAAGTTCCGCTACCTCTTTCAGCAGACGTACGGCATGCCTGCCAAGCAGTGGTTGCTGGAGCGGCGGCTGAGACTCGCCCGCGACCTGCTGCTTTCCACGCGTCACAAGGTGCTCGACATCGCGCTCGAGTGCGGCTTCACCAATCACGCGCATTTCACCGACACCTTCCGCAAGCGGTTCGACTGCGCACCCACCGAGATCCGGCTCGGTGCCCCGCCGATGCGCGGCGCCCGCCGGGTGGCGACGCCGCGCGCCGAGGCCTACGCCGCGCTGCGTGCCGATCTGGTGGCCGGGCAGGGGGCGGTCGCCGAGGGAGGTGTGCAATGAACGTCGAGGAAGTGCACCGCGGCATGTCGGAAGGCGTGCGCCGAATGTCGAACGAAGCCACGCAGGCCGTGCGCACGCAGGAGGTCAACGATCCGCGACATATGCTCGACGTGCAGTTCCGCCTGCAGCAGTACTCGACGATGGTCGGGTTGCACAGTGCGGCCATCAAGCTCATCAAGGACACGCTGATGGGCATCATTGCCAAGATCGCATGACAGACATGACGCACGCCACGCCGGCCGACGGCGATGCGGGTCGTCAGTGGCTCGACGCTTCCGTACGGCAATGCCTCGTGGAGCTCGCGCTGGCGGGCGCGCATCACGGCATGGCGCACGAGGCTCGCACGATTCTGACCGCATTGCCGTCGCTGGTGCCGGATCCCGATACGTGTCGCTGGTTGCAGGCGGCGCTGTCGATCGCGCTTGGCGACACCGTGGCGGCCAGCGGCTTGCTGGCCGAAGCGCGCAACGGCGCGCCGGCCGCGGACGCGACGGCCGATGCCCTCGCGTGCTGGGCGGCTTCACGTCCTTCGGCGGGCGGGCGGGTCGCACCGGATGCACCGATCGCACCGATCGCCCCGACGCCGGTTGCCGCATCCCGAACTTCCGACATCTTCCACACTTCCCGATCATGACGCTTTCCCGACTCTTCGAAGTCGCTGCCCAGGCGGTGGACACGGCGTCGCCCACCAACGCGGCGCTCGCAACGACCCATGCCGGCGAAGCCGACGCCGTCGGCTTCGCGCAAGCCATGGCAAACGCGCCCGGATTGCCGGAACACCATCTGCTGAATGCGGCAGGCAGGCTCGCGGGCGATACGGAACGCCTGGCGGAGCGAATCACGGCGCAGGCGGGCACGCGCAACGACCCGGTGCGTCTGCTCGCCGCGCAGCGCGATCTGACGGAACGCGTACTCTCGCTGGAGTTCGTGGCCAAGGTGGCGGGCGCGGCCACGCAAGGGGTCAACAAGCTGGTGCACATGCAATGACGCACGGTGTTGGCATCGCCCGTCCCGTTCGCCCGGGTGCGATGTCGGTGGCCGGGTGCGAACGTATACGTCGGCGCGTGTGCCGCTGTGCGCATTGGTGCGTTGGCGGCGCGCTGGTCCTTGCGCTCGCAGGCTGCAAGGTCGAACTGCATCGTGCATTGAGCGAGACCGAGGCGAATCAGATGCTCGCATTGCTGCTCGTATCGGGGCTCCAGGCGGACAAGCGCGCCGATACGTCGGGCATGACCGTTCGCATCGAGCGCAGCGACTTCGTCCGCGGGGTGGAGGTGCTGCGCCAGCATGGGCTGCCGCGCCAGAAGCGTGCATCGGTGGAGGACGTCTTCCCGCCAGGACAACTCGTCAGCTCGCCGGTGCAGGAGCAGGCGAAGCTCAATTTTCTCAAGGAGCAACGGCTCGAACGCATGCTCGCGGCGCTCGATGGTGTCATGGTGGCCGAGGTCTCCATCGCGCAGGTGCCCGTGGATTCGGCCGGGCGCGCGACCTTGCCGCCGGGCGTTGCCGTCTTCGTGAAATACAGCCCGGAGATCAACATGACGCAACGCATAACCGACATCCGCAGCCTCGTGCATGACAGTGTGCCCGGCGTGACGCCGGAGCGCATCAGCGTCGTGCTCCAGCCGGCCGACTATCGCCTGCCGCGTGCGGCAATCGAGACACGTTCGGGAGCGGTCCCACCGTCGGTCGGCGGCGCTGCGCGCTGGCGTCCGGTGCTGCAATGGACCAGCCTGGCGCTCGCGGGCACCGTGCTGTCCGTGGGCGGCGCGATGGCATGGCGCAGGCGTGCGGTGTGGGGACGATGGCTGCGTCGGCGCGCGGGCAAGCCCGCATGACGGCGCGCGGCGACACGGCTGCGGTCCGACTCGCAAGGCTGATCTGGCAGCCGGGAGGACAGATGGACGAAGGGTGGTGGCATGCCTTCGAGATGACGCCATGGCGAGACGCCTACCGTCGACATCCTGCATGTCGCGCATCCATCGACGCGCAACTGATCGTGCGCCGCGGTTGGCCTGCCGTTCGTGAGGCACGGGGGCCGCACGCGGTACCCCCATGCAGCGAAGCCGCAAAAGCGCGATTGCGGCGTCTGCCGACGCTGCGCCGCGTGGCGGTGGCGTATGGATTGCGAACGATGGGGTGCCCCGACTATCTGTTGCTCGGCGCGTATCGTCGCGCGCTGTCGCCATGGCTCGACGCCTGGCAATGCGACCGCCTGCTGCTCGCATGTGCCGAATGGCCCGCGCGGGCGACCTGTCCGCCCGATCGGATCGTGGCGGCGGCAATGCGCCGCACCGGGCGATGCCTCGATGCCGTCGCGATGCCGGATGCGGCCGACCTGGCAACGATCGTCACCGCGGCCCGCATTTTGCTGCCACCGGCGCACGATGCCGCCGAGGCGGGTGGGGGCATCGCCGATGGCGTGGCCGACGACGACATGTGGGCGCGCCTCGCGGCGCTCGAGAGGATGCTATGTATGTCATCGAAATCGCATTGACGGCGATCACGACGATCGAGGGCCCCGCGCCGGCGGGGCCCGTGGTTTGCGCTGACGCACTCGCACGTCTGCGCGGCCAGTCGGACCAGCGGGTGCAGTGGATGGCGCAGGCGCGGGCCGAGCGCGACGCCGCGCTGGCGGAGCGCGAGCAGGCGCGGCGCGATGCGCAGGCCTTGCGCGAGACGTGGCTGGCGCAGGCGCGCGAGCAGGCCGGGCAGGAGGCGGCGGCGATGGCGGAGGCGGCGCGTCACGACGCCGTGACGCAAGCCGTCGAATGGCTGGCCGGAGAAGCCGCGCTGGAGCGCGACATCGTTCGTTCGCTGGAGCGGCGCGTGGCCGATGCGATGGGTGTCGCGCTGTCGAGTTTCGTCGATGCGATGGAAGTGGGCGAGCGCTACGCACTGCGTGTTGCGCGTGCATTGCCCGATCTCGTAAGGGAGGGCGCGCTCACGCTGCGGGTTCCACCCGCGCATCGCGATGTCGTGGCGCACGCGCTGCGAGCGGCGGACATCGTGCTGGCGTGCGTGCCAGACCCGGCGCTGAGCGGGCGCCAGGCGCGCATCGAAAGCGAGTGGGTCACTGTTTGCCTGGACCTCGACGCCGATCTGGCGGCGATCCTGGCGCGCCTGCATCCCGGCCCCGGACTGGAGGTCGCCTATGGTTGAGCGCGTGCGTTCGTCGATGCCTACGGAGGCCGGGTCCGCGCAGGCGGGCAGTACCGCCGAGCCCCCCGATGCGCAGGCGTGGCTGGCGTTGGAGGGGCATGCGCGTCTGTCGCACGACCCGACGACCGACGTGCCCGGGCATGTCGCGTTGATCGAAGCGGCGATCGCGCAGAACGACAAAGCCGCTGTCGCCGAGTCTCAGGAGAACCTCAGTTTCGCGCTTGGTGTGCGCTTTCGACGCACAGGCCTGCGCGACATTCGCGACGACAAGCAGCGTGCGCGGGCGCTCTTCGAGCAACAGATGATTCGCTACGCGCGCGTGCACGGTGCGCAGTTCGAAACGATTCGCGAGCAACTGCGCGATCTGCCGTTCGTTCCCGATCCGCTCCAACGGATTCGACAGGCGCAGTTGTCGGGCGGCCACGCGGCGTTGGTCGTTGCGGCCTGGCTGGCCGAGAGCGGCCTTGACCACCCGACGCGCTCCCGATTGCGAAAGACGCTGGAAGTGCTGACGGATACGCAGACCTGGGCGATCGAGGCGTTTGCCGCGCTGGAGTGCGGCGGCGGCCGCCGTCCGGGCGCCGCGTTGCTGCAACAACTCAAGTCGCTCTATCGTCAGTCGCAGGGACCGCAGCAGTCGCTGACGCAATGGTTCGATACATGTCGACGATTTCCGCAGCGACGCGCACGCTTGCGCGCGCTGATGCAAGCCCTCGGCATGGAGCTCGGCGCGACGCACGCGGATGCCGACGTGCGGCGCCTGGCGGCGGTCGTCGACGATTTGCGCCGCGTTGTGCTGTTCCTCTCATTGGAGGCTTCGTGCGAGGCGTCGGCAACGACGATGCGCGCGGCGGGCTGCCGTACGTTCGAGACCGACACCATGATCTCCGAGACGCTCACGTTGCTCGATCAGTCGTGGGCGGGCGTCGAATGGCTGTCGCAGCGGGCGCACTATCTGGGCATGGCGACGCCGCGAATGCGATATGCGTTCGCGCGCGAACTCACCGGCCTGGTGAAGTCGGCACATGACGGGTGCTTCCGCGACGAAACGCAACGCGAGGCACTCGACGAGGCGCTCGATGCATGGAGGACGGAGCTCGCCCGCGAGGGCGACGAGACGCGATAGCGGTGGTGTGGGTGGCTGGGCGGCAGCGAGGGGCGGGGGCGCCCATTGGGTGCGCTACGGCGCGCGGGGGGCGAGCGCAGGATGTACAGGGGGGCGAGGCGGGGGGCCGGAAAGCGGAATGGAGAAGATCGCGAGGATCACGCGCGCAGATGTTCGCGGCAGAGCTTGATCCGGTCATAGAAGTCGGTTAGCGCTTGCGCGAAGGGTTCCGGTTCTGCCGCGGCGTCTTCCCTGACCTGTGCGTGAAGAATCAAGCGGTTGTCGCGCTCGCGCAATTGCACGTGTCCGGTGACGGCCCATTCGGCGGGCTCGATCAGGAATTGCAGCAGCCGCTCGCTGTTGGCCCGGTGCAATCGCGCCGCTTCGTCGGTGGCCACGACCGCGTGAATGCTGCACACCTGATTCTCGAGGGTTTCGACGATGATGCTGGGCGAAGCGTTGAACGTCAGCTCGATGGGCGAATGATTGTCGACGGCGTCGATCTTGCTGGGATCGCAGCCGATCAACTTCAGGGCTTCGACGAGCGTTTGCGCGAGGTCGTAACTGGGCATGATGTGCGTGAAGTGATGAGGAAATCGAAGGCGCATCGGCGTGGCGTGAGACCGGTCGCCGCGCGCGCCGCGCGATGCCGAAGGTTCCCATGCGCCGTCGATCTCGACTTTGGTCGTCGGTGCAGGGTTGTCGCTTCTGCGCACGCCTGGCGCGCCGCCGTCTTCATCGCGGTCGCCGTGATCGCCTCAGTCGCGGCTGTCGCAACTATCCGGACCGTCACGCCGAAGCTCCGTACGATGTGCCGTAGCGGCGTGCCAGGCTTTCGAGAATCGCTCCGGCGGCGTCGACGGCACGTTGCTGAAGTCGCACCTGTGCGTGCTCGGCGGGCGTGAGCGGTGTTCGTGCCGCTCGTGCCAGCGTCGCGCGTGCGGCGTCGAGCGTCGACGAAACCTCGCGGGCAACCGCAGCGGGCGCGACGGCCAGACGATCCTCAAGCTGCGTCAGGTGCGTCGCCAAGATGGGTCTCCGGAGTCAGGGGAAGGTAGTAGAGCCGGTCCGGTGCACCGATTGACACGCCGTCGGCGTAAATGGCGACGATGCGCGTGCCGCCGGGCAGGCGTACCCCCTGGGCGAGACGTGTGCCGTCGGCGAGCGTGAGCGAGGGCGCTTCGGGCGAGCCGCCGATGCTCACGAGCGGCGCGGAGAATCCCGTCTCGGCCAGTGTCGGGATCGTGGGCGGCAACGGTTCGATGCGCGCGGGCGATGCGTCTGCAGAGCGGTTCCATGTGTCGACGATGCCCTTGAGCGCCGCTTGCCGGCCGGGCGGCAGGGCGCCGGTGAGGCGCCAACCGCGGCGATCGCGCGAAATGTCGAGGCCCCGCAGTTGACCGGCGTTGCGCAGCGTTCTCACCAGCCTGTCCAACGCGTCGGCCGACCCCTCGGCCACGCGCCAGCCGTATGGCAACGCGAGCGCGTCGAGGGCGTCGGAGGCGGCTCGCCAGCGGGCATCCGCCACGAACGGGCCGCTGACGACGATCTCGCCGTCCGGTGCGGCTTCCACGTGCGCCGTCGCAAAGCCATGCAATCGCAACACCGTCCTCGTGGTCTCGATGGCGTTCGCCGGGCACCAGGTCTCGTCGCTCACCGTCTTGCCCAGCCACCGGGCTTCGGCGCGCAGCCGGGCGCGCGCATCGTCGTCGATGCAGCCGCCTGTGAGACGGACGGCGCCATCGCGGTTGGCGAGCACGACGTTGGGTGCGATGCGCGCCGCGAGCGCCGATAACGCGTCCGGTTCCGGCGCGCCCGGGGCCTGACCGGTAAAGCCGGTGCGCCACATCGCGGCGCCTGCGGCGACGATCAGCGAAGATATGCCCGCGACGGCGATCCACGGAAGTGACCCGCGGTGACGGCGATGGCGACGAGCGGCGCGGGCGTCGGGCGAGGCGAGGGACCGCCGCGCGACCTGGGGCTTTGGGGACGACGCAAGCGAGCGCGGCGCCGCCGGTCGACGTGCCGGACGCGGCGGCATCGGGCAGGGTGTTGGATCGCTGCCATCGTCGAGCCGAAAGGCCATGCCGGCCAGGTCGATGACGGCATGCAGCGGCAGGCAGGACGTGTCGGGTGCCGAGGGTGGCCGGGCTGCGGCGCCGTCGTCGCCGCAGTTGTCGTCGGGGGACGCGACAGGTACACCGTCCACCCAGAGCGGCGCGGCCGTCAGCAAGCGCACGCCGTCGTCGTCCACGCTCAGCGTGACACGCGCGCCGTGCTCGAGCGTCACGGCGATATCCGAATCGGCGTCGCCGATGGTGAGCATGCCTGCGGGCAGCGGCATCGGACGTCCGGCGAGTGGACCATCGAGCAAGGTCATCGTCAGCATGGTCACGGACTGGGCATGCCTTGGGCCGGCTCGGCCTTGATCAGGAACAGGCGCATGACGCTGTCGCTCCGGTTGCTCGTGGAACTGAAGAGGCGGCCGATGAGCGGCAGGTCGCCCAGCAGCGGGATCTTGCGCTCGTGCTCGCGCTGCGCGTCCTGGACGAACCCCCCGAGAAGCAGGCTTTGCCCCGCCTGCAACGTGGCATGGGTGGAGATCGACGAGTTGCGGATCGTCGGCACTTCGTCGCGCGTATTGCGTTCGCTGCGCACCTCGCCGCCATCTTCGATGTTGAGCGTGAGCATCACCTGCTCGGGCGCGGGGGCGTCTCGTGCGCTCCCCTGGTTCCCGGTACCTCCAACGCCCGGAACGAGGCGCGGTGTCACGCGCAGCAGCGAGCCTGACGTCACGCTCTCGAGCCTGGCCACCTTCTCGCCGGAGACCTTCGTGTAGAACGTCACGCTGCGATCGAGCACTGCCTGCATGTTGTCCAGGGTGACGATCGACGGCCGGGACAACACGCGCGCCTTGGAGTTTCTTTCGAGCGCACTCAGGTTGATCATGAACTTGTTGGTATCCCCGACGACGGTCGTGAACGTGCCGCCGTCGCCCTCGTGCATCTGACCGTTCAGCGCAACCGCACCGAACCCGCCAATTCGCGCGCTTCCCGAGAAATCGACGCCGAGCTCGGCAATGTCGCTGGCGTTGACGTCGATGATGGCGACGGAAATATCGACCAGGCGCGGCGGGATATCGAGTTGCGAGATGAGATCGCCGTAGATCGGCAGGTTGCGTCTTCGCTCCCGCACGATCACCGCATTGCGGCGTGGGTCGGCCGAGAAGCGTGGCGTGCTGCTGCGCGCGGCGGCCGACAGCGACGCGCCCGCGCCGGCCGTCATCGCATTGCCGATGCCCTCGGTGGACGCGTCGCCGGTCGCCGTCGCGGTCAGCGGGCCGGCGCCGAGAATAAGCTCCTTGAGTACGCTGACGACGCCCGGGATGACGACTTCCTGCCCGCGATAAGAGTACCTGGTGTCGTCCGCCGTCGCGAATTTCAGGGGAAATATCTTGATGGTCTCTTCGCTTTCCTGCTGGTCGCGGGCGTCGCGCTCGACGTAATCGGCGAGCATGGACACCGTCTCCAGACAGGCCGGCACGCCCGTGATCTCGAGCGCGTGCGTTGCCGGAATCGCCCGCGCCACGCAGTGCCGCGGGTGCAGCACGCCCGCCTCCCGAAGGTGCCCGAGCAAGTCGCCGGTCGACGCGAAACGCAGCGGCACCACGCGTCGCGCCGCCTCGCTGGACTTATAGATGTTCAGCGTCTGGCCGTTGAAGTACCACGAAAGCCGATAACGTTCCGAAAGTGCATCGAGCGTCGCCTGTGCAGACCCCGCAGGTAACGTTCCGATGAAACGATCGTCGACTTGCTCGCTCACGACAGTGGGCATGCCGTGATGCGCCCCGAAGTCGCGCAGCAGTTCGACCAGTGGGGTTCCGGTGCTCTGGAAGACGAACGGCCCGCCGCGCCAGACGGGCGTGATCGTCGCTCCAACGGCGGGGGCGAGCGCCAACACGATGGCAAGCAGCGCATGCCACGGGAGGGAGGGCGCCAGACGGCGCGAGAACTCGACACGCATGGTCAGCGGTGTCGCGGCGGCCGGCGCCGGAAGTCGGCCGCGGCGATGCCGTCTCGTGGCGTGCTCGTCGACGGACGCCCGGGGCGTGGCGTGGTGTCCGCGTCCCATGCGACAGCCATCGCGCAGGCGAGCAACTGTCTGCGCAGATGGGCCTCGACCTGTGCGGCCGGGGCCGAGTTATCGAAGCGGTGAACCCACCAGAGTGCGTCGGTCGCGAGGCACAGACTGTCATCGCGCAACGCCGGCTCGGCGGCGAGCGCGAGCGTGAGGCGAGCGAGCCAGTGGGCGAGCGCGGCGTCGTCGCGGAACGCGCTCGCCAGCGGCGGCCGGCCCGGGGTCTCGACGGCAGCCGCCGGCGTGACGTTCGTGGCCACGCAGTAGCCGTCGCCGGCCGCGCAGGTCCAGCCGCGCTGGCCGTCGAGTTCGAGGACGATGCGCGAGCCCTGAATGTCGCAGGGAGCGATCCAGTCGAGCGAGGCAAGGGCGAACGGCAGGCGCATGGACGGAAGTGGAGTCGGGAATGCGGTGGAACGGGAGAGCCGAAGTCGGGGAGGCGCCGCAACACCGATCTCCGGCGAGGATACGGTCCACGTTCGTGAATGGGCGTCGGCCGTCGATCGGCGAGCGAGGACGGTCATTATCGGGCGCCGCGTGCGCGACGCCATACGGCGCAGACCTGAAGTTGTCGCGAGGGCGTCGGGTTTGCGGCGTTTTCCCATGTCAAGGATCAGGCGAAGGCGCAAGATTCGCGCCGCGGGACCGAAGTCGAAAGAGAGTGAACAAAAATCCGCATGAATGCTAATGATCAACTGTCGAGGAGCCGCGAATGACGGGGGGTATCGGTGTCATCGTTGTCGAGGATCATGAATTGCTGGCCGACGGGCTTTGCCGTCTGCTCGAAGAGCGTCTTGGATGGTGCGTGCTGGCCAGAGTCGCCAACGGGCTGGACGTATACCGTGCCTGCGTGATTCACGCACCGACGCTGATGATGCTGGACCTCGGGCTGCCGGGCATGGACGGTGTCGACGTGATCCGGCAATGCGCGCAACGCTGGCCCGAGTTGCGCATCGTGGTCAATTCGGCCAGCGACGACAGCGAACGCGCGCGTCTGTCGCTCGAAGCCGGCGCCTCGGCGTTCGTCCTCAAAAGCAGTCCGCGCGAGACACTGGTTCAGGCGGCAATTCAGGCAATGCGGGGGGATCGCTACGTCGATCCGGCGGTTTGCGGCGGCGCGCTCGATCCGGCGAACGCACCGCGTCCGCCGGCGCTGGGCACTGTCGAGAAGCCCGAGCGGCTGCTCACGCTACGCGAACGCCAGGTGCTCAAGCTCGTGGCGGAGGGGCAGCGCAATCGCGACATCGCGCAGTTGTTGTCGATCAGCGTGAAGACCGTGGAGACGCATCGGCTGAACATGATGCGAAAGCTTGGCGCGCACAACGTGGCCGACATCGTGAATTGGGCCTATCGCCTGAGAATGATGCTGTGAGCGAAAGCCGGCGCCGGGGGCCAAGTTCAGGTCTGCACCGGATAGCCGCGTGCGCGCGGAGTGCGCGACCATGCCCGCTTCCCGAACCCTGCACATATCAACGTATCGGCATGCCGGCATGCCGCCGTGACGGTCCATCGGCACTTCGGTGGGTCGACACGCCGACATGCCGGCACGGTGGCGACGCGTCGCCATCGAACCTCGCCCAACCACGCCGAACGTCAACGTCTGCCGACGATGGACACCCAGACCCAACGCAAGCTCGAACAGCTCTTCGAATTGTTGTCGCTGCCGCCGCGGCGGATCGCATGGCGCATGCGGGTGCCGCTTGCGCCATGTTGGCTGATGACCGACGTCGATGCTTACGGCATTACGTTGACGCTCGCGCTGCCGCAGCCGGACGGGCACGCGGTGCGGTGCCTGCCGTTGCTGTTGCAAGCGTGTGCGCCGGAGTGGACGCCCGGCATTCCGGTGCGTGCCTGCGTGGCGCAGGGGGGCGCAATGCTCGTTGCGACACCGCCGGCCCGATTGCAGGCCCTTGCATGGTTCGGATGCCTTTCTCGTATGCGCCGGCTGCTCGAGCGCATCGATGCCCGTCGGCACCGTGCGGGGCACGCATGAGCCGCATGGGCCGAATGAACCGCACGCGTCGGGTGAGCGACTGGCTTCGCGCCGCCGCGGGCCGACAGGATATCGTCCTGGCCGCGCTGCTGCTCGTGACCGTACTGATGATCATCATCCCGATGCCGCCGTCGGTGATGGATCTGCTCATCGCGCTCAATCTCGGCGTATCGCTGTTGCTGCTGATGGTGGCGCTCTACATCAACGAGCCCCTGGACTTCTCCGCATTCCCGTCCGTGCTGCTGATGACCACGTTGTTCCGCCTCGGCCTCACGATCAGCACGAGTCGCCTGATCCTGCTGCACGCCGACGCGGGCGATATCGTCTACACCTTCGGCGACTTCGCGGCGGGCGGTAACATCGTCGTGGGCATGATCGTGTTTCTCATCATCACCATCGTGAACTTCATCGTGATCACGAAAGGCTCGGAGCGGGTGGCCGAAGTCGGTGCCCGTTTCTCGCTCGACGGCATGCCCGGCAAGCAGATGAGCATCGACGGCGATCTGCGCGCGGGCACCATCGACGCCGGCGAAGCCAAGCGCCTGCGACGCGTCGTGCAAAAGGAGAGCCAGTTCTACGGTGCGATGGACGGGGCGATGAAGTTCGTCAAGGGCGACGCCATCGCGGGGCTCGTCATCATCGTGGTCAATCTCCTCGGCGGCATCGGCGTGGGCGTTTTCATGCGCGGCATGAGCGCCGGAGACGCGGCCGCGATCTACGCCATTCTTTCCATCGGCGACGGGCTTGTCTCGCAGATTCCGGCGCTGCTGATCTCGGTGACGGCCGGCATCATCGTGACGCGCGTGCCGGGCGAGCACCGCCGCAACCTCGCGCGCGAGTTGACCGATCAACTGGCGGCCCAGCCGCGTTCGCTGACACTCGCCGCGGTGGTCATGCTGCTCTTCGGCCTGATCCCGGGCTTTCCGATGCATTACTTCCTGCTGCTCGCCGCGCTCGCCGGTAGCGGCGCCTGGTGGGTCGGGCGCGGTCAGCGCGCGGCCGCGGCGGCGCATGCCGACCCGGGAAGCACGCCGAACGCCAACGGCGGACGTCCTGGAGCGCAACCGCTGCTGGCGCGTGTCGGCGCGGGACTGGCGGACCCGGAGGGCGGTGTCGCGACACTGGCCGCGCGCATCGACGCCTTGCGTCACGAGAAGTTCGAGCAGTTCGGCGTGCCGATGCCGGAGGTGGCGGTCGTCGTCGATGCCGCGCTCGCCGACGGCACGTTGGACATCCAGCTGTATCACGAGAGTGTGATGACGCTCGAGGTGATGCCCGGCGAGGCGCTGGCGCGCCACGATGTTTCGCATCCGATCCCGGCACTGCGCAATCTTGCCGCGGGCGCGCCGCGCGAGACGCCGCTGCCGTTCGGCGGCCAGGTGTTGTTCTGGCTCGACGACGCGCAGCGCGACGCGTGGCGGGGACAGGGGGGCGCGGTGCTCGAGGGCGCCGATCGCGTGGCGCACTGCGTCTCGCTGGTGATCGACGCGCACGCGGCGGACTTTCTGGGCGTGCAGGAGGCGCGCTATCTGATGGACGGCATGGAAGATCGCTACGGCGAGCTGGTCAAGGAGCTGCAACGGCAACTGCCGATCAGCCGGACGGCGGAAGTGCTGCAGCGCCTGGTGGCCGAAGGCGTCTCGATCCGCGATCTTCGGCGGGTGTTCGAAGCGCTGATCGAATGGGCGCCGCGCGAGCGCGATCAGATCATGCTGACGGAGTATGTGCGGCTGAGTCTGCGCCGCCACATCACGCGGCGTTTTCGCCGGGGCGCCGAACACATTACCGGATGGAACGTGGGCCGCGGCATCGAGGACACGGTGCGGGCGGCGGTGAGGCAAACGTCGTCGGGTTCGTACGCCGACCTGAGCCACGAGCAGACCGACGCGATTCTGGAAGCGCTCGACGGTGCGATGCAGGCGCATGACGGCACGCCCGCGGTGCTCCTCACCGCGATGGATGTGCGGCGCTTCGTGCGCAAGCTGATCGAGCGCGAGCGCGCCGACCTGCCGGTGCTGTCGTTCCAGGAAGTGGCGGACGAGCCGCATGTGCGCGTGCTCGGCACGATCGACCTGCAGGGGGCGCACTAACATGCGCCGCCCCGATGCGTCCCGCATTGCCAACGGATTGCGCCGAGTGCTCGACGGACAGCGCAAGGCGTGTGACGACTGGCGCCGCACGTCGTCGGCCGAAGTCCGCTATGGGCGCATCGACAAGGTCACCTCGAACGCGATGCGCGCGCGGCTGCCCGGTGCGGCGCTGGGCGAGCAATGCCGCGTCATGTCGCCGTTGCTCGATGCGGAAGTCATCGCGGTCGAAGGGCGACATGTCTGGCTCGCGCCGTACGCGCAGCCGAACGGCGTTGCCAACGGCGCGCTCGTACGGGCGTTGGGCACGGATTCACGCGTGGCGGTCGGAGACCGGTTGATCGGACAGGTGCTGGACGGACTCGGTCGTTCGCTGTCGGCGGGGGCACCGATTCCGCACGACGTGCCGACCGATGTGATCTGGCGCTCGCTCGACGCCGAACCACCCGGCGCGCTCACGCGGTGCCTCGTCTCGACGCCGTTGCCCATCGGCATTCGCGCCATCGATGGCCTGCTCACGTGTGGTCGTGGGCAACGGCTGGGCATTTTCGCCGCGGCCGGCGGCGGAAAAAGCACGTTGCTTGCCATGATGTGCGCCGGCGCGCAGGCCGACGTGATCGTGCTCGCGCTCATCGGCGAGCGCGGTCGCGAAGTGCGTGAGTTCCTCGAGCAGGCCCTTACCGCCGAGGCGCGTGCGCGCACGGTGTGCGTGGTCGCAACGTCGGATCGTCCCGCACTCGAACGCATGAAGGCGGCCTATACCGCCACCGCGATTGCCGAAGTGTTTCGCGACGAAGGCAAGCACGTGCTGCTGCTCATGGATTCGCTGACCCGCTTCGGCAGGGCGGTTCGCGATATCGGCGTGGCGGCCGGGGAACCACTCGGCGCCGCGAGCGGCTTGCCGCCCAGCTTCTATGCCCGTTTGCCCCGTTTGCTCGAACGCGCCGGCAATGGCGAGCGAGGGAGTATCACGGCGTTCTATACGGTACTCGTCGAGGGCGACAACCTCGATGAACCGCTGGCCGACGAGGTCCGGTCCATCGTCGACGGCCACATCGTGCTTTCGCGCCGTCTGGCGCAGGAAAACCACTACCCCGCCATTGATATACCGGCAAGCCTCTCGCGCGTGATGACGCAGGTCGCCCAGGCGCGGCATGTGGACAACGCGACACGCGTGAGGCGCGCGATGGCGCTCGCGGCGGAGGTCGAGCTGCTGGTGCGCGTTGGCGAGTACCAGGCGGGCAACGATCCGGACACGGACGACGCGTTGGCGCGCGCGCCTGACATCCGCCAGTTCCTGTGTCAGGCGCAACACGACGTGGCGCCTTTCGACGATACCTGCGCATGGCTCGAACATCTCGCGAACTGAAGACCACGGGCGGCCGGGTGCAGGTCGAATCGACGGCGCTCGCCGAACTGGTCGCGCTGGCGAGGCACCGCGACGTTGGCCTGCGTGCCGCGATGCGCCGCGCGCAGGCCGATGCCCACGATGCCGAGGCAGCGGTGAGGACGTGCGAGCAGGCCTGCGAGACGCAGCGTCGCCGTTGGCGTGAGTGCCTGTCGCGAGGCGGCGTCTATGCGCGCCGCGAGGCGGTCGAAGCCTTGCGCCGCGTGGAGGCGGCGCGCGTCGCGCTCGGCGATGCCGCGTCGCGGCACGCGGCGGCCCTCGCGCATGCGCAGCAGGCGCAGACGGATGTGATTCGACTGCGCGAGCAACTGCAAGCGAACGCCCGCAAGCAGGAAAAATTCCGCGAGCTGTCGAAGTTATACCGCCGTTGACCGAGAGACACGGCGATTGCACGAATGGTTTTCTTCACCACGCCATGATGAGGACTTCACGATGAACATCACCCACCGCAGCGGCCTGTGTGCCGATCCCGTCGTCAGTCCGCAGGACAGATCGTCACCGCGGCGGCGCGAAGGCGCGACGAGTCGCTTTGAACGCCGCTGTGACGGCAGCCACGGCAGCAACGACAACACTGGCAGCGAAGGCAGCGAGCGCACGTTCTCGCTGACCGGCGAGCATGTCGCGCGCGTGAGCGGCCCGGCCGACGTGCTGCGCTGGCTGCGCGTGTGGCATGCACGGCAGGAGGTCAATTGGGACGGCGCCAGCGCATTGCGCGTGGTCGTGCATGGCGGAGTGCTCGACACGCTGGTCGTCGAAGCCCGTCGGGGGCGGCTGGGGATCACCGTCAGTCTGCTCTGCGTGCGGCTCACGATGTTCCGGCGCTTGCTGGCGCGTCGCGGGCAATTCTCCCGGGCGCTGACCGCGCGCATTAAGCTGCCTGTCACGGTCGAAGTCGAGGCGCGTTATGTCCCGTGACCTTTGCGCGGCGTATTCGGGCGACGACCGTCAAACGTTGGACGACCTGCTCGCCGGCGGCGGCAGTCTGATGTTTCAGGAAGGCGACACGCAGGTTCGGGTCGGTTGGCTTCTCATCGGCGGCGAAGGACTGATCGTCACCGCGCGCGTCAACGAGGCGGGGCCGGGCCGGACGCGCTTCTGGTGCGACGCGCGTCAGTGGGCCGACTGGCTCGCGGCGGAGCTGCCGGTGCCCTCGTGGGAAGCGCTACCGCAAGCGTGGCGTGCGAGTGCGGCGGCGCTTACGCTTTCGCCTGGCGGCGACGCAGTCGATGCGACCTGGCCGCAGGCCGTCGATCTGACACCCGGGAGCGTGACGACGGACTGGCGTATCGGCATCGTCCTGCAGCGCGGTGCGCACCGATTGGCGCTGACGTATCTCGACGGCGCGACATCGTGGCTACGCGAGCGTTGTCGGCAGGCCACGCCGTGCGACGAACCGCTCGATCCCGCAGGGCTGCCGGCGCGCCCGTGCGCGTTGGCGGTGGGGTGGGCCACGCTCGGCGTTGCGCAATGCGACGCGCTGTGCAAGGGCGACACCGTCCTGCTCGACGTGACGGCGGACATCGCGAGCGGTGAGTACTGGCTGATCGACGGCGACTACGCCATCCCGATGCGCGACGGTCAACCGTCCGGCCGGGGCGCGGTGGAGCGCATGCGAACCGATGCCGTGACCTGCCTCGACGTGGTGATCGCGAAAAGGCCGATTCCCATTCCGGCGCTCATGGCGTGGCTTGCCGGCGAGCCGGCCGTGTCGCCGCCCGCCGGCGCATCGAATGTGCACGCCGCTGCCTGCCTGACGATGTGGCGCGACGGCGCACCCTGGTCCAGCGGGCAACTCCTGCGTTTCGGCGACGGGCGCCTCGGCGTGCAGATCGACGCGATCGGACCGGCTGCCGGTCCGATACCGGATTCGGACGACGAGGGCGGCACCGACGCCTCAGGCGACGAGGCCATCCCGATTTCGGGTGGTGACCCGATGGGCGTATATCCGACGTCCACCTAACATCGCCTCGGCCTTTGCCGCGCCTTGCTTTCGCGCCACGTCATTCCTGGAGTTCGCATGTCCCTGCTCGATCATCCGGTGCAGCTCGTCGTACTGCTTTCGCTGCTCTCGATCTTGCCGTTGCTGGTGGTGCTGGGGACTGCGTTCCTGAAACTGGCCGTCGTCTTCGCACTGCTTCGCAATGCCCTGGGCACGCAGCAGATTCCGCCGAATATCGCCATCTATGGACTGTCGCTCGTTCTCACCTGTTTCATCATGGCGCCCGTCGCGTTCGATATTGAAGCGAATCTGGCGGCGCGCCCGGTGTCGCTGTCATCGAAGCATTTCGTTGCCGACGTCGATGCCGGCGTACTGGCGCCATATCGCGCTTTCCTCACCCGACACACCGATCCGCGCCAGCGCGACTTCTTCGCAGGGATCGGCGGCCGGACGTGGCCCGAGGCGTATCGCGACCGGCTGGGCGCCGATTCGCTGCTCGTGCTGATGCCGGCGTTCGCGTTGAGCCAGCTTGCCGAGGCGTTCAAGATCGGGCTGCTGCTTTACCTGCCGTTCGTCGTGATCGATCTGGTGATCTCGAACATCCTGCTCGCCATGGGCATGATGATGGTCTCGCCGATGACCATCGCATTGCCCTTCAAGCTGCTGATCTTCGTGATGATGAACGGCTGGGAACAACTGGTGCGCCAGTTGATGCTCTCCTACGCATGACGGCCGGGGGGGCAACATCATGAGCGAAGCGATCGTCGTCAATCTCACGAGCGAAATGCTCTGGCTCACGCTGCTGATGTCGTTGCCGACCGTGGTGGTCGCGTCGGTCGTCGGGGTGCTGGTCTCGCTGATTCAGGCGCTCACGCAGGTGCAGGACCAGACGGTGCAGTTCCTCATCAAGCTGGTCGCGGTGTCGGTCACGCTCGCGGCCACGTACGCGTGGATGGGCCATGTGCTGCTCAACTACGCGGGCAGCACGTTCGAACAGATCAGCCGGATGGCATGAGCGCATGGACACTTCCTTCCTTGGCGGCGCCGACGCCACACTCGGCGGCCTGCTCTCTTCGGCCGGGTCAGCCTTGTTCGAATGGTGCCTGGCGTGGGGCGTGGCCATGTTGCGCCCGCTGGGCCTTGCCATGCTGTTGCCGGTGCTCTCGGTGGGGATGCTCGGTGCCGGCCTGTTGCGCAACGCTCTCGTGCTCGCCCTTGCGTTGCCGGTGGTGCCGCTCGTTCACGCGGCTCCTGAGATCCCGGCACATTGGGGGGCCTGGAGCATGGTGATCGTGCGTGAACTCTGCGTTGGCGGCCTGCTGGGTTTCGCCGCCGCGCTGCCGTTCTGGGCGGTCGATATGACGGGCTACGTGATCGACACGATGCGCGGGGCGTCCATGGCGAGCGTGCTCAATCCGTTGATGGGCGCACAGTCGTCAATCTTCGGCACGGCCTTCACGCAGATGCTCTGCGTCCTGTTCTTCATCACGCCCGCGGCACACATGCTGCTCGCCACGCTCTACGACTCTTACCTCGCCCTGCCGGTAGGTCTGCCCTGGCAGTGGCACGGCGGCGGCCAGGCGTGGGTGTTGTCGTTGTGGCAGGCGATGCAGGTCATGTGCCTGGCCGTGGCGCTGCCCGCGATGGTCGTGATGGTACTGGTCGACATGTCGATGGGCTTCGTCAATCGCGCGGCGCAGCAGCTCAATGTGTTCTTCCTGGCCATGCCCGTCAAGAGTGCCATGGCGCTGCTCGTGACCGTGGCGAGCCTGCCGTTCGCCGTTGCCGTGCCGCTCGCCGGCTGGTATCGCCTGCCCGACGTGTTTCACGCATGGGTGGCGCTGGCGCAGCCGGCTTCGTGAGGCCGGGATGAGCGAAAAGACCCTGCCGCCCACGCCCAAGAAGGTCGCGGATGAGCGAAGGAAGGGGCGTGTGGCCAAGAGCGCCGATCTGGCCGTATGCATGCAACTCGGCACGACGCTGGCGTGGCTGACCTTCGAAGGCCCCGCGCTGCACGACGCGCTCGTCGCGCTGGTCTCGCGCATGTTGCAAGTGCTGCGCGATCCGGTCGATGTGGCCGTGCAGGGCATGCTGGGCCCGTCGATGCTGCTGCTCGCGCGTTTCGCGGGCGGGCTCGCCGCGTTGCTGGTGGTCACGACCTGGCTCGCGATGGTGTTGCAGGTCGGCGTACTCGTGGCGCCGGAGGCGATACGACCGAAATACGAACGTATCGATCCCGTGGCGAAGGCCAGACAGCTGTTTTCGATGCAGTCGCTGTTCGAGTTCGGCAAGTCGCTCGTCAAGGTGGGTGTGCTTGGCGTGGTGTTCTTTTATCTGATCCGGCAATACACACCCTCGCTCGCGTCGTTGCCCATGTGCGGGCCGTCATGCGGACTCGCGCTCACGGCGCGATTGCTGTTTTGGCTGATGGCTGTGCTGGTCGTGGCGTACGTGGTGTTCGGCGCGCTGGACTTCGCGTACCAGAAGTACCAGTTGCGCAAGCAGTTGATGATGTCGTTCGACGAGGTCAGGCGCGAGTCGAAGGAGGTGGAGGGCAATCGGGAAATCAAGACCCGGCGGCGCGACATTCACCGCGAGACGATCGAGAGCGGGAGCCTTTCCGACAACGTGAACCGTTCCACCGCGGTGGTGCGCAATCCTACGCGCCTCGCCGTGTGCCTGCGTTACGTGCCGGGCGAGACGGCCGTGCCGCTGGTCATCGAGAAGGGGCGCAACGCACGCGCGCGCACCATCGTGCGGCTGGCCGAGCGGGCGGGCGTGCCCGTTGTCGAACACGTGCCTGTCGCGCGGCGCCTGATGGACGAAGTGGAGATCGACGCCCCGATTCCGCCGGACCTGTTCGACGCCGTGGCCGCGATTCTGCGCCTGGCGCTCGATCTGCCATACGAGGTGAGGGCGCAGGAGACTGGCGAGAAGGTCGATGAGGACGGCGAGGGCAACGAAGGCGGACAGGTCGGAAGCGACGGAGAGGGCATGGGGGCCGTAGAGGGCGGCAGCGGGCGCGATGACGACGGTGACGCCGGCGAGTCGATTGAAGACGCTGGACGCGACGAACCGGGAGGTGGCGCATGAAGCGGGGTGTCGCGCTCGTGCTCGCGGCACTTGCCGCACCGGTCGCGCTGGCGGCCTTGTTGCCCCACCATCCTCGCGTGGAGGACGCTCAACTGGCGGTGCCCACCCCACCGACCGCCGTGGCGGAACCGTGGCGTGCGGCGACACCGTTGGCGCAGGCGCAGGCGCGCGCTGAACGCTCGCCAGGTCCGGCGTCGGCCGCGCCGCCGTTCGATGCGCTGGTGCGCCGCACGGCGCTTGTCACCGACGTCGACGCGGCGCTGCTGCATGCGATCATCGACACGGAGTCGGGATACGATCCGACCGCCGTGTCCGAGCGAGGTGCGATCGGGCTGATGCAGATTCTGCCGCGCACGGGGCAGCGCTTCGGCGTCCGACGTCTGGAGGACCCTGCGGAAAATCTTCGGGCGGGCGCGGCGTACGTGCGCTGGCTGCTCTCCCGATTCGATGGCGACCTGCGTCTCGTGCTCGCCGCCTACAATGCCGGCGAAGGCGCGGTGCTGCGCCATGGGCGACAGGTGCCGCCGTTCGCCGAGACGCGGCGCTTCGTCCAGCGCGTGATGGACGCCTATTCGCGCCTGCAAGACGCCGGAGCGTCGGGCGAGGCGGTGGCTCCTTCCTCGCAGAAGCGGGTCGATGCCGTCGGCTCGGCCGCCCCCTTCGTCGCGGTCGTGCCCAGGGATTCCATGGAGTCCTCCGATCCCTACGATTCGGTTGCCACTGTCGGTGCCGCAGGCAAGGACGTGGCAGGTAAATCGTCTGGCGCCGCGCGTCCTTTGCCCGCAGGCGTACAGACGGCCTCGCCGGTGCCCGCCGCGCGCACGGACGGCGCCGACGCGTCTGGCGCGTGGCGCTTGCTGCGGGATCTGGGCGTGCTGGTGACGCGCAGTCCGTCGGCCGAGGCCGAGCGAAAGCGGCGGCGCGACCGTCCCGCGGTCATGTACGAGCGCCCGGTCGGCGCCACGGCACAGTCCGCCGGGCGGGGCGGGTGAGGCGAGCCTAGAGCGTGGGAACGGTGTCGGTCACCGAGGCGCGCGTGCTCATGCGCTCGAAGTGGCGGGCAAGATTGGGATGGGCGTCACGCCACTGGATATCGGGAAAGCGGAAATCGAGATAGCCAAGCGAGCATACGAGCGCCACGTCGGCCAGCGTCAGGCGATTGCCCGCGCACCACTGGCGATCGCCGAGACCGCTTGCCATGGCCTGAAGTCCGGCATCGATCTTGCCGAGCTGACGGTCGACGAGCCGCTGCGAGCGCGATGCCTCGTCGTGAAACATCATTTCGACGCGGATCTGCACGGCGGCGTCGGTCAGGCCGTCGGCCAGGGCCTCCCAGCAACGCACTTCGGCGCGCTCGCGCCCCGACGGCGGAATCAGCTTGCCCACGGGCGACAGGGTGTCGAGGTATTCGCAGATCACCCGCGAGTCGAACACCGCCTCGCCGTCTTCCATGACGAGGCAGGGTACCTTGCCCAGCGGGTTGGACTGCTGGATGCGGGTGTCGTCGCCCCACACGTTCTCGAGCTCGAGCTTGTAGTCGAGCTTTTTCTCGGCCAGCACGATGCGGACTTTGCGAACATACGGACTGGCGAGGGCACCGATCAACTTCATGTGAATCCTTGATATATCGCGATAGCGCGGGGGAGAGTATAACGTGCGGGATGGCCGTCCCCGGGGAATGGTAAAATACTGGCCTTTTCCGAGTTGGCACATCGCCGGCTCCCCGGTTTTCTTTTTCGGTGCCCAGTGCCATGTCCGACGAATTCTCCCCCCTGACCGCGCTTTCCCCGCTCGACGGCCGTTATGCCGGCAAGACCGACGCCCTGCGTCCGTGGTTGTCCGAGGCGGCTTTCATGCGCCACCGCGTGACGGTCGAAATCCATTGGCTGATCGCCCTGTCCAAGGCCGGCTTTGCCGAGATCGCGCCATTTTCGGCCGATGCCGAGGCGTTCCTGCTCAACCTCGCCGCCAATTTCTCGAACGCCGATGCCCAGCGCATCAAGGACATCGAGAAGGTCACGAACCACGACGTGAAGGCGGTCGAGTACTGGCTCAAGGAGAAGGTGCAGGGCCAGGCGGAGCTCGAGAAGGCCAGCGAGTTCATTCACTTCGCCTGCACATCGGAAGACATCAACAACACGTCGCACGGCATGATGATCAAGGGCGCGCGCGACGAAGTGATCGTGCCCGCGCTCGAATCGCTCGTGACCAAGCTCAGCGAGCTCGCCCGCGAGCACGCCGCGCAGCCGATGCTCTCGCGCACGCACGGTCAACCGGCCTCGCCGACCACGCTGGGCAAGGAGCTGGCCAACGTGGCCGTGCGCCTGGCTCGCGCGCTCGAGCGCGTGCGTCGCGTCGAGCTGCTTGCCAAGATGAACGGCGCGGTCGGCAATTACAACGCCCACCTGTCGGCCTACCCGGAATACGACTGGGAGTCGTTCTCCAGGGCGGTGATCGAAAAGCGCCTGGGCCTCACGTTCAACCCGTACACGATCCAGATCGAACCGCACGACTACATGGCCGAGCTGTTCGACGCCGTGGCTCGCGCCAACACGATCCTGCTCGATCTGAACCGCGACATCTGGGGTTACATCTCCGTCGGCTACTTCAAGCAGAAGACGAAGGCCGGTGAAATCGGCTCGTCGACCATGCCGCACAAGGTCAACCCGATCGATTTCGAGAACTCGGAAGGCAATCTGGGCCTGGCCAACGCGGTGCTGCGTCACCTGGCCGACAAGCTGCCGGTTTCGCGCTGGCAGCGCGATCTCACGGACTCGACCGTGCTGCGCAACATTGGCGTGGCGTTCGGCTACAGCCTGCTGGCCTACGACTCGTGCCTGCGCGGTCTGGGCAAGCTCGAAGTCAACCCGCAGCGTCTGGACGAAGACCTCGACAACACGTGGGAAGTGCTGGCCGAGCCGGTGCAGACCGTGATGCGCCGCTTCGGTGTGCCGAACCCGTACGAGCAACTCAAGGAGCTCACGCGCGGCAAGGGCATCACCCGCGAAGCACTGCAGGCGTTCATCAAGCAACTGGCGATTCCCGAAGACGCCAAGGCGCGTCTGCTGGAGATGACCCCGGCAAACTATGTCGGTATCGCCGAGGCGCTCGCCAAGCGCGTGTAAGCCTCCGAACCACCGAAGACCCCTCGACTCGCGGCATCTGGCGCCCGCGTCGACCCGACGGGCCGCTTTTGCGGCCCGTTTCGTTTTTTACGGTGCCGGGTTGCTGTGTATCATAGCCGCACAACCCATAAGGAGAACCCCACCGATGAAGCTTACCCTCGCAGTTGCAGCGCTTGCCGCCGCCGTCGTGCCGGCATTCGCACAGGCTCAGTTCGCCAAGGCCGACGACGCCGTGGAATACCGTCAATCGGCCCTCTTCCTGCTCGGCAACCATTTCGGTCGTATCGGTGCCGTGGTCAAGGGTGACGCACCGTTCAACAAGGACGACGTGATCAAGAACGCCGAACTCGTCGCCACGCTTTCCAAGCTGCCGTGGCCCGCGTTCGAGGGCGGTCAGACCACGGCAAGGAGCAAGGCGAAGCCGGAGGTGTTCTCCGACAAGGCGAAGTTCCAGCAAGCTGCCGAGAAGATGGAAACCGCGGTGGCCAAGCTCAACACCGTGGCCAAGGGCGGGGACCTCGCCTCGATCAAGACGGCCTTCGGCGAGGCGGCGCAAACCTGCAAGAGCTGCCACGACAGCTTCCGCGCCAAGTAAGCGCGTCTCGCACGCTGGCCACGCCTGCGAAAAAGCCGGTCATCCGACCGGCTTTTTTCATGGACGTCGAGATCGCGCCGTCAATACGACGGCAAGGCTGCCACGGCCGGGGTCAGGTTGACGACCCGATACACGAGCGCCGAGGCCAGCACGATCAGCACCAGTGCGCCCACGCGCACCCGCCAATCGTCGCGCGCCGGATGCACGGGCGCGGCGGTGCGCTTGTCGCCCACGATCATCGGCTTGATCAGATCCTTCCTGCGGATCACGCGGTAATAGAGAATCGCCAGCACGTGCAGCGCGACGAGTGCGACCAGTACCCATTGGTTGCGCAGATGCCAGCCAGTGAGCATGTCGCTGGTGTCCTTGTCGATGAACTTGACGAGCGGGCCGTCGTTGAAGATGTCGTCGTTCGAGAACAGGCCCAGACCGGCCTGGATCGCGAAGAACAACAGCATCGCCATCACCGACAGACCGCCGAGGGGCGTGTGACCGGCGAAGCGGGCGTCGGTGTCCGATGTATCGCGCAGCGAGCGCAGGAACGTTGCCGGGCGGGCGATGAACGCCCCGAAGCGGGCATAGCGCGGCCCGGCGATGCCCCACACCAGCCGGAACAGCAGCAGCGCGAGCACGGCGTAGCCGCACCAGAAGTGGTAGATCATCGCGTTGCCGCCTGTTTTGGCCGTGACGTAGGCCGCCACCGCCAGCACGACGAACGACCAGTGAAACAGACGAGTGGGCAGATCCCAGATGCGGACGGACTTCATTGGCGTGAAATGTCGAAATTGGCGAACTTCGCGAGATTACCGCAAGCCCGCCGCGCCTGCACGCGTCACACCGTACCGCACCGCGTGACGGCGACACACGAAAAAAAACCGCCGGGCGAGCCGGCGGTTTCTTCACATCATGTCGCGCGTGTCAGACACGGGCGCCGAAGTTCGGGTCGTTGCGATCGACCCCTGGTTCGTCGTCCTTGCCACCATGCTTGATGAGGTCCTCGCGCTTCACACCGAACCACATCGCGAGCGCGGCCGCCACGAACACCGACGAGTAGATACCGAACAGAATACCCACGGTCAGCGCCAGTGCGAAGTAGTGCAGCGTCTGACCGCCGAAGAAGAACATCGACAGCACCATCATTTCCGTACTCGCGTGCGTGATGATCGTACGCGACATGGTCGTCGTGATGGCGTGGTCGATCACTTCCTGCACCGTTGCCTTGCGCATCTTTCGGAAGGTCTCGCGAATCCGGTCGAAGATCACGACCGATTCGTTCACCGAGTAGCCGAGCACGGCCAGCACCCCCGCGAGCACCGCCAGCGAGAACTCCCACTGGAAGAATGCGAAGAAGCCGAGAATGATCACCACGTCGTGCAGGTTGGCGATCACGCCGGCCACGGCGAATTTCCATTCGAAGCGGAACGACAGATAGATGATGATGCCCACGACCACGAAGGTCAGCGCCAGCAGGCCGTCGGTGAACAGCTCGTGACCGATCTGCGGGCCGACGAATTCCACGCGACGCAGCTGCACGTCGGGGGCGTCGGCCTTGAGCGCGGTCATCACGGCGTCGCTCTGTTGCGCGCTGGTCACCTGCTTGCCGTCGGCGCCGCTCTGGATCGGCAGGCGGATCATCACGTCGCGCGAGGTGCCGAAGCTCTGCACCTGCACGTCGCGATAGCCGAGCTTGCCCACTTCGCCCCGGATCTTCTCGAGATCGGCCGCCTGCGAGTAGGCCACTTCCATGACCGTGCCGCCGGTGAACTCGATCGACAGGTGCAGGCCCCGCGTGAGCAGGAAGAACACCGCCGCCACGAACGTGAGCGCCGAGATGATGTTGAAGATCAGGGCGTGCCGCATGAACGGCACGTCTTTCTTGATGCGGAAAAATTCCATGACTGTTTCCTCTCGCGCCTGCGGTTATTGCTCGCCTGCGTCGGGTGCGTTCTTCGCACCGTCCGGGCGCCAGACCTGGCCGATCGCCAGCGTCTTGAGCTTGCGGCGGCCGCCGTACCACAGGTTGACCAGACCGCGCGAGAAGAACACGGCCGAGAACATCGAGGTCAGGATACCCAGGCAGTGCACCACGGCAAACGCGCGCACCGGGCCCGACCCGAAGGCCAGCAGTGCCAGGCCGGCGATCAGCGTGGTCACGTTCGAGTCGAGAATCGTGGCCCACGCATGCTCGAAGCCCAGCGAAATCGCCTTCTGTGCCGACGCACCCGCACGCAGTTCCTCGCGGATACGTTCGTTGATCAGCACGTTGGCATCGATGGCCATGCCGAGCGTGAGCGCGATGGCGGCGATACCCGGCAGCGTGAGCGTGGCCTGCATCATCGAGAGCACGGCCACGAGCAGCAGCAGGTTGAACAGCAGGGCGATGACCGAGAACACGCCGAAGAGCATGTAATACAGCATCATGAATACGGCGATGGCGATCAGGCCGTACATCACCGAGTCGACACCCTTTTGCACGTTATCCGCGCCGAGGCTCGGGCCGATCGTGCGCTCTTCGATGATTTCCATCGGCGCGGCGAGCGAACCGGCGCGCAGCAGCAGCGCCAGATCGTTGGCGGCCTGCGCCGAGCCCATGCCGGTGATCTGGAAGCTCTGACCGAGTTCGCTGCGGATGTTCGCCACCGTCAGCACTTCGCCCTTGCCCTTTTCGAACAGTACGATCGCCATCGGCTTGCCGATGTTGTCGCGTGACACGTCGCGCAGGACGCGACCGCCGGCGGCATCGAGCTTGATGTTGACCGAGGGCTGCTGGTGGTCGTCGAAGCCGGCCGAGGCGCTCGTGATGCGATCGCCGCTGAAGATCACCTGACGCTTGAGCATGACCGGTGCGCCGTTGCCGTGCAGGAACAGCTCGTCCTGCGGCGGGACCGGCGTATCGGCCGTGACGAAGCGGGGCGCGTCCGGATCGGCCAGGCGCGCTTCGAGCGTCGCGGTGCGGCCGATGATGTCCTTCGCCTTGGCGGTGTCCTGCACGCCGGGCAACTGCACGACGATGCGGTCCGGGCCTTCCTGCTGGATCACGGGCTCGGACACGCCAAGCTCGTTCACCCGGTTATGCAGCGTCACGATGTTCTGCTTGACGGCGTTGTCCTGCACGGAGCGCCGGGCGGCCTCCGTGAACGTGCCCACCACCTTGAACGTCCCGTTCGGGCCGGGCTGCGTCGTGTAGGACAGATCGGGCAGGCCGTCGGTGAGCGCGCCACGGGCGCGATCGGCGTCTTCCTGCGTGCTGAAGGCCGCTTCGATGCCATTGTCCGTGCGCGTCACGCCGTTGTGACGGATGTTCTTGTCGCGCAGCAGCGTACGGGCGTCGGCGGCCGATGCATCCAGACGCTTGGTGATGGCACCGGCCATGTCGACTTGCAGCAGGAAGTGGACACCGCCGCGCAGGTCGAGGCCGAGGTACATCGGCAGCGCATGAATCCTGGTGAGCCAGTCCGGCGAGGCCGAGAGCAGGTTGAGCGCCACGACGTAGGTCGGGTCGGTCGGATCGGTGTTCAGCGCGGTCTGGAGCAGATCCTTGGCGCGCAGCTGCGTGTCGGTGTCGGAGAAGCGAATGCGCACGCTCGGGTTGTTGCCCGTGCTGTCGAACACGGCACCGTTGTAGGCAATGTTCTGTGCCTTGAGCGCGTCTTCGGCGCGCGCGAGCGTCGAGGGGTCGACCTTGACGGTCGCCTTGACGCTGGAAATCTGTACCGCCGGCGTTTCACCGAACAGGTTTGGCAGCGTGTAAAGCACCCCGATGGCGAGCGCCACCAGAATGATGATGTATTTCCAGAGAGGATAGCGATTCATAGCGGCGGGCTAGGGTGATGCCTCGTGGCAAACCGTGCTTCAGACCGGCTGGCAAGGCAACGCAGGTCGCCAGACCCGCGCCGCCATGCATTGCGGCCGCCTGGGAGGGCGGCCGCATGCGGTTGCGCGAAGGATCAGAGCGCCTTGATGGTGCCCTTCGGCAGCAGGGTCGTGATCGCACCCTTTTGCACGTTGATTTCGACGTTCTCCGCGATCTCGATGGTCACGAAGGTCTCACCGACCTTCGAGATGCGACCGGCCAGACCACCCGAGGTCACGACTTCGTCGCCCTTGGCGAGGGCCGCGAGCATGTTGCGGGTTTCCTTCTGACGCTTCATCTGCGGACGGATCATGATGAAGTACAGCACCACGAACATCAGAACGAGCGGCAGGAAGCTCATCAGGTTGCTGGTCGGGCTGGCGGCGCCAGCCGTCTGAGCGAAAGCATCGGAAATCAGCACGTTCGGTTCTCCTTATGTAAGACGTGTAAAAGCCGCGTGTGGCCGGTGACCCGGACACGCGCGGCGTGTGTTTCGGTGCGAGGATTCAGGATCCAAGCCCGGCATTTTACCACTGCCCGAGCGCCTTCCACGGGGATTCGGTGCCCGTTGCGGAGCCCCGGGCCGTCACTGCACGCCGCGCGCGCGATCGGCCCGAAACTGGGTGACGAACGCGTCGAATCGGTGGGCTTCGATGGCATCCCGCATTTCCTGCATCAGCGTGAGATAGTAATGCAGGTTATGGATGGTGTTGAGCCGCGCGCCCAGAATCTCCCCGGCTCGCTGCAAATGGTGCAGATAGGCGCGCGAGAAGTTTCGACAGGTGTAACACCCGCAAGTTTCGTCCAGCGGGCGTGTGTCGCTCTTGTGCGAGGCGTTGCGGATCTTCAAGTCGCCGAAACGCGTGAACAGCCAGCCGTTGCGCGCGTTTCGCGTGGGCATCACGCAATCGAACATGTCGACGCCCGCGGACACACCCGCCACGAGGTCTTCCGGCGTGCCCACACCCATCAGGTAGTGCGGCTTGTTCGCGGGCAGGCGCGGCGCCACGTGCTCGAGCACGCGCATCATGTCCTCCTTGGGCTCGCCGACCGACAACCCGCCGATGGCATAACCGTGGAAGTCGAGCTCGGAGAGCCCGGCGAGCGACTCGTCTCGCAGATGTTCGTACATGCCGCCCTGCACGATGCCGAACAGGGCGTTGGGGTTTTCGAGGCGGTTGAATTCGTCGATCGAACGCTTGGCCCAGCGCAGCGACATGCGCATCGACTGGCCGGCTTCCGATTCCGTGGCGGGGCGGCCGTCGATCTCGTAAGGCGTGCATTCGTCGAACTGCATCACGATGTCCGAATTGAGCACGCGCTGAATCTGCATCGAGATTTCCGGCGAGAGGAACAACCGGTCGCCATTGACTGGCGAAGCGAATTTCACGCCTTCTTCGCTGATTTTGCGCAATTCGCCGAGGCTGAAGACCTGGAAGCCGCCGGAGTCGGTCAGGATCGGACGATCCCAGCCCATGAAACGGTGCAGGCCACCGTGCGCGGCAATCGTCTCGAGGCCCGGGCGCAGCCAGAGGTGGAACGTGTTGCCGAGAATGATCTGGGCGTTGTTTTCGACGAGTTCGGCGGGCGACATCGCCTTGACCGAGCCGTAGGTGCCCACGGGCATGAAGATGGGCGTCTCGACCACGCCGTGGTTGAGCGTGACGCGTCCCCGGCGGGCCTGCCCGTCGGTGGTGATGAGTTCGAACTTGAGCATGTGTCGTGCGCCCCGGCACCACCGGCAAAACAAGCCGGCGCACGCGCGGGGGCGTCAAAAAACGGCCAGCGCCCCATGCGCGGCCAAGGCGCCATTGTACCGGGTCGAATGACGCTCGATGAGAACGCCCCGCCGGCCGGCGGGGCCGGGTGCGACGGCCCACGCATGCGATGGGCCCCGATCGGCGGCCGGCGCGCCCGCCCGCGCGCGGCGGCCCGCCGCGTATATCGCGTCGCTCAGGCCGCGGCCAGGGGGGCGTCGTGCATTTCCACGCGCGAGAGGATCATCGCGTCGCCATAGCTGAAGAAGCGGTAGCGCTGCTCGATTGCGTGCCGATAGGCCGCGCGGATCGTCTCCATGCCCGAGAAAGCCGACACCAGCATGAGCAGTGTCGACTTGGGCAGGTGGAAGTTGGTGATCAGGCGATCGACCACCTGGAACCGGTAGCCGGGCGTGATGAAGATGTCCGTCTCGGCGCTGCCCGGGCGAAGCGTTCCCGGTGCGTCTCCGGCGACGAGCGCGGCCTGCGCGGCCGATTCGAGCGCCCGCATCGACGTCGTGCCCACGGCGATCACTCGCCCGCCGCGGGCGCGGGTGGCGGCGATGGCCTGCACGAGCTCCGGCGTGATTTCGTACCACTCCGCGTGCATCTTGTGCTCGTCGATGTTCTCCACGCGCACCGGCTGGAAGGTGCCGGCGCCCACGTGCAGGGTGAGCGTGGCGCGTTGCACGCCGAGTGCGTCGAGACGGGCGAACAAGCTGTCGTCGAAGTGCAGGCCGGCCGTGGGGGCCGCCACGGCGCCCGGATTGCGGGCGTAGACCGTTTGGTAGCGTGTCTCGTCGGCGGCGTCGGCGTCGTGCTCGATATAAGGTGGCAGCGGCAGGCGGCCATACGTCTCGAGCAGCGTGTAGCAGTCGTCCGGGAAATGAAGTGTGTAGAACGGCTCGACGCGCTCGCCGACCGTCACGTCGAAGGCATCCGCCAGGCGAAGCACGGTGCCCGGGCCGGGACGCTTGCTGGCGCGGATCTGGGCCAGCGCGGTGCGGCTGTCGATCACGCGCTCGACGAGCACCTCGATCTTGCCGCCGCTTGCCTTCTGGCCGAACAGGCGCGCCTTGATGACGCGCGTGTCGTTGAAGACGAGCAGGTCGCCGGGGGCGAGCAGACCGGGCAGGTCGGCGAAGCGGCGGTCGTACAGATGCGGTGGCGTGACACTGCCGTCGACCTCCAGCAAGCGGCTGGCGGTGCGCTCGGCGAGAGCGGTCTGCGCGATGAGCTCGGGCGGCAGGTCGAAATCGAAATCGGAGAGGGTATACATCAGCGTTTACAATGCGTAGCAACCGCCATTTTACTTGGAACGCCAGATTCGCGACTGCATGACCGAACGCAGAATGTCCGCCACCGCGCCCGACGACGCCCCTGCCGACCTCGTGGACCTTGCCGATGCCGCAGGCGCGCAGGCCGACGCCTCGCCGCGCGTGGCCGCCAGGCGCGGCGCGCGTCGCTCCGGGGCCGCCGCTGCCGATAGCGCCGCGCCGGCATCGGCGAAGTCCGCCAACACCCCGACGGACGCGGGGACAAGCCATTCCGACAAGTCCGGCCAATCCTCCGTCGCATCAGGGCCCGCCAAGGCCACCAAGGCCACCAAGGCCACCAAGGCCACCAGGCCCGCAGCCAGCAAGGCCGGGGCCGGCAGCGCCGACAAGCTCGCCAAACTCGGCCTGAAGCGCGACATCGACCTCATCCTGCACTTGCCCATGCGCTACGAGGACGAAACCACGCTGCGCAAGATCGGCGAGGTGCTTCCGAGCGAGCTGGCGCAGGTCGAAGGCGTGGTGACGTCCAGCGAAGTCGCCTATCGGCCGCGCCGCCAGTGGGTCGTACGCATTGCGGACGATGGGCACGAACTCGTGCTGCGTTTTCTGAATTTCTACGGCAGCCAGCAGAAGCAGCTCGCCATTGGCACGCGTGTGCGTGTGCGCGGCGAAGTGCGGGGCGGATTCTTCGGGCTGGAGATGGTGCACCCCGCATATCGCGTGGTGCAGGACGCCGCCGCGCCGTTGCCCGAGTCGCTCACGCCGGTGTATCCGAGTGCGGCGGGCCTGTCGCAGGCGTATCTTCGCAAGGCCATCCACAACGCGATGGCGCGCACGCCGCTCCCGGAACTGCTGCCGCCGGGTCTGCTCCAGGACGCCATCGGCCCCGATCATCCGCTGCCTGCGTTGTCCGACGCCGTGCACCTGCTGCACGCACCGCCGCCGAACGTGTCGGAGACGGCGCTCATCGAGCGTTCGCATCCCGCGTGGTTGCGCATCAAGTGCGAGGAGCTTCTGGCGCAGCAGTTGTCGCTCAAGCGTGCGCAGGCCGCGCGCCGGCGACTCGCCGCACCGGCCTTGGGCGCGCGCGTGCCCGGTGGCCTGCTGGAACGCTTCGAGGCGGCGCTGCCGTTTCGTCTGACAGGCGCGCAGCAACGCGTCTGGGCGGAGATTCGCGCCGACCTGGCCGAGCCGCATCCGATGCAGCGGCTGCTGCAGGGCGACGTGGGCAGCGGCAAGACGATCATCGCGGCGCTTGCCGCCGCGCAGGCCATCGACGCCGGCTACCAGGCCGCAATCATGGCGCCGACCGAAATTCTGGCCGAACAGCATCTGCGCAAGCTCTCCGCATGGCTCGCGCCGTTGGGCGTGACGCTCGCGTGGCTTGCCGGCAGCATGAAGGCGAAGGAAAAGCGCGAGGCGCTGGCCCGCGTGGCCAGCGGCGAGGCGCAACTCGTCATTGGCACGCACGCCATCATTCAGGACACGGTCGTGTTCGCGCGGCTGGGGATGGCCGTCGTCGACGAACAGCATCGATTCGGCGTCGCCCAGCGTCTGGCGCTGCGCAGCAAGATGCAGACCGCCGGCATGGGCGACGACGCCATGCCGCACCAACTGATGATGAGCGCCACGCCGATTCCGCGCACGCTTGCCATGACCTACTACGCCGATCTCGACGTCTCCGTCATCGACGAGCTGCCGCCCGGGCGCAGTCCGGTCGTGACGAAGCTCGTCAGCGACACGCGGCGTCCCGAGGTCATCGACCGGGTTCGCGCGGCCGCGCTGGCCGGCCGTCAGGTGTACTGGGTGTGCCCGCTGATCGAGGAGAGCGAGGCCCTGCAATTGCAGACGGCCGTCGACACGCATGCGCAACTGGTGGCGGCGCTGCCCGAATTGCGCGTGGGCCTCGTTCACGGTCGGCTCTCGCCGGCGGAGAAGGCCGCCGTGATGGACGACTTCTCGCGCGGCGACACGCATCTGCTCGTGGCGACCACGGTCATCGAAGTGGGCGTGGACGTGCCCAATGCGTCGCTGATGGTCATCGAGCATGCCGAGCGCTTCGGTCTCGCGCAGCTCCATCAATTGCGAGGACGCGTCGGGCGCGGCTCGGCCGAATCGGTGTGCCTGCTGATGTATGCCTCACCGCTGTCGATGGGCGCCAAGGCGCGATTGCAGACGATGCGCGAGACCACCGACGGCTTCGTCATCGCGCGGCGAGATCTGGAGATTCGCGGCCCGGGAGAATTCCTCGGTGCACGGCAGTCGGGCGCCGCCATGCTGCGCTTCGTCGACCTCAACGAGGACGCTTGGATGATTCCGGGCGCGCAGGAGGCGGCCGACCGGTTGCTCAAATCGCATCCAGGCGCGGTGGCGGCGCATCTGGAGCGATGGCTCGGCGCGCGCGAAGACTATCTGAAGGCATGACCCCGGGTGCCGGGCCGGCGGGACGGTACTCGACGCCGGTGCGGCGGTCGGTGGCAGGGGGAGCGCGGTGCCGATGGGAGCGTCGCCTGAAAACGGGCAATTGCCGCCCGATTGTGCTATAAAAAAGAAAATCTATCGACTGCCGTTGTTCGATTAATTTACACAGGTTAGGACGACATGACCCTCACGGAACTCAAGTACATCGTGGCGGTGGCGCGAGAACGCCATTTCGGTCGCGCGGCGGAAGCCTGTTTCGTCAGCCAGCCGACGCTCTCGGTGGCCATCAAGAAGCTCGAAGACGAGCTGAACGTACAGATTTTCGAGCGTGGCGCCGCGGAAGTGAGCGTGACGCCGCTCGGCGAGCAGATCGTCGCGCAGGCGCAGCGCGTGCTCGAGCAGACCATCGCCATCAAGGAAATTGCCAAGCAGGGCCGCGATCCGCTCGCGGGACCGTTGCGCCTGGGCGTGATTTACACCATCGGCCCGTATCTGTTGCCGGCACTCGTCAAGCAGATGATCGAGACGACGCCGCAGATGCCGCTCATGCTGCAGGAGAATTACACCCTCAAGCTCATTGAACTGCTCAAGCAGGGCGAGATCGATGCGGCCATCATGGCGCTGCCGTTCCCGGAGAGCGGCCTGATGGTGCGTCCGCTCTACGATGAGCCGTTCGTGGTGGCACTGCCGCGCTCGCACCCGTGGGCCACGCGCGAGCAGATCGACGCGGGCGATCTCAAGCAGGAAACCATGCTGCTGCTCGGCAGCGGTCACTGCTTCCGCGATCACGTGCTGGGCGTATGCCCCGAACTGATGCGCTTCTCGCAGAACGCCGACGGCATCCAGAAGACGTTCGAAGGCTCGTCGCTGGAGACGATTCGCCACATGGTCGCGAGTGGCGTGGGCATCACCGTGCTGCCGAAGACGTCCGTGCCCGACACGCAGGCACCCGACAGCCTGTTGCGCTACGTGCCGTTCTCGGCCCCCGTGCCCGACCGCCGCGTGGTGCTCGCCTGGCGCAAGAGCTTCACGCGCCTGCCGGCCATCGACGCCGTGGCGCAAGCCATTGCCAAATGCCACCTGCCGGGTGTGATTCCGCTGGATCTTCCGGCCACGTCGAACTGAGCGGCCGGGGCGGGCGCGGCCAACAGGTCACCGCATTCCGCCCCCGCCGCTTGTCGACGCTTCCCCGTCTTCCCCCCGCGCTTTTCCCTTCCGCTTTTTCCTCCAGGTCCTTCCGACTGTCATGCCGCCGCCGCTGCGCCGAGCCGCGGCGTATTGCTTTTGTCTATTGAATATATAAAAACGATCAATTTCACGATTTCGATAAAAATATTTAATCTGACGGCACGCGTTGGCAACGGGCACTGCCAGCAGGCCACCGCCCACCGACGCGACGATTGCCCGAGCCACCCCATGCCCGGAGAGGCGCCGACGATGACCCCATTCAAAGCCTATTGGCACGACATCGAAACCACGCTGGAACACGTGCTCGCCGACTTTGCGCAGATGGGCGCATGAGTCCGGCGAGATTGCCCGATCAGGAAACAGGAGAGCGTCACATGTCAGATACGAAAAAACTCACGACCGCCGCCGGAGCCCCGGTGCCCGACAACCAGAACACGCTCACCGCCGGCCCGCGCGGCCCGGCCTTGCTTCAGGACGTGTGGTTCCTCGAAAAGCTCGCGCACTTCGACCGGGAAGTGATTCCGGAGCGTCGCGTGCACGCGAAGGGCTCCGGTGCGTTCGGCAAGCTCACCGTCACGCACGACATCACGAAGTACAGCCGGGCGCGCGTGTTCGAGGCCATCGGCAAGGAAACGCCGGTGTTCCTGCGCTTCTCGACGGTGGCCGGCGAGCGCGGTGCGGCCGATGCGGAGCGCGACGTGCGCGGCTTCGCGCTGAAGTTCTACACCGACGAAGGCAACTGGGATCTCGTGGGCAACAACACGCCGGTATTCTTCGTGCGCGATCCGCTCAAGTTCCCCGACTTCATCCACACGCAAAAGCGTGACCCGAAGACAAACCTGCGCAATCCGACGGCTGCGTGGGACTTCTGGTCGCATCACCCCGAATCGCTGCATCAGGTCACGATTCTCATGAGCGATCGCGGCCTGCCGGCGAACTACCGCCAGCAACACGGCTTCGGCTCGCACACGTTCAGCTTCATCAACGCGGCCAACGAACGTTTCTGGGTGAAGTTCCACTTCAAGTCGATGCAGGGCATCGAGAACCTGACGAACGCGCAGGCGGCACAGGTGGTCGCCGGCGATCGGGAAAGCGCGCAACGCGACCTGTTCGAGGCGATCGAGGCCGGCAACTTCCCGCGCTGGCGCATGCAGGTGCAGGTGATGCCGGAGGCCGACGCGGCAACCTATCGCATCAACCCGTTCGATCTGACGAAGGTGTGGCCGCACGCGGACTACCCGCTCATCGACGTGGGCGTGCTCGAACTCAATCGCAATCCGGAGAATTACTTCGCCGACGTCGAGCAGGCGGCGTTCAATCCGGCCAACGTGGTGCCGGGCATCGGCTTCTCGCCCGACCGCATGTTGCAAGGGCGCCTGTTCTCGTACGGCGACACGCAGCGTTACCGTCTTGGCGTGAATCACAGTGCCATTCCGGTCAATGCGCCGAAGTGCCCGTTCCATCACAGCTTCCACCGCGATGGCGCGATGCGCGTGGACGGCAATCTGGGTGGCACGACGAATTACGAGCCGAATCGCTACGGCATATTCGCGGAGCAGCCGGAATTCCGCGAGCCGCCGCAAGCGGTGGGCGCCCTGGCCGATCGCTATGACCATCGCGAAGACGACGATCATTACTCGCAGCCACGCGCGCTGTTCCAGTTGTTCGACGACGGGCAGAAGGGCCGACTGTTCGGCAACATCGCCGCCTCGATGCAGGGCGTGCCGGACGACGTATCGGCGCGTCAGATCGCGCACTTCGAGAAGATCGACCCGACTTACGCGCAGGGCGTGATCGCGGCTCGCAAGGCGCTCGCCGGGTAAGCGACGCCGGCGATCAGGGAGTCAGCGGTACTGCGACGCCATCGGCGGCGCGCACCCGGGGGGCGGATTGAATCCGCCCCTTTGTCGTTTTGAGGGGGCCTCAGGCCGTAGGCCAGAACGCGCGGATCGCGGCGATGCCGTAGGCGCCGGCGTGGCGCGCGTTCGAGAGCATGTCGGCACGCATGCCGCCGAGCGCGAACACCGGCAGCGTGGCCTGTGCCGCAAGGGCCGTGAATGCGGGCCAGCCGAGCGGCGTGGCCTCCGGATGCGTGGCGGTGGCGAGTACGGGGGACAGCGTCACGAAGTCGAGTTCGAGTCGGCCGGCCTGCGCGAGCTGGGCTGCGTCATGACACGCGGCACTCACCCGTCGCCAGCCCGCTGGACGCGTCTGGCTCGCCATGAGCCGCTCGCTCGTCAGGTGCCAGCCGTCGGCTTGCGGGACCGTGCCGGCATGCTTGCCGCTGGCAATGTCGAGCCAAAGGTCCGCCACGTCGCGCGGTGGATTGAGGATGAGTTGCGCCCCGGCCGCATGCGTCAGGGCCAGCGCGCTCTCCGCAAGGGCGCGATAACCGTCGGCGTCGAGCGACCGGTTGCGAAGTTGTACTAGCCGAATGCCGCGAGCCAGCGCTTGCGCGAGCTGCGACGCGAAGGTGGCGATCTGGGTGCGTGAGGTGACGTCGGGCGTCACCAGCAATTGACGGGGAAGCGTGGCCAAGTCGGCGGTGAGGTCGTCGGGCATGCGCGAAGTGTAACCGGAATGCCGGCGCGAACGTCCTGAGGAAAGTACGGAGAGGCGTCGCTTCGCGTTGCGGCGTGGAGTCGTGCCGTGACGCCGGCCCCGGCAAGCTTGCGCGCAACGGTGCGCGGCGCGCCGGTGGGCGCCCTGGCGTAGAGAATGGATGCACTCGCGTGTGCAGTCCAGTAGACTGGCGGGATGCCCTTCGATTGGCTCGCCCGGAACCTCCTCGTCAGCTTGTTTCTGCCGCCAGCCAATGTGCTTGTGCTCGCGGTGCTCTCGCTCGTGAGCTGGCGGCGCTGGCCGCGCACCGGGAGGACGCTGGCCGTGCTCGCGGCCGGGGTGCTCTGGCTGCAGGCCATGCCGTGGTTCGCCCGGCAGATCGCGTATGGGCTCGAGGTGGGAAAGCCGGTCGATCTCAAGGCGTACGACGCTGCGCGACAGCATCCGGCCACGGCGGCGGCGCTGCCACAGGCCGTGGTGATCCTCGGCGGCGGCACCAGCGTCAACGCTACCGAATACGCCAGCAAGGGCTGGCGCAAGGATGCCGACCTGAGCACGGAGACGCTTGCACGGGTGCGGTACGGCGCGTTTCTCGCCCGCGAGACGCACCTCCCGGTGCTCATGTCCGGCGGCAGCCCGAGCGGACAGGCGGTCGAGGGGCGTCTGATGGCGCAGGTCGCCACCGAGGAATTTGGCGTGCCGGTGCGCTGGACCGAAGGACAATCACTGAACACGGCGCAAAACGCCATCTTCAGCGCGCGCATGCTGACCAACGCCGGCGTGTCGCGCGTCTATCTGGTCACGAGTGCCTGGCATATGCGCCGCGCCCGCGATCAGTTCGAGCGCGCTGGACTCACGGTGGTACCCGCGCCGTGCTGCAATGCGAGCAACCTCGACCCGGATGCCGTGCCCGGCATGTGGCCGACACTCGACGGTTTGCGCAGGACGCGACAGGCGCTGCGCGAGTGGATGGCGCTGGCCGTAGGGCACTGAGCGGTCCGTTGCCTGCGCGATGTCACGTGCCGGAGGCATCGTCGCAGGCGGATTTCCGCGGAAGCCGCGCCCGGCGCGGCTTCCTGAATTGCCAACCCTGAATGAGAGAGACGTATGAAGACGAAAGCAGTCCTGACTGTTGAAGACGTGCAGAAGATCAACGCCGCCGCCGTGGCCGAAGCCAGCGCGAACGGCTGGAACGTATGCATCACGATCGTCGACGACGGCGGTCACGCGCTGTCGCTGCACCGCATGGACGGCGCGGCGCCCAGCACCGCCATGATGTCGCTTGGCAAGGCGCAGACCTCGGCCGTCGGCCGTCGCGAGAGCGGTGCGTTCGAAGAGATGATCAATGGCGGCCGCTTCGCGTTCCTGAGCGCGCCGAACACCGCCATGCTCGAAGGCGGCGTGCCCATCGTTGTCAACGGCGATGTGATCGGCGCGGTCGGCGTCTCGGGTGTGAAGTCGGCGCAAGACGCGCAGATCGCCCGGGCGGGCATTGCCGCCGTCACCGCGAAGTGATGTAAAGAAAAACCCATCCTCGCGGATGGGTCAAGGGCTTGTCAGGCCGGACGGCGTGCCTGAGGCTTGCAGGCGGCGCCGCGAGGAGAACATCAATGAAACCCGTGTGGGTGGACAAAAAAAGCGGCTTGGCTGGCGCGCAACGCAGGTAGAGAGGGGCTTGCCGTAACTACATGGGATCGCGTTGCGTTCGCTGGCTACTGCCAAACACCTCTTAGGCGAGGTGGTCCCCACAAAACTCGGTGAAGGTGGCGGCGAGGTCGTGGTCTCGCCACCGCCAAAATGCTTGCAGATTCAATCGCTTACTTCGTCAGGATCAACTTGCCGTAGCGCGTGGCGCGCAACTGGTACGTCTGTCCGTTGTGCAGGATGTTCACGCACTGTGTGCCCTGCAACAGGTGATCGCTCGTGAGCACGCGTCCCGTGGCGTGGCTGGCCGGCTTTTCCGCCGCCGGACTGGCCGCCTGCGTGCGCGTCGTCGACACCGACAGGGTGCGGCGCGGCGCCGTTGCGGGCGTGGTCTGGCGGGCAGTGGTGTGGCTTGCGGTCATCTCGCTCATCCGTGTGGCTGACTGTGAGATGAATATTAAATGAGAATCATTCCCATTTGTATTTGAATTTGGCTATTGTCGTATTTTCTGGAATAGATTTTTGCTAATTGGTCCGATGCCGAGGGATGGCCGGCATCGGACCGGTGCCGTACGGTGGTGTCCGGCAATGCCCTGTGGGGCGGGCGTTCAGCCCAGTGCGCCCTGCTCCGCGAGGGCGCGAATCTGGGCCACCGTGTCGATGTCCGCTTCGCGATAGGCGGATTTCACAAATTCGCTGTAGCGGGTATCGGCCGTCGCGGCGTCTTCCGGCAGCGTGGTGCTGTAGGTGAAGCGCACGAAATAATGCGTGGGCGTGGGCTCTTCGATTCGCATCGTGAGCGAGCCGCCGGCGTGCTGGTCGGTGGCGGCCGTCTCGTAGCGGACCGATTGCTGGGCTTCGAAGATCACGCGATCGCGCACTACCGCCTCGCCGAAGCGCAGCTCGCGGGTGAGCGTGTCGTCGGTGCGTTCGTGCACGATGCACTTGTCCAGCCCCAGCACAAAGGATTCCGGCTGCTCGGCGCGCAGTACCAGGCCTCGCCACAATTGGTCGCGGGACAGCGCGAAGGCCAGCGGATTCAGAAGGTCGTTGACCTCGATGAGATGTTCGTACTGCAAGACTATTTCCCCTTCAATCGATGACGGCCGGCCTCGCGTCGCCATGGAGCGAGAGGCCGTGCGCGCGCCGGATCTTACTCGACCAGCGAACTGTCGATGGCGATGGTGCCCGACAACACCTTGTGAATTGGGCACGCATTGGCGATTTCCAAGAGACGCTGACGCTGCTCCTCGGACAGATCCCCGCCCAGCTCGATCTTGCGCGTGATCTGCGTGGTCCCCATCGGCGGTTTGCCATCCGGATTCATCGCGAGCGTCACCTTCACATCCTTGAGCGGCCACTCCTTGCGGCGCGCATACATCTGCAACGTGATCGATGTGCATGCGCCCAGGCTCGAGAGCAGCAGCGCCGTCGGGGCCGGACCGAGGTCCGCACCGCCGAGCGTTTCGGGCTCGTCGGCGATCCATTCGTGTTTGCCGTCCGAGAGACGCGTGGTGTAACCGGCGGCGCCCAGATGGGCGGTGACAATCGCTTCTGCAGCCATGGCGGCTCCTGTGGGGGCTGGATGAAAACGGCCCGGCGAACGTATGGGCCACGATGCACTCAATGAGTGTCATTGTGACCCAAATTCGCCGGGCCGGTGCGAACGATGGGGCGGCTTGCGCCGCGCCGGATGCTGCTGTCGTGCGGCCGGGGACGCTGCCCTTAGGCAGTCGCGCCCGCGCCCGAGGCCGGGATGCGGCCCATGCGACCCGCCTGGAAGTCGAGGATCGCCTGGCGGATCTCGCTCTCGGTGTTCATCACGAACGGGCCGTAGCGTGCCACCGGCTCACCCAGCGGCTTGCCGCCGATCAGCAGGAACGACACTGGCCGATCGCCATCGTTGCGCACGGTAATGCTCTCGCCGTCGTTGCCGAACACGACCATCTGATGCGCCTTGGCGGCAACGGGCTCGGCACCGAAATTGCCTTCGCCGTCGATCACGTAGGCGAACACGTTGAAGTCGGCGGGCACGGGATGATCGAGCAGCGCCTGCGGTTGCAGCGTGAAGTGCTGGTACAGGATCGGCGTGCGCGTCTCGATGGCGGCGCGTGTGCCCAACGCCTCGCCGGCGATCACGCGCACCGACACCTTGCCGTCTTCGCTCGTTGCGCTCGGGATGCCGGCAGCCGGCAGCTCCTGATAGCGTGGCGTCATCATCTTGTCCGTGCGCGGCAGGTTCACCCAGAGCTGAAAGCCGTGCATTTCGCCGCCGCGTTGCTGGAAGGCCTGCGACGGCATTTCGGAGTGAATCACGCCCGCACCGGCCGTCATCCATTGCACGTCGCCGGGCGTGAGCTTGCCGGCGTGCCCTTGCGAGTCGCGGTGCTCCATTTCTCCGGCGAGCAGGTACGTGACGGTCTCGAAACCGCGGTGCGGATGGTCAGGCGCGCCCTTGGCGTCGCCGGGGGCCACCTGCATCGGACCCATCTCGTCGAGCAGCAGGAACGGATCGAAGTCCATCATCATGCGCGTGGGGAAGGGGCGGTTGACGTGAAAACCGGCGCCTTCCTGCGTTTGCGCTGCCGTGAAGACACGGGCGACCGGACGGGCGAAGGTGGTGCTCATGGGGCAATCTCCTGTGGGGACGCGGGCCGGGGCGGCGTGACGCGTCCAATGTCATGTCCCCACTATATCGGGGTGGCCGGTACCGGGAGTAGCCCGTAACGCTGGAAGCATTGTTACCCGATTGGAACAATGCGTGAACTTCATCGGGAAATGGCGGAAAAGTGATGGGAGAGAGGCGGGAAAGTCGAGCGAGTCTGCGCGGGCGGTGACGGCGCCGGGGCAAGGGCGGGGATGGAAAAAGCGCGGTGACCGGCACCGCGCTTTGTGTACTGCGACGGCTTCGACTTGCGCGAAGCGTCGGATCGGTGGAACGCGTGCGGACTACTTCGTCGCGGGCTCGGTCACGAAACCGAGCTTGGTCACGCCTGCCGTCTGGGCGTCGGAGAGCACCTTCGCAACGCTCTCGTAACGCACATTCTTGTCGGCGAACAGGTGCAGCTCCGGCTGCGGCTGCGCCTCGGCCGCCTGGGCCAGGCGTGCCTTGAGCGTGGCCTCGTCGATGGCCTGCTTGTCCCAGTAGACTGTGCCGTCCGCCTGGATCGAGACGTCGATCTTGGCGGGCTTGGTGTCTTCCGGCTGGTTGCTTGCCTGCGGCAGATCGAGCTTGACCGCGTGATTGAGCACCGGCAGCGTCACGATGAAGATGATCAGCAGCACCAACATGACGTCGACGAGCGGCGTCATGTTGATCTCGCTCATCATTGCGTCGTCGGCGCCGTCGTCGCTGCTGTATGAACCCATGGCCATGGCGAACTCCTTGTTTCGTGCGCCGGCTTAGCTGGCGCTGGCCGGCGTGGACGGCTTGCGCACCGGCGTGACGTTGCTGGCGAACTGCGTCGAGTGCAGGCTCGCGCCGGTCAGGAAATAGGCGTGCAGGCTGTGGGCGAAGCGGTTGAGCTTCGAGACGATGCCCTTGTTGGCGCGCGTGAGCGCGTTGAACCCGAGCACGGCCGGGATGGCGACGAACAGACCGAACGCGGTCATGATGAGGGCTTCGCCCACCGGGCCTGCCACCTTGTCGATGGTCGTCTGACCCGAGGCGCCGATCGCCAGCAGCGCGTGGTAGATGCCCCACACCGTACCGAACAATCCCACGAACGGCGACGTCGAGCCGATCGAGGCGAGCATGGCCAGGCCGCTTTGCAGGCGCGAGACCGTGTCGTCCACCGAATTCTTGAGCGCGCGCGTGATCCAGTCGCTCACGTCCATCTTGTCGTGCAGATGCGGCTGGCTCTGGCGATGATGCTCGGCGGCGTCCTGACCGGCGAGGGCCAGCGCGAGGAACGGATTGTTCTGGCCCGATTCGCCGAGCTTCTGCAAACCGGCGGAGAAGTTCTCCGAATGCCAGAAATCGGGTTCGGCGGAGCGCGTGAGGCGGCTCAGGCGGAAGACTTGCGTGCCCTTGATGATGATGACCGTCCAGGACAGCACCGACATCACCAGCAGCACGATCGCGATGGCTCGGGTGACGAAATCGCCCTGTGCCCAGACGTGGCTCAAACCATACTCTTGCATTTTGCGTTCCTCGGGAGATCCAGTTCGTTAATCGTTCAGATTGAAGTTAAACGGCTTGGTCGCGGCGGCTTCCACCGCGCGACCGTTTTGCATCGGGGGCGCGCAGCGCATTGCCAGCGCGGCGGTGCGGGCGGCCTGATCCAGCCGCGAGAAGCCGCTCGACTTGATGACGTTCGCGCTCGCGACCACACCGCGCGTGTCGATCACCAGCCGCAGCGTGACCGTGCCTTCCTCGCCCACGCGTCGCGACTGTGTGGGATAGACCACGCGCGGCTCTTCGCATTTCACGGCCAGACCTTCGATCGGACCGGACGGTGCGGGTGCCGGTGTCGGCGCGGGCGGCGCCGGCGGGGTGGGTGCGGCGTTCTGCACCGGGGCGGCCGGCGTGGGCTGGGGCGCGGGCGCGACCGGCTCGGCCTTCTGCGTGATGGCATTCCTGGGCTGCACGCGTGGCTTGGGCGGCGGCGGGGTCACGCGCGGCTTCGGCGGCTCCGGCTGCGGCTTGGGCGGCGCGGGTTGCGGCGGCGTGGGCGCGGGCGTGAGCGGAATGATCGTGGCAGTGAAGGTGGTCGGTTCGATGGTCGCTTTTTCCGGGGCGTTGCGCAGCTGCGACAAACCGACCAGGGCGGCGATATGGAGAACGACGATCGCGCCCGCGATCACAATGGCGCGCGGCGACGTCAGCGGGTCACGAATCGAGGTGGGCGCACGACCGGAAGTCGTCACGGCAGGGGGCACGGCGGTCGACATGTTAACGGCTAGGGTACGCTAGTTTGCGGCAGATGAACGTCGAGTGGTGCGCGATGCGCGAAGCCTCGGGGTTCGGGATGGCCGGACGTGCGATCAAAGGAAAACCGCGCCAGGGGGCGCGGTCGGCGAATGCAGCGAGTCAGGCACCGTGCACCGACTCACCTTCGAAACAGGAAGAACGATAAACATAACGTCGAAACGAAGCCGATCAGGAGTTCCATCTGACACCTCCGAGGGTGACGGGTCGCTGGCTGGCGCATGACGCCGCGAGACGCCTGGCTGGCTTCGTAGCGTCGCGCTGCGGTGAAGACCGCATCGGGACGGGGAAATCGAAACGGATGACGTCAGGGCTTGCCGGATGCCTCAGGCCGCCAGCGCGAGGTCGCGCTGCGTGAACACGACCTCGGTCGTGGCGTCGGCCTGCGCCGATTGACAGCAGCCACCGCACGACCGACCGCAGCACGGCGTGACACCCGACACCATCTCCTGAACGTACGGGCCGCACTTGCCGCAGCACAGCGCAACGCCCAGGTCGATCTGAAGATCTTCCAGGGTGGTGGCTCCGGCATCGAGGCATGCCTTGATCTGGCGCTCGGAAACGGACTTGCAGACGCAGACGATCATGATGAAAACGTCAAAATGTAACACTAATGAGAATAATTATTATTTAAGTTGCCGAGATTTGCAAGCGCCATCCACCTATCCCATGTTGCATTCAGGGATACAGGGAAACGGTGTCAGGCTGACGCGATGGGAAGGTTGGGCGGCAAGTCCAGGCGGGCCGCGTCGTTTGGGACGCATTCGGTGACTTCGTTGGCTTCGCCGGTCCCGGGGATCCGGACCGCCTGAACGCCCGGGGCGTGCGGCAGCAGGCGGTCGGCCATCTTCTGCAAGGCGTGCGGGCTTGCGGTGGTGAACAGTTGGAGCGTGCCGGCGAGGCCAGGCGGCGACTCGCACTGCGTCGGCGCGCTCAGTTCGGCCGTCTCGAGGCGGCGTTGCAACTGACGCGCGATGGCGGCGCCGGTATCGATGAGCGTGAGAGCATTGCCGAAGCGCCGCTCGATGGCCGGAATGAGGAACGGGTAATGGGTGCAACCGAGCACCAGCGTGTCGACGCCTTGCGCGAGCATCGGCTCGATAAAACGTTCGAGCAGTGCCACGACATCGGCCGAGCCCACATCCCCGGCTTCGATGCGCTCGACCAGTCCATGCCCGGGTTGGCAGAGGAAGCGCTGGCCTTGCGCCGTATGCCGCGCAAGCAGGTCCGCGAATCGCGCGCTGCGCAGCGTTGCTGCCGTGGCCAGCACGCCGATCACGCCCGTCTTCGATGCTGCGGCCGCCGGCTTGATGCCGGGCTCGACCCCGACGACCGGCCAGGCGGCGTCGGCGCGCAGGGCCGCCACGCCGTGCGCGGTGGCGGTATTGCACGCCACGACGAGCGCCTTCGCGCCATGTGCGCGCAGCCATCGACCAATGGCGAGGCTGCGCTGTTCGATGAACGTGTCGGGGCGCTCCCCATAGGGTGCGTAGCGGGAGTCGGCGACGTAGAGCAGCGACTCTTGGGGCAGCAGGGCGCGAACGGCCTGAAGGACTGACAGGCCGCCGAGGCCGGAATCGAAGACGCCAATCGGCGCGTTGGAGGACATGGTGAATAAAAAAGGGCCGGCAAGTGGCCGGCCCCGAAATTCTAGCGCAAAGCCGGCAAACCGATATCGGCGCGGCGATGCGTCTTGTTGTCCAGGTTTTGTGGGTGACGGGCTTATTCTTCGAACGACGCCATGCCCGACTGCTGGTAATTCTGGAGACCGACTTTGTCGATCAGTTCGATCTGCGTCTCGAGCCAATCGATGTGCTCTTCGGTGTCGTGCAGAATTTCGTTGAAGAGTTCGCGCGATACGAAGTCCTTCACCTTTTCGCAATGCTCGATACCGTCCTTGCAGGTCTTCTGCGAGATGTATTCAAGCTTCAGATCGCACTTCAGGATTTCGTCGGTCGTCTCGCCGATGAGCAGCTTGTGCAGGTCCTGAAGGTTCGGCAGGCCGTCGAGCATGAAGATGCGTTCGATCAGCTTGTCGGCGTGCTTCATCTCGCCGATGGACTCATCGTACTCGTGCTTGCCGAGTTTCTCGAGGCCCCAGTGGTTATACATGCGGGCGTGCAGAAAGTACTGGTTGATCGCCGTCAGCTCGTTGGTGAGCTGTGCGTTGAGGAGTTCGAGGACTTTCTTGTCGCCTTTCATTTCGGATCCCTTGTTATGCAGTTTGCGAGCCGTTGAAGAGTAGCCGGAAACGGCTGGAAAGCCAAGCTCTGCAAGGCTTTTCGTGAACCGAGGTGCGAATGGTAATGCGAGCCATTCTCGCACGGTGGTGAACAAAAAAACCCGGCCGGAGCCGGGTTTTTCGTGGTGGGAAGCGACGCGATTACTCGGCAGCGACCGGAATCTTGCCGATCTTCGCCTGCCATTCCTTCGGGCCGGTGTTGTGCACCGACACGCCGGTCGCGTCCACGGCCACCGTTACGGGCATGTCCTTGACGTCGAACTCATAGATAGCTTCCATGCCGAGGTCTTCGAAGGCCAGCACGCGCGCGGCGCGAATCGCCTTGGACACGAGGTAGGCGGCGCCGCCCACAGCCATCAGGTAGGCCGCCTTGTGCTTCTTGATGGCTTCGATGGCGGCCGGACCGCGCTCGGACTTGCCGATCATGACCGCCAGACCCGTCTTCGACAGCATCATGTCGGTGAACTTGTCCATGCGGGTCGAGGTGGTCGGGCCTGCCGGGCCGACGACTTCGTCGCGCACCGGATCGACGGGGCCCACGTAATAGATCGCGCGGCCCTTGAAGTCGACCGGCAGCGGCTCGCCCTTGGCGATCATGTCGGCGATGCGCTTGTGCGCGGCGTCGCGGCCGGTGAGCATCTTGCCCGAGAGCAGCAGCGTCTGGCCCGGCGTCCAGCTGGCGACTTCTTCCGGCGTGAGCATGTCGAGATCGACGCGCTTGCTCGTTTCGGTGTTCGGCGCCCAGTGCACATTCGGCCAGGCGTCGAGCGACGGGGCGGCGAGGAACGACGGGCCCGAGCCGTCCAGCGTGAAGTGCGCGTGACGCGTGGCCGCGCAGTTCGGGATCATGGCGACCGGCTTCGACGCGGCGTGCGTCGGGTAGTCGAGAATCTTCACGTCGAGCACGGTGGCCAGACCGCCCAGACCCTGTGCGCCGATACCGAGCGCGTTCACCTTCTCGAACAGCTCGATACGCAGTTCTTCGTTCCAGTTCTGCGGACCGCGCTTGATCACGTCATGGATGTCGATCGGGTCCATGAGCGATTCCTTGGCGAGCACCATCGCCTTTTCCGCCGTGCCGCCGATACCGATGCCGAGCATGCCGGGCGGGCACCAGCCGGCGCCCATCGTCGGCACGGTCTTCACGACCCAGTCGACGATCGAGTCCGACGGGTTGAGCATCACGAACTTCGACTTGTTCTCCGAGCCGCCGCCCTTGGCCGCGACTGTGATGTCGACCTTGTCGCCTTCCACGATTTCGTAGTGAATGACGGCCGGCGTGTTGTCCTTCGTGTTCTTGCGTCCGGCTTCGGGCGGCGCCACGATCGAGGCGCGCAGCACGTTGTCCGGGTGCATGTAGGCCTGGCGCACGCCTTCGTTGATCATGTCGGTGAGGCTGCGCTTGGCGTCCCAGCGCACGTTCATGCCGACCTTCACGAAGACGGTCACGATGCCGGTGTCCTGGCACAGCGGACGGCGGCCTTCGGCGCACATGCGGCTGTTGGTCAGGATCTGCGCGATGGCGTCCTTGGCGGCGGGGCTTTGCTCGGCCTCGTAGGCACGGCCCAGCGCCTGGATGTAATCGTCCGGATGGTAGTAGCTGATGTACTGCAGGGCACCGGCGACGCTCTGGATGACGTCGTCTTCTTTAATGACGGTAGACATGAAACGACTCTCGACTTAGTGGGAACTGGTAGAGGTAAGGACTTGGGGGGAGGCGTAGGCCGGGGCGTGGCTCTCGTTCGTCATCTTGTTGACGACGGCCATGACCACGGCGGAAAGCAGGAATGCGCAGTGAATGATCACCTGCCACATGATCGTGTGCGGCGTTTGCTGCGAGGCGTCGATGAACGTCTTGAGCAGGTGAATCGACGAGATGCTGATGAGCGCCATCGACAACTTCACCTTGAGCACGCCGGCGTTCACGTGATCGAGCCATTCCGGCTCGTCCGGATGGCCCTCGACGCCCAGACGCGAGACAAACGTCTCGTAGCCGCCGATGATCACCATGATCAGCAGGTTCGAGATCATCACCACGTCGATCAGGCCGAGCACGACAAGCATGATCTGCGTTTCGTCGAAGGTCGCTGCGTGCGAGATGAGATGCCAGAGTTCGGCAAGGAATTTGTAGACGTAGACGCCTTGCGCGGCGATCAGCCCCAGGTACAGCGGCAGTTGCAGCCAGCGGCTGAAGAAGATGATGCGGGGCAGGGGGCGCATCGGCGCGTCGGACGGGCGGCCGGGAGTCGACATGGCTGTTTTGAGTGGGGGCGTTCGCCTGCGCGGACGGCCGCAGACGAGGGTTATCAAATACGCGAATCAAATAGACGCGGCGCGCGGGACGGTGCCTGATGGCAGGTCACGGATTTCGCGTCGCGAAATTCGGCATGGCGGGCATTTTACAACGTCTTGCCCGCCGCGCCGCGGCCGATTCAATCGCGGGCCGGCAATAGCGTCTTGCGTGAGCCGGGCGAAGGGAGCGCGGCCAGGACGATCCCCGCGACGGTGAGCGCCAGCGCGGCGCCCTGAGCGACGGACAGGCGCTCGCCGAGGAAAATCACGCCGTACGCAGTGGCCGAGACGGGCACCATCGCTGTGAAAACGCCGGCAAGCTGCGCGCTGACGTGCCGAATGCCGCGCATCCACAGGAAAAACGAGAAAACGCTCGCCGCCAGGCCATACCAGACGATGAGGGCCCAGTGGCCGGGCGTGAGTGCCGCGTAGTCCACGGCCATCAGGCCTGCCGCGCCCAGGGGCAGCATCAGCGCGCCGCCAATCAGGTGCGTATAGGCGCAGATGTCGATGGCGGGCAGCTCGGCGGCCAGGCGTTTCGAGACGATCACGTAGATGCTCTCGCAGAGCACCGCGCCGAGCACGAGCGCGTTGCCCAGCCAGGCGCTCGGGGCACCGCCCGTGCCGCTGGCGCCGTGGGCGTCGCCGCGCGAGACATTGAGCAGCGCCACGCCGGCAATCGCCAGTCCGATGCTTACGAGCGTGCGGCGCGACGGGTGCTCGCGCAGCACCGCCCAGGAGAGCAGTGCGACGCAGGCGGGCAGCGTGGCGGTGATCACGCCCGCGGCGGTGGCCGTGGTCAGGCGCACGCCGTGGAGCATGAGCAGTGTAAACAGGAACGTGCCGAAGAACGTCTGCACGAAGAGGTGCTTCCACTGGTTTCGCGTCACGCGTCGCATGACGGAAGGCCGGTAACGGGGCGACAGGGCGGCAATGGCGATGAGAAAGCGCCACAGCGCGAAGGCCGCGACGGGCATCACGGCCACCATCGTCTTGCCGATGCCCACGTTGGTGCCCACGAACGTCATGGCCAGCGCAAGCGCGAAGCTCGGAAACCGGGCGAACAGCCGGTCGGCGGTCGGCGTCCCGGGCTGGGTATGAGGGGGCGTCGGAGGCTGAGATGTCGAATTCACGGGCGCTCCGGGCGAGTCCGGGGTGGCGGGATAGGGTTGATACGGGTAGGATTGTAGCGAATACGCCACAGTCTGCGGCACAGCGTCGACGCGTTCGCGCGAGTCCCGCGCGCAGGAGGCGCGAAGCGTGTGCACCAGTGTAAGGCGTTAGTAAGTCGCTCGTCTTAATGTGACGTTAGCGATTGGTTTTGGCTTGATTGCAATCGTATTTGCATATCCATAAGAGGGGACAACTCATGGCAGCAATCGAATCGGTTTTGCAGGAGCAGCGCGTTTTCGCGCCGCCGCAGGCGCTGGTCGCCAAAGCGAACATCTCCGGCATGCCCGCCTATGAGGCGCTGTGCGCCGAGGCCGAGAAGGATTACGAGGGTTTCTGGGCGCGTCAGGCGCGCGAGAACCTGGCCTGGCACAAGCCGTTCACCAAAGTCCTCGACGAGACCAACGCCCCGTTCTACACGTGGTTCGAAGACGGTCAGATCAACGCTTCCTACAATTGCCTGGACCGTCAGATCGAGGCGGGCCTGGGCGACAAGAACGCCATCCTGTTCGAGTCCGATGACGGCACCGTGACGCCGGTGACTTACCGGGACTTGCTCGCACGCGTGAGTCGTTTCGCCAATGCGCTCAAGGCCAAGGGCGTGAAAAAGGGCGACCGCGTGGTCATTTACATGCCGATGTCGATCGAAGGTGTGGTGGCCATGCAGGCATGCGCCCGTATTGGCGCGACGCACTCGGTGGTGTTCGGCGGTTTCTCGGCGAAGTCGCTCAACGAGCGCGTGATCGATGCCGGCGCGGTGGCCATCGTCACGGCCGATGAGCAGATGCGTGGCGGCAAGGCGCTGCCCCTGAAGGCCATCGTCGACGAGGCGCTTGCCATGGGGGGGTGCGACCATGTGAAGTCGGTGATCGTCTACCGTCGCACGGGCGGGAATGTGGCGATGCAGGCCGGTCGCGACGAAGTCATGCAGGATCTCGTTGCGGGTCAATCGGATCAGTGCGCGCCGGAGTGGGTCGGTGCGGAGCATCCGCTGTTCATCCTTTACACGTCGGGATCGACGGGCAAGCCCAAGGGCGTGCAGCACAGCACCGGTGGTTACCTGCTGTGGGCGTCGCTCACCATGCAGTGGACCTTCGACATCAAGCCTGACGATGTCTTCTGGTGCACGGCCGACATAGGCTGGATTACCGGGCATACGTACATTGCCTACGGTCCGCTCGCTGTGGGCGCGACCCAGGTCGTGTTCGAGGGGGTGCCGACGTATCCGAACGCCGGTCGTTTCTGGGAGATGATCGGCCGTCACAAGGTCAGCGTCTTTTACACGGCGCCGACTGCGATCCGATCGCTGATCAAGGCGGCCGAGCAGACGCCGGACGTGCATCCGAAGCAGTACGACCTGTCGTCGTTGCGCATTCTCGGATCGGTCGGCGAGCCGATCAATCCGGAAGCGTGGATGTGGTACTACGAGAACGTTGGCGGCGGGCGTTGTCCGATCGTCGACACGTGGTGGCAGACGGAGACGGGCGGACATGTGATCACGCCGCTGCCGGGCGCGACGCCGCTGGTGCCGGGGTCGTGCACGTTGGGGTTGCCGGGCGTCGCCGTGGCCATCGTCGACGAGACGGGGCAGGACGTGCCGAACGGTCAGGGCGGCATGCTGGTGATCAAGCGTCCGTGGCCGTCGATGATCCGCACCATCTGGGGCGACCCGGAGCGTTACAAGTCGAGCTATTTTCCGTCGGAGCTGGGTGGCCGAATCTATCTGGCCGGCGACGGATCGATTCGCGACGCCAAGACCGGTTACTTCACGATCATGGGGCGAATCGACGACGTGCTGAACGTTTCCGGTCACCGCATGGGCACGATGGAGATCGAGTCGGCGCTGGTGGCGAATCCAATTGTGGCGGAAGCGGCGGTGGTGGGGCGTCCGGACGACACCACGGGCGAGGCGATCGTGGCGTTCGTGGTGCTCAAGCGTTCGCGTCCGACGGGGGACGAAGCCAAGCAGATCGCGCTCGAGCTGCGCAACTGGGTCGGCAAGGAAATCGGGCCGATCGCCAAGCCGAAGGACATCCGCTTCGGGGACAATCTGCCGAAGACCCGCTCCGGCAAGATCATGCGTCGCTTGTTGCGAGTGATTGCCAAGGGCGAGGAGATCACGCAGGACACGTCCACGCTCGAGAATCCGGCCATTCTGGAGCAGCTCAAGCAGGCGCAGTAAGCGCGGGGTTCCCGGCCGGTCATGGCTAAGCGTTCGCAGACGGGGGCGGCGGGCACACCTGCCGCATCCGCGACCTTCGGCGTTGGTGGCGTGCGTTCGGACATGCGTTCCGGCGGCACGCCGCCCGACGTCGACTGGCATGGCGAGGCGGCGAGCATCGCGACACGTCACTGGCGCCGGACGCTACGGCTCGTGGCGGTGCTGATGGCCATCGGATTCGTGGTGACTTTCGTGCCACAGTTCTGGGCGCGGGAATGGGCCGCGATGCGATTCGCGGGCTGGCCGCTGCCGTTCTACATGGGTGCGCAGGGGGCGATCCTGATCGACATTGTGCTGATCATGATCTACGTCGCGATGCAACGTCGCAACGATACCCAGTATCGCCGGGCGCTCTCGGCGTTGCGCGATGCGCATCGGGACAGCCTCGGAATGCGCGATGCCGGCGCTGAATTCGGCGCAATGCCTGCCCCCCTCTCTCGCGCCACGTCGGCGCGCGCTCCCCGATGAGTTTCACGCGCAGGCTGCTGCGTTACTACCTGTATTACACAGCGGGGTTTCTCGCGTTCGTGCTGATGATCGGATTGCTTGAGCGTGTGAACGGTCCGGGCGTCTGGATCGGGTATGCGTTCCTGTTCGTGACGATTGCCGTGTATGCGGTGATCGGGCTGATATCCCGCACGTCCGACGCGGCCGAGTACTACGTGGCGGGGCGTCGTGTGCCGCCGATGTTCAATGGCATGGCGTGCGCGGCGGACTGGATGAGCGCGGCGTCGTTCATGGGGTTGGCGGGGTCGCTGTACGTTTCCGGTTACGACGGCCTGGCTTACGTCATGGGATGGACGGGCGGATATTGTCTGGTGGCGTTTCTGTTGGCGCCGTACTTGCGCAAGATGGGACGGTACACGGTGCCGGACTTTCTGGGCACGCGTTACGACAGCAATCTGGTGCGTGCGCTGGGGGTGTTTTCGACGATTCTGTGTTCGTTCGTGTATCTGGTGGCGCAGATTCAGGGCGTGGGGATGATCGCGTCGCGTTTCATCGGCGTCGAGTTCACGATCGGGATCTTCTTCGGGCTGGCGGGCATTCTGGTGTGTTCGTTCCTGGGCGGCATGCGTGCGGTGACGTGGACCCAGGTGGCGCAGTACATCATCATGATCACGGCGTTTCTGGTGCCGACGGCCATGATTGGGCATCAGACGGGCAATGGCTGGTTTCCGCAGTTCACCTACGGCAAGGCGCTGGCGAAGGTCGAGGCGCTGGAGCGAGACATTCAGCAGTCGGTGCCTGAGCGAGAGGTGCGGGACTATTACCGCGAGCAGGCCGAGCAGATGCAGCGACGGCTGGACGGGTTGCCGGACAGTTTTTACAGCGAGCGGGCCGAGCTGGAGCGGCAGTTGCTGGACACGAAGCGTCGCAATGGCCCGTTGCGTGACGTGAAGGTGCTGGAGACGAAGTTGGAGGCGTTTCCGCGCGACGTGGGCGAGGCGCAGAATCGGTGGCTGGAGATGCGCAATCAGTATGCGGAGCGCAGCGAACCGCCGCATGCGATGACGGAGCCGTTCCCGGCGAGGGACGACACCACGCGCAGTTCGCAGCGGTTGAATTTCCTGTTGCTGATGGTGTGCCTGATGATCGGGACGGCGAGTCTGCCACACATTCTGACGCGATATGGCACGACGGCGACGGTGCAGGGTGCGCGGAGTTCTGTGGGGTGGACGTTGTTCTTCGTGGCGCTGCTGTATGTGAGTGCGCCGGCGCTCGCGGTGATGTTGAAGTATGACGTGTTGCTGCATCTGGTCGGTGCCCGATACGAGAACTTGCCGGGGTGGGTGACGCAATGGCGGCACGCGACGCCGGTGCAGTTGGACATCTCCGACGTGTACCGGGACGGGGTGGTGCAGTGGGGCGAGATCTGGATGCAGCCGGACATGCTGGTGCTGGCGGGCCCGGAGATTGCGGGATTGCCGTATGTGATATCCGGACTGGTTGCGGCGGGGGCGTTGGCGGCGGTGCTGTCGACGGCGGACGGATTGTTGCTGACGATTGCGAATGCGTTGTCGCACGACGTGTACTTTCACATGGTGGATCGGAATGCGTCGAGTCAGAAGCGGGTGACGACGTCGAAGATACTGTTGTTATGCGTGGCGATGTTTGCGTCGTACGTGACGTCGCTGAAGTTGGGGAACATTTTGTTTCTGGTGGGGGCGGCGTTTTCGCTGGCGGCATCCTGCCTGTTTCCGGCGCTGGTGCTGGGGGTGTTTTGGAAGCGCACGACGCGTCTGGGGGCGACGGCGGGCATGGTGAGCGGGTTGTTGGTGTGCGTGTACTACATCATGACGACGTACCCGTTCTTCACGCGGTTGACGGGATTTGCGGGAGCACGGTGGTGGGGCGTGGACCCGATTTCGGCGGGGGCGTTCGGGGTGCCGGTGGGGTTTGCGGTGGCGATCGCGTTCAGCCTGCTGGGCGGGCGCCCGAGCGAGCGCGACAGACACCTGGTGGACCATCTGCGACGCCCGTGACCGCAGGGGAGGTGCCATATTTGATCCCCCGCCCTACAAAAGGGGGTGAGATGTTGCCGCCAACCTGCTATAATGCGCGACCATTCAGGAGAGATGGATGAGTGGTTTAAGTCGCACGCCTGGAAAGCGTGTATAGGTTAATAGCCTATCGGGGGTTCGAATCCCCCTCTCTCCGCCAAAGATGTGAAAAAGCCCTTGATTTCAAGGGATTTTTTTATTGGTGCTTCGATCGACTATCAATTCGACTATCAAGTCAGATGAGCCCTCTGGGAATTGATCAGCCGAAAATAGCCCGCACGTCCAGGTCAAGGGCGCCGACGAATTTTTCCAGAGTATCAAGCGTAGGAAGTTCTTCGGAGCGCTCTATCGTGCTCACGTAGTTCCGATCCATCCCGATCATATCTCCCACCGCCTTTTGCGACAGGCCGCGAATCACGCGTGCATCTCTAACCGCGTGACCGAATACTTCAGGCGGCACCGATTTCATCGACTGCTCGGCGTATTCGCCGACGAGCAACGCGCTCGGTTTCGTTTGAAGTGCTTGGGCGATCCGAAAGACCGTTCTGATTGAAACGTTTGGAGCGGTGCGCTCGATGCGGCTAATCGACGTTCTGTCCATGTCCACTTTGTCCGCGAATGCCTCTTGCGACAACTTCAAGTGTTTGCGGCGGGCTCTGACCGTTTCGGCAAAGCACTCCCTCAAGCTTCTCATCAAGACCTTCCCGAAGAACGAAGTCCCCAGGATTCTTGGTTGAAACATGACGCGTAACCACGGCACTTATCTTGTAGACATTTTTATTTACAAGACAAATGCTACAATTTGTCCTGAGTGAAGCAATGGGAAAACGTCCGACGAACTTTCGGGAAACTGAAGAATGAAAAAGATGTTGTATTCGGGGCTCATCGTCCTGCTGGCTGGTGCCGCAGAAAGTGTCACGGCACAGTCGATTCCTCCGGCCTGCCAGCAATACGTCACGGCAATCAATGTGTGTGGCGCGGATTTGGTCAAGCTCATCGAGTTGCGCAAACCTGCCGACCTTGAAAACACCAAGCGGTACGTCGACACGCGCGGATTGGTGGCGGATATTCGGGCGCACATCAAGAGCGATGGTTATGACCAAGTGGCTCAGGCCTGTGCAACGACCGCACGCGATGAACTGCAAAAGGGAATTATCAATGTCACGACGCTGCTCACGTTCGGCGGCGGCATGACTTCACGATGCCAGCAAGCTGCGGGAGCAATCCGATGAGTTTGGGGATTAACAGTTCGAGGCGTGCACGAAGCGTGCTGGTGGTCACGTTCATCGTGATCGGATCTGCTTTCGCCGGGTGGGCGCGGGCCGAGACGTCGCAGCCCTCGTTCGACTGCCGCAAAGCGACGAGTTCGGTTGAGCGTTCGATCTGCATTAGCCCTGAGCTTTCAGCGCTGGATAGTCAACTCGCACAGGCGTTTGCTTCGGCGTCGGCCCGGGCAACTGACAAGGTAGGGCTTCGAAGAGACCAGAACAAGTGGCGGACGACTATTCGCGACAAGTGTCGTAGCAGCGAGTGCATTGCTGACGCCTACGGCGCTAGAACGCGCGCACTTAGCGTGACGGCAGAAAGCGGTCGAGTGCTTGTTCTTCCCGGCACTGGACCAGCCCCGCTGCCACCGAAGACGTCCGTAATCGCAGGGGTGACCCTTTATGGAACGCTCGTATTTGACCACGACGCCGCCGGCGGCTTCACCGCACTTCAGGTTGGTGACCGTCAGTACAAGCTTCGTTACGTCGGGAGTGTGCCTGAAAGTGCCGCCGAGCAAATTAACCGGCTCGAAGACGCCTCTCAAACGGTCAGCGTTATCGGGGATCTCCTCGTTTGGCCCGACGGCACGAAGGAATTCGATGATCGTTCTAGGGCAATCGTACTCATTCCGAAGAAGTAAGCCGCTGCGGCATTCCTTGCCGATCGAAGTCGCACGTACAACGGGGAAGAATCATGAATGTTCTGATGAAAAAAGATGAAACCGTCGTCTCAGTGAAGGTCGGCGTGGCCTGGTCGTTTTGGTTCGGGCTCGCGTTTCCAATCGTAGCGATTGTTGCGTATGCAAGGCGCCGTCTGTACCTCCCGGCGTTGATCGTCATCGGCTACATCGTCGCGCAAACGTTGCTTCGCACAGGCAGTTCGGTATGGATTGGGCTCATCGACGTGATACCGGAGGAGCTCGCATATGCGAACAGGGACTTCTACATGGTGTCGCTGTTGCTGTGGTGCGCGTACGGGCTCTACGTGGGACGTTACGCGCTATGGGGCAACGAGATCACTGCACGAACGCTCGCTCGACGCGGCTACGTTTGCCCGATGGCCGATCACGCTGAGCTTGCCCGGGCTGCTTGGTCGATAACTGGTAGCCCGAGCACCGATGTGGGTACTCAGAAAACATGATTCTGGTGCGGGCGCAATTTCGATAAACGCGCACCGGGTTTGAGTCCGCGCGCATTCAATGGACAGGGCTAATGAGTAATCCGGGAGATTTGCTCGGCGCGATCCAGTTCGCGGCCGAGCGACACAGGAATCAGCGTCGGAAGGACGCCGATGCGTCACCCTATATCAATCATCCGATCGCGGTCGCTCATTTGCTTGCGACGGTGGGTGAGGTTAGCGATATTTCAGTACTGATGGCTGCAATTCTCCACGACACCATCGAGGACACGGGGACAACAGTTGACGAACTGAGATCGCTGTTTGGTGCAGAGGTCGCGCAGATCGTTTCGGAAGTGACGGACGACAAGACGCTGCCAAAGCAGAAGCGAAAGGATTTGCAAGTGCAATTCGCGCCAGAAAAGTCACACAACGCTGCCCTCATAAAAATCGCTGACGCCACTTGCAACTTGCGTGACTTGGTGGATGCGCCGCCTTCGGGGTGGTCTCTTGATCAGAGGCGGGAATACTTCAACTGGGCGGCTCAAGTGGTCGAGAGGCTTTGCTGTGACAATGCGTCACTTTTGCTCGCGTTCGGAATTGCGCATGGTCGGGGCGATCGAGAATTTTCCCCAATGAGAGCATGAAGTGCGCCGCAAGTAGAACGGCAGAGAATCATGTCCGCTCATTCCTACCGACCTAGGTGATTTAGCGTGCTCTTCCCGACATGGGGGCGTTAACTCGCCAATGGAGTTGAAGACGGAATGGGCGCGGAACACAGGTAATAGTGGTCATCAGGCACCTATTCATGGCGAACATAGGCCACTACAGTTTGAGATTCAAATCGGTCGGAATCTGGATCGCTACCGCCGGTGGCATATGAATCAGTCATCGTCCTTCGATATAGGTAGATTTACTGCTTTGCCCGCCAACTTTTTCCGCAGGTCGTTGAGTGTCTTTAGACTTGCGACCGTCTCTGTGGGCCGCTGAGTTGCGATGCCCACCAGCAAGGCTTCGATGAGGCCGAGCGTTGCAGTGTGCATGCTCAGCATGTCCGCACGTCCCCGTGCCACGGGAAGAATTTGATCGACCTGCTGCCGAAGCTTGGCGGCAAGCGTGTCCGTCAGAAGCAGTGACCCCAGCTTCTGCCGTTTGATTTCACGCAGCAGCAAGGCCAGTTCTTCATACACTCGTCCATAAGCAAGAATGACAACGAGATCCCCCTTGCGCAACGACCGCAGATCATCAGCGAAAAGAAGGCCGCTGTTAGTCAGACCCGCGGCATCCAACCCGAAGCGTTTGAGTTGCAGGACGAGATAGGTTGCTATGGCGCTTGATGGCCCCAAGCCGAAAACGAGGATTCGTTGAGCCTGGATCAGGCTGCGAACGGCATTTTCAAAGTCCTCGGGCTTGATCGAACGACAGACGCCTTCAAGCGACTGCCGGTGTATTTCCATCGTCACGTCGAAAGCTACTGCTAGGCTGGAGCCAACTTCGCCTAGTGTTCGAGTGAGCCGGTCGGCCGGCGAGATTGAATCACGCAATTCGCGGGCAAGTGCGCGCCGAAGATCGTCAAGACCGGCAAAGCCCAAGGCCTTAGCTGTACGCACGATCGTGGCATCACTGGTGCTTGCTTTCGCCGCCAGTGCGGCGGCAGAGGCGATGAGAACCTGCTCGCGGTTCTCCTGAAAGAACGCTGCGACGCGTTGCTCTGCCGGACTCATGCGCTCGATGCTGTTCGCGATTCGCTCATCAAAAGTTGACGGTGTTGGCGGCACGTGTAGATGCTCCTTGACTTATGTTGTAAATGCTACGAGAATTTTAGCAAGTATGTAGCAAACACTACAATCCAATTGGTGCCCAATGAACTCTATTGCCTGGAATATCGCTGCGCCCGCTATTGGAGCTGCCTTCCTTGCGTCGCTTGTCGAGGTTGTGGAAGCGTTCACGATCGTTCTAGCGGTCGGCATTTTGCGCGGATGGAAACCTGCGGCACTTGGCACCGCTGCGGCGCTCATTGTGCTCGCCCTGATGATTGTGGTGCTAGGCCCATTGCTCAACCAGGTACCCCTTCACTTACTCCAGTTCGTCATTGGGGTGTTGCTTCTTCTGTTTGGAATGGGATGGCTTCGCAAAGCCATTCTCCGAGCGGCAGGTGTTATCCCGTTACATGACGAGGTGGCCATTTTCGCATCTGAGTCCGCGCAACTCGTTGACGCGGGCATTCGTGAACGCGCCTCGCTTAACTGGATAGCCGGCATGACTGCGTTCAAAGCGGTATTGCTGGAAGGATTGGAGGTTGTATTCATCGTCATTGCCGTAGGTGCCGGTCGAGGACTGCTTTGGCCGGCTGCCTTGGGAGCACTGGCAGCCTGCATCGTCGTCCTCACCATCGGAATCATTGTCCATAGGCCTCTGGCGCGGGTGCCGGAGAACACTTTGAAGTTCGGTGTCGGTGTCATGCTGTCTGCCTTTGGCGTCTTCTGGACGGGCGAAGGTCTCGGCGTCGATTGGCCAGGCCAGGATCTAGCATTGGTGGTATTTGCAGGTGTGTTCCTTGCCGTCGGTCTTGCAACCGCATACCGGCTTCGACGAGTGCGTATGGAGATGGTGCAATGAGTATTCTTCGTGAAGTTGCCCAGGAACTTCTCGGAATGTTCCTCGCGGATGCGCGGCTCACTACGGCAACGCTAGTGCTTGTCGCACTCGTGACTGCCCTTGTCCTCGCCGTGAAAGTCGAGCCGCTGTGGGGCGGAAGCCTGCTTTTTTTGGGCTGTCTTGCAATCCTTGTTCGTGCAGCCCTTCGTGAAGTGAAACAACGGGACGTCCGGTGATGCGTGTGCAATGTGTGAACTAGCAGGATTGGATAGCCGTAGCCATCGCCCAAAGGTTCACGCCTTCCGCGTTCAATGGCATAAAGAAGCAGACGCGCCGGCCAATCTCAATCTATCCACTTTTCTCCCCGTATAGCATGGCAGGGGCATCGCAATGGGACTACGCCACCTTCGATGCTTCTTGGCTGTCGCCGAAGAACTCCGCTTCGCCCGCGCCGCCGAACGGCTGCACATAGCCAATCGCCGCTATCCCGCTCCATCAAGGAACCGGAGGAAGAGCTCGGTACCCGTTTTTTCGTTCGCATCGCCCGCCGCACCCAACTGACCCGCATGGGGCGCCTGTTCCTGGAGCACGTCCGGCGTGTCTTCGCCACATTGGATCAAGTCCGCGATAGCGTAAAGTTCGCTCCGACGGTACCAGCCGAGGTTCTTCCGGCGGGGGGGGGGGCAATGCAATGAGCACGACCAAGAAGCTGCGGGGCGGACCGCTGCTCAAAACCGAGAACGTCAAGCTGGCCTCGACCACTACCCCGCGCTGCACGCGCACGGTTGACGCGCAACCAGAATATTGACCGGTGGTGTTGCCACCACTACATCTCTTTTCCGTGCCTCAACGGCAAGTTCGCTGGCCTATACGACTGGATTGTGAGGATTTCGGGCCGATATGCGGGCCTTCTTCTCGGCCGTTTGCCGACTTCTCCCCGGTCTGGTAGACTCCACAGTCGAACTACGGAGATGGCATTCCTCCCGTAACCGCCCTCGCAGGGCTGATGATGCCTGCTCAATCCTGGTACAGGAGGATGCAGGCTGCCCTCGCGCCTCTTTGCCCAGGTTTTTCGCGTCTGACTAACCTGGAAATCTCATGAAAATACATAAATTATCAGCTGCGCGAGAGCAGTTGATGATGCTGCCATACATCGGGCGCTGGGTTGCTTTGGCAACCGTAGTCGGTGGCCTATCTGGCAGCGCTTCCGCACTCTTTTTGTGGTCGCTCGAATTGGCGACCGACACACGTCTGGCGCACCCATGGCTGCTGTGGCTCCTTCCCGTCGGCGGGTTCATAGTTGGCTGGCTTTACCTGATTTTCGGGCAAAGTGTGGAAGGTGGAAACAACCTGCTTATCGATGAAATTCATGACCCGAAGAAGGTTGTCCCTCTTCGCATGGCGCCGCTCGTATTCTTAGGCACAGTCGCTACCCATTTATTTGGCGGGTCGGCGGGGCGCGAAGGGACATCGGTTCAAATGGGTGGCGCGCTTGCCGACCAACTAACCCATTTCGTCAGACTCGATAGTGAGGAACGGCGCGTTATCCTGATGACGGGGATCAGCGCGGGTTTCGCCGCGGTGTTCGGTACCCCGCTGGCGGGCGCAATTTTCGGACTTGAGGTGCTGGCCGTCGGGCGTCTGAGATATGACGCCCTTTTACCGTGCTTCATCGGTGCGATTGTCGGGGACCTGACAACTCGTGCTTGGGGGATTCACCACACAGAGTACGTGATTGCTTCCATACCATCAGTTAATGCTGTGCACACTCTGCTCGTGATCGCGGCAGGTGCAATTTTTGGTGTTGCTGGAATGCTCTTCGCTGAGGGCGTACATGCGACGTCGGCGCTGTTCAAAAAAGTCTTCAAGTTCGCGCCATTGCGGCCCCTCGTTGGGGGGGGCGTAGTCGCGATAGCCGCCACGTTGATTGGTACGCCTCAGTACCTTGGGCTTGGTATTCCGACCATTGTCGACGCGTTCCACCACCAGTTGCCTTGGTACGACTTTCTGGGCAAAGCGGGTTTCACGATTCTCACTCTGGGCTCAGGATTCAAGGGGGGCGAGGTCACGCCGCTCTTCTACATTGGTGCGACATTGGGTAACGCCCTATCGCATATTTTGCCGCTTGCAGCACCAGTACTCGCAGGGCTCGGCTTTGTAGCGGTGTTTGCCGGTGCCGCCAACACGCCTATCGCTTCAACCGTAATGGCAATCGAGATTTTTGGCCCACAAATCGGCGCCTACGCTGCCGTCGCTTGTGTAGTGAGCTATCTGTTTTCGGGGCACACAGGTATATATCGTGCACAACGTATCGGGCATGCCAAACGAATCTCCATTCCAGAAGGTCTCAGGCTCTCGGAGATTCATGCCTTTCGGCGGGGTAACGTTCCACGCACTGATAGCACAGTCGAACGCCCGTAGTCGTGTCAAAACTCCCCATTGCATTCAGGATTACATCATCATGAGCAAACACTTTGCGCTCAGACTTTATTTTCATCACTCGGCTCGTGTGCGCCCCTCGCGCTTTTGGCATAAGGTGGCACGTCCGTCGCTCGCATCCCATTTGCTTAAGAAGGCCAGTGAAGCAGGCATTCACCAAGTCGTTATGCATCACGTCAAGGCAGGGTATCTGCCTGGAGACAAGTTAAGCAGAGACCACTCGGACATTCGTCCGCACAAGTTGCCTCATTGCATCGAACTGATTGACCTCGAGCATCGACTTCGGGAGTTTCTCGCTCACCACGGTGAACACCTGGAAAACGTGCGAGCAGTGTTTTTTCCTTGTGAGATTAACCCACAGGGAACTTGAGTAGTTTCGGCACGCGCGTATTAGTCAACCGTAAATACGCGCGTGTCGACGTTGTCACTCGTAGGATTGACGCTCTGGGATTACGCCTCGGACGCCTCCTTGGGGCCAGGGTGTATCTCCCACATAACGCGGAATCACGTGGATGTGTACATGCGGAATCGTCTGGCCGGAGGCATTTCCGACGTTCACGCCGACGTTATAGCCGTCTGGCTCGAACTGTCTATCGAGAAACGCCTTTACCTCGTCGACCAGAACCCACATCGCTAGTTTCTCTTCCTGCGACAGATCGAAGTAGGACGATACATGCCTGTTGCTCACGACAAGCATGTGTCCAGTGGTTACCGGATTGATGTCGTATATGACTCGCGCGTGTGCCCGACGAAATACCGCTTTCCCATCGTCGAAGCAGAAGGGGCACTTGGTGCCGTCCGCTTGCATTTCATCGGCTATGTGTCGCGAAGCGCGAACCCGTTCGTCCCTACGGAAGCTGTCGAGCACCATATTAACGATGTACATCACGCATAGCGCCAGGCCAACCATCGAAACTGTTTGTACGGTGGTCATGGAGTTCCTTGACGAGACAAAATTACCGAACGACCAGAACGGGGCAATGAGCGTATGCGACTGCAAGGCGCGACACCGAGCCCAATAGCCATCTCTCGAATAGTCCTCGACCTCTGTGTCCGGTCACAATCAGATCCGCGTCCAGTTCTTCAGCCAGGATGACGATCTGTTCTGCAGGATGGCCGACCCGAACAGTGCATTCGATGAGCAACCCTGCCTCTTCCGCTCGTTGCCGCAAATGTTTGAATGCTTCGTCAAAATAAGTCTCTGCTTGCTCGAGAAGTGCTTCCGTTTCAACGTCCTCGGCGATCTCTGGAGGTCTCGAGACCGCGAGGACATGTAAAACTGCTCGGTACTTTGATGCGATATCCAGTGCGTAATCAAACGCTTTTAGTGCTGCAGGAGAGCCGTCAAACGCAAGGATGATGATCTTGAACATAATCGCTACCTCCCCAATTACTCGCCCGTCCGTGTCGATTCTGGAGACGGGAGATCTATCGACGATTCGGTTGGTTCGTCACCTACAGTGGATGACTTTCTGAGAAGATGCTTCGGGAGAAATGCGGCATTTGCGATAAGCGTTGGGACAATTGCGCTGCCGATCACCGTCGCAATCATGAACGAGTATTGCGCCTGGCTAATGATGCCGTGAGAGAGACCAAATAATGCCGAAATGCTCCCGAAAGTCAGGCCCGTAGACATTAGTAGAGTTGTGTACATTGACTCGCGTTTTGGGGACCCGTAGCTGCGTGCAACGGGATATACGCCGACGCATTTCGTGAGGATCTTTGCCCCGAGTAGGACAAGAACGGGAAAAGGCGCTGCGATAATGTCCGGTACGGAAACGAACGATCCGGCGCGGATAAAGTAAAACGGTGTTAGCAGGCCGAACGTTAGTGTGCGAAGTCGCCTGATTAGGACGTGGTCCTTCCCTACTGTGCCTGCTAAGACCATTCCGACGATATACGCCGGCAGAACAGCCTCACTACCAGCCCAGGTTGCTAGTGCAGCCAAAGCAAAAAGCACCAGGAGGAGAAACTTCGCCTCGAGTTCGGACGGACGGTTGCCGTAGTGTTTAAAGAACCTTGGAGTGATCCACGGAAGAACACAAAACGCTATCGCGAGTCCGCCAAAGAAGATGAGCGTGCGAAGGGAAAATGGAGAAAAAATGAAACCTAGTGCGAGTACCGTTCCCAAGTCGTTCACAAAACACGCGGCAAGCACAGTCTTCCCATAGTTTGTCGCGTTGAGGCCAAATTCGAGCATGACGGCGTAAACGACAGCGACCGATGTTGTCGACAACGCGATGCCAACTAACCAACTCGCTCGCCAGTCCCAGTGGAGAAAAAAATATGCGACTGCGAAGCATCCTAAAAATGGAGCGAAGAAGCCGATTAGGCCCACGGCCGATGCTTCTCTCCACTTGAGCCGAAAAACTTTGGGGTCTAGCTCCGCGCCAGCGAGGAATGTGAGCACAATCGCACCGGTACCAGAGAGGAACTGAATCCACCCTGAGTCGGTTTGCAGCACACTGGCACCAATAACTGCGCCGATGAGCAATTGCGCGACCGTGCCGACGACGATCTCGGAGAGTGCCGTCGCAATACGGAGCCAAATGGAAAGTAGCGTCGCGATGAGCGCCATCGCGAGCCAGATGGAGGCGAGGAGCCAAACATCTTTCATTTGGCACCTCCACAGCCCAAACATACGCGATTGGCGCGCGGGACAGACCGAGCGGCATGCCAACCGAAACAGGAAGGGGATTTGCGGAAACTCACGTGTGCCTCCGACCGAAAATCTTTGCATCTTCGAACGGAGTTGCGCAATAAAGTCCGCGCAATCCCGTACCCGGGTGAGCGCAGACATCATCAGCCATTGCGGCGGTTGAGGAGGATGTCATCTCCTTATTGTTATTTGCGAGTATAGAAGGTGAGAATTCCTTATTCAAGCGCTCACGGAGGAACGCGCGCGGGTGTACTCAACCAGACGATATAAACACTCGGCCAGGGTTCGGCCCGTGGCTCGTTTGCCGTTCTGATCAATCACCAGAAACGCTTCGTCCGACGGGCGCTCGTTAAACCCGAACACGGAGACATGCCCGAGTTCTCGCATCGCCCAATGTATGAACGCTGTTTGTTCGTGCTCAAGCGAACAAACACCTAAATAGTCTGGCCATCGAACCTCCTTGATGGCGCGAAATTCGTTCTCCGGTCGACCGGTTTTTTCGCAAATTGCGGAAATCATCGCGAGTGCAGATCGCTCATCTTCTGCATCATTGGTGAACGCGACGTCGGCGGTATCCTGGACAACCCAACGCGATATAGGGGCAACGCCCATCATCCGCCCGATCCGGGCGTTAATATCGGCAACCTGCACATCCATTCTTTATCTCCCGTGCACATCCCACTTCGTTCTTGTTGAGGCGTTTTGCGACGTCTATTCGTGCGGTTCGAATGCAGCTTTCGCATCAATAAGTTCTTTACGTGCAGCGTCGATGTCACCCCATCCCTCGAATCGAACCCACTTGCCAGGCTCAAGGGACTTGTAATTGGTGAAGAAGTGTTCAATCCTGCGCAGAAGGGCGTCACCCAAATCCGTAAGCGAGTCGATGCCAACGCTGGTTGCACAAATTTTGTCGATGGGCACCGCAACAACTTTTGCGTCTTCGCCGGCCTCGTCAGTCATTTTCATTAGCCCAATGGGACGACATCGGACCAATGCTCCTGTCGTAATTGGATATGGTGCGACGACCAGAACATCAACAGGATCCCCATCCTTGGATAACGTGCTTGGCACGAAGCCGTAGTTCGCTGGATAGCGCATGCTGGTCGACAGAAAGCGGTCCACACGAAATAGGTTTAACGCTTTGTCGGCCTCGTACTTAACCGGCAAACCATCTGCGGGGATTTCGATGATTGCGTTGAAATCGTCCGGAACGTTTGCGCCAGCAGAGATGTTATTAAAGTCCATGGGTATTGAGCCTTATGACAGCGAAAATCGTCTACCGCACAGTGAGATTTGCCGCATAGGCTAATTGTCACCGAGCATCTCGAAATCAATGGGGAAACGGGTATAGAAAACATGAACGCGTTCGGCGCGGACGACATCAAGTAGCCGCTCGGCTTCTTCGTCCGTTATGGCCAGTACGACTTCTATCGGCTGCTCGGCAAGCTCAAAAAATCTGGCTGCGTGGAGCTTGCCGACATGATCGATTCCTTCTGTACCGGCAATCATCGTCGCGCCGCGAATGCCCAACCGGCGCACTTCGAACATGAGCCATTCGGCCACCGTTTGATGGCCATGCCGGTGATTTTGCTGGGTATAGAAAGTGAGCTGACATCCTTGCATGATGACCTCCACAGGATCCACGCGAGCGAAGTCCGGGCGCAGATCCAGCTAGCCCAAATACAGATTTTCAGGATGGTTATCGCGCACAGGTCCCTCCGTCAGCTTATATTTTTCGTGATCGACGGGGACAAAAGCCTACGCCCCGCGTCAGCGGTCCGTAGGCATCATCAGCCAAAGGTGGCGGTTACAGGAGGAATGCCATCTCCTATTGGTATCTAATTTAGCACATCACAGTCCTTCGGTGACAACGAAACAGCTGTTCCCAAGGTCGCGACGGTCCGATCTGGGTACAAAAACAGCTTTAGGGCCGAATGGATTAGACACGTGACTATGTCAGCGGCGGCGATCGCTTCCGAAGCCGCCCCCTCGTGTCCTATCACCGCAATGGAAAGTCGTGAGGCATTGAACATGCCAACATCATTTCGCCCGTTTCCAATGGCAGCGACCCGAGACGCGCCCAGATGTCGGACGTAGTCGGCCTTCATGTCGGATTGTTCCTCACCATGCAAGGACACGAGTTGCACAGGCAAGTCCTTCGCCCGTACTGCTAGGTCACCATATACGTCGCCGGCGATCACATGAAGCAAGACGTCACGTGCAATGACCTGTAGCAATGGCGTTACTCCCGGGAGGACCACACCATTGCGTGCTAGTGTGCCATTGAAGTCGAGAACAATATGCTCGAAGGACAGTTCGCCAAATCCCGGAATATCGATGAATAGCATGGTCGGCCTCCTCTATTAGCGCGCATCGATCTCTGTGGTGGGTCGGAACGCGCTCGAGCCCGCATATTTCGCAGTTTCCCCGAGCTCGTGTTCAATTTCCAATAGTCTGTTGTACTTGGCGACGCGTTCACCGCGAATCGGAGATCCGGCCTTGATTTGTCCGCAATTCAGTGCGACTGCCAGATCCGCGATACCCGTGTCGAGGGTCTCTCCTGAACGATGAGAAACCATGCACGCGTAGCCAGCGTGTAATGCGATAGCTGCGGCATCAAGTGTTTCCGTCATCGTTCCAATTTGATTCGGTTTGATTAACGCACAGTTGCAACATTTTTCCTCGATTCCTCTGCGGATAAAGGCCGGATTAGTCACAAACAGATCATCGCCCACAATCTGCACACGATCGCCGAGGCTCTTCGTCATTGAGGCAAATCCCGCCCAGTCATCATCCGCGAGGGGATCTTCAAGCGAGATGATGGGATATCTATCAAGCCAACCGGTCCAATACGAAATAAGTTCCTCGGAACTGAGCGTCTGCGAATCGAGCCGGAGCAGGTACTCCTCTCCGTGACGAAATGCATTGGCGGCGGGGTCGACGCCAATGGCAACGTCAGTTCCGGCAGCGTATCCGGCCAGTTCAATGGCTTCCATCAGAAGCGTCAATACCTCTTCGTTTGAAGTAACCCCGGGCACATATCCGCCTTCGTCCCCGATGCTCGACCCGTACCCCCTTGAGATCAGTACATCGCCAAGCACGTGATAGATCTCTGACCCGTAGCGTAATGCTTCAGAAAATGTCGGAGCCCCGATCGGAATGATCTTGTACTCCTGGACGTCAGTGCCGCCCTTGGCGTGGGCGCCGCCATTGACAACGTTGAACATAGGCACCGGAAGTACGTGAGCATTGGAGCCACCCAGATATAAGTACAGCGGAATGTGATGGTATTGGGCTGCCGCTCTTGCACACGCCAAGGAAACGGCCAGGGTTGCGTTTGCACCAAGATGCGCTTTCGTAGGCGTGCCATCGAGAAAATTTAGTAGCGCGTCAAGCTCGCGTTGATTATCGACGCGCTGTCCGTGTAGCGAAGCAGCCAAGCGGCCATTTACATTCGCCACCGCATGAAGCACACCTTTGCCTCGATATCTGGATGCATCGTCGTCGCGCAACTCTCTGGCTTCAAAGGTTCCTGTGGAGGCCCCTGAGGGGCAGGAAGCGATGCCGGTCACGCCGCCACTCAATGTGACCTTGACCTCAAGCGTAGGATTGCCGCGAGAGTCAAGAATCTCTCTTGCGTGAAGCGATTCTATGAGGGGAATCTGATACATGGCGCTCTCCCGAGATGCGGCGCCCGCAGGGGCGCGCGGTAACCAACGTCCGACAAAAAAATATGTCGGTTCGGTAGGCATCATCAGCCGGGAGGCGGTTAGAGGAGAATGCCATCTCCTTAGTTTCTAGAAGTCTACTCGAAATGCAGAGCGTGAACGTTGCGAAGCTAGCGTCTCTCGACACCGCCGTATCGAACTTGATAGACTAATTGAATAGGGAGATGGCATTCCTCCGAAACCGCCGAATGATCGGCTGATGATGCCTACGAGGTTTGGCGTGCAGAACGCTTTTTTCCTACCCCGGGGCTCACTTATGTACTCAGCGGTCTTAGCTGTCGGAATTGGCGGCGCACTTGGCTCCCTTCTACGTTGGATCTTGGGTGTTAGGCTCAACTCGCTATTCATCGACCTTCCTCTTGGAACGCTCGCCGCAAACATCATTGCGGGTTACATCATTGGCGTAGCAATCGCGTTCTTCGCTAGATATCCAGAAATTCCCTCTGAATGGCGATTATTTGTCATTACCGGCCTGATGGGAGGGCTTTCGACATTCTCGACGTTCTCCGCAGAGGTTTTCAATCATCTTCAGGCGGGGCACTTCGCTTGGGCACTGGGTGAGATAGCGATACATGTCACATGTTCGGTGCTTATGACTGCGCTCGGATACGCAACAATCGCTGTTTTCCAATGATGAATCTTTGGCAACGGATTGATATCGCGCGTCGAGCTTGGGGCAATTCACGGAAAAAAGGCCATAAAGACAAAGGCGCTGCAGATTGTCATATGTAGGGAGCCTCGAAGTACCGATGCACGTCCTGAAACGACGGTTAGAATTCCGACCACTGTGGTGAGGACGAGGAAGACCATTTCCTTGGGGCCAAGCCCAAGGGTTAGGCGCACACGCATGAAGCTTGCAGCGACCGCCACCACGGGGATGGTTAATCCTAGGCTCGCCATGGCGGAACCTAGGGCTAAGTTGAAGCTCACTTGCACCTCGCCTGCGTGCGCTGCGCGCATGGCAGTCAATGTTTCGGGAAGCGCAACAACGATTGCAATCATCACACCTACTGACGATATCGGGAGACTTGCACGTTGCACCATCGACTCGATACCGGGCGCCAAGATTTGAGCCGCCAGCGTTATCGCCATTAGCGCTGCGAGCAGCATCAGCACGGAAGACATGGCACTTGGGCGCTTCGCGAGTTGAACCGGTACGGAATTAGATGCCGCACGGCGCTCTGCATTGACATATTCGTGTAGCCATCCGGTTGACTTGACCGCATGTAGAACATAAAGCGCTACCGAGGCACATGAAGCAAATGTTAGTTGTGCCGAGTTGAACTGTGGGCCGGACGTACTGCTTGTAAACGTGGGCAATACCATTGAAAGGGTCGCGACCGTAGCTACGGTTGCAAACGCTGCCCCCGCGATGAACGCATCGAACTTCACGATCTGCTCGCGGCGCGTACTCACTAAGAGCGAAAGACCGATCATTCCGTTGCAACAGAGCATCAACGAGGAGAATACAGTGTCACGGGCGAGCGTCTGGGTCGCCCGCGTATCTGCGGCCATGACTGAGATGATGAAGCCGGCCTCGATAACGGTGACAGCTAACGCAAGTATGAGCGTGCCTAATATTGGACCAAACCTTGAAGCCAAGCGCTGCGCATAGTGCACGGAGCATAGTGCCAGTGCCGCAATCGTTAAGAACAATAGCCACATGTCAAAATAACTGGGAACTGTGCGCAGCTCGGCAAAAATCACGCCCAATCCGATGATGGTCACCCCGTGCGGCCAGCCTAGTACTCTTATTTGGAACCACCTTCTTTCGAGGCCGTTTGTCATGGACATTGACTGTTGCTCCGCACTTGTCGATAAGGCGGAAAATTGGGTTCCCTCGATGAGGGATAAGAGGTATTGACGCAGCGCAGGTGAGCCATCATCTGCGCCGCTGTCGTCAAGCCCCGTGAGGCCGGTGGTATCCGCCAGCTACACCTCGTTTAGAGAACACCCATTGCCAAAGCTGCGCCTCGCGAGCTCTAAACAAACCGGCACACGACAACAAGTAATACTTCCACATGCGATGAAAGCGTTCACCCATCTGCTCTTCGAATCGCGGCCACTCACGCTCGAAATTTGCGTACCAAGCCATTAGTGTCCGGTCGTAATCTGCGCCGAAATTGTGCACATCTTCGGTTATGAATAAGCCACTCGCTGCGCTCGCGATCTGATCCAAAGCTGGGAGTTCCCCGTTTGGGAAGATGTATCGATCTATCCAGGGATCAGGACGGGTATGGGCGCGGTTCTTGCCAATGGTGTGGAGAAGAAATAGTCCGCTTTCGGTCAGGCAGCGAGATGCGACTCGCATATAGGTCCGATAGTTCTTTGCCCCAACGTGTTCGAACATACCGACGCTCGCGATGCGGTCGAACTTTTCGTCCAGGCTCCGATAGTCCTGCAATCGGAACTCAAGGGGTAGTCCTGCATAGCGCGACTTTGCCCATTCGGCCTGCTCCGCAGAGATAGTGACGCCTACGCAAGTAACACCGTAGTACTCCGCTGCGAAGGCCATCAGGCTCCCCCAGCCGCAACCGATGTCCAGTAAGCGCATACCAGGCTTCAATTGCAGTTTTCTGCATATGAGGTCCAGCTTGTCTTCTTGGGCGCTATTCAACGATTGGGCGCCTGCCGACCAATACCCGCACGTGTAAGTCATTCGCCGATCCAACATCGCACTATAGAAATCATTGCCAAGATCATAGTGGCGACGCCCCACCTCCCACGCCCGACGCACCGATTGTCGATTCAAGAGCTTCTCGCGCAACATGACATAGAGTATCTTGCTCGGGCGCACTTGCTCATCTAGTCGTGCTCGGAGTACTTTGGTGAAGAATTCATCGAGCGCTTCACATTCCCACCGGCCATCCATAAATGCTTCACCGAGTGCGAGTGACCCTCCGGAAATGACCTCTCTGGGCACGTCTTTGTCGAGCAGTTTGATATCCCACGGACGAGTACCGTTGATCTGTATATCGGCAGTAAGTAGGAGCTCCTCAAGGAACTGATCTGCTGAAGCGTGCGCGCTAGCAGCGGATGTCTGTTTCGTGAGCGTCGTCGATGTCATACACGCTCTCCCGACGATGCAACCCGTTCAGGCGTCAGGGCCAAACCAATGGACTTCAGTGGCTGGTAGGGAGCGGGTACGAGATGGTCTAGTGCAGTTGAAGATGTGTTGAGAGATGCGTCCGTGGCCGCGACCTTGCGACCAAGAGCGGATGTAGCGAGAGCCGGGCGAAACACGGTACGCCGGATGGTGGGAGAGAGGCGCATATATTCCACGTTTGTTGATAACAAACCTGGGATGCTGCCAAATGACGGCCTACGATCTCCCATCCCAGGGATTCGTAGGCATCATCAGCCGGTACACTGGCGGTTTCGGAGGAATGCCATCTCCGTCGCGAGCTATTCTAGACCATCAATTCGGAGGAGCGCAATGCGTCACCAACGGATGACCTTCCCACTACCCTTGATGTGCATTCGGCAGGGCCGGAGTTCGATACTCAATCGGAGCGGGTCGACTCTAGGGCCGGAACCGTCGATAATCCGCGGCAAACAACGATACCTAACGACCTGTTGACCATGAGTCTGGATGCACTTCTTTCGAAGATGGCGCGCGAATCAGAGTGGTTTTGGCCAGTCCTGGTGGCGGCTCGAGAGCTGAACTTGCCATCTTGGTGCATCGGCGCAGGGGCAGTCCGGAACCTTGTTTGGGACGCATTGCACGGGTTTGACACTATGTCGGAGTTACCGGATGTTGATCTTGTACATTTCGATCCGTCTGACCTCTCGGGGGCAGACGATGTGGCGATGCAGTGCCGTCTGAGTCAGTCATATCCTTTCATACCATGGGAAGTAACGAACCAGGCTGCCGTTCATACCTGGTATGAGACGGCCTTTGGTTACCCTGTCTCTCCACTGACTTCTTTGGAAGATGCAATCTCATCGTGGCCGGAGTTCTCGACTTGTGTTGGACTGACACTGAGATGCGACGACACGATAGACGTGATTGCACCACATGGACTCGACGACTTGTTTGGCATGGTGATTCGCCGAAACCCTGCGCGCGTTAGCGTCGCCGCATACAAGGCCAGACTCGAGCAGAAGCGATATCTGGAACGGTGGCCAAAGGTGTCAATCGTATTGACCGACTGACTCACCGGAGGTTGACAATCGTATTTCCCGCCATCATCAAGTCACCGGCAGAGTTCATACATGGCTATCGCCCTGGCGACTGCGGATTGCTCCCACCCGGAGAAAGAACGGCAGCGCCAGCAATTGCGAGCCAACGCAAAAGACGACTGCGTAAGTCTTTGATGCGTCGTAGAGAAGCCCAATCACGGCACTCCCTGCAAACCAAGCGATTCCGTAACCGGCGGTGAAAATCCCAAATGCAGATGCGCGACCGGAAGGCGGTGCCATTGGGGACACCGCAGCTGGAATGATCGACTCGTGGAAGCCCATTCCTATTCCCCACACCAGACCACCCACCCACCAGACGTAGTTGCTCCCCAGAAAGAGCAGGGGAGCAAACATCGTGCTGAGTAGCGTCAGCGACACAATGATCCTAAATCCGTATCTGTCGAAAAGGCGTCCGAAAACCAGGGCCCCTGCGCCACTTACCGCCATTGCTGACGCGTAGAGGGCCGCTATTACGTCGCTGGAGACGTGCGAACTGGTCGAGAGGTGATATGCGATCAATGGATAGTCGGCAAATCCCGCTGCGACCAAAGATGCCCCGCCCAGATATACCCAGTATTCCCGAGGCAACACTTTCCGGCTCTCGTCGTCGGGAGGCGGTTGCATGGCAAGTGGCACCGGATAAAGGGAACGTGCAACCAATACGAGAGCGATGTTGACCATTGCCGGCGCAAGAAGAACGGCAAAGGCGATTTGATAGGAACCCTTCAATGCAAGTATCAACGCTACCAGCAGCGGCCCGACCATCGCGCCAAATTGATCGAGTGCTTCATGAATGCCGAAGGCCCAGCCGTATCCGCCAATGTCGTTCGCCGCGTATGAGAGCATTACGTCTCTGGGAGGGTTGCGTATCGCCTTACCGACTCTCTCCAACACGATCAGGACAGCGGCCCAGCGCCATGAGTGAACGAGCGCGAGTGCCGGCACGGCAGACATCTGTACCGTGTAGCCCACGATCGTAATGGGCCACGGTTTCCCGGACATATCTGCCCAACGACCGGAGACGACACGCAGTCCGTATCCGAGAAGCTCGCCGAATCCTGTGACGATTCCAACTACAGTCGCGGTCGCGCCAAGGCTCGCCAAAAACGGCCCTAGAATGCTGCGCGAACCCTCGTAGGTAAAATCGGCGAAGAAGCTGAGAACGCCGATCAGGATGACGAATTTCAGCGCGGCTCTGGACTTTGTTGGGTTTTGCCGATCTGCCTGCTGTGCAAGTGAGCTTTCCACTTTTGCCTCGCTGAGATGAAGTGCTTCAAACCGGATGAATCGACGACTTTTCGTATTATGAGAACGTTCCGAATGCACCAACTGGGTCGCGCTCGACCAACCGACGTAGTCTGCGCACTTGTGATGCGACAAGATTCCTACGCGCAACGTGGTCGGGCTCGAGGATGAAAATCTCTGCAAAGTGCTTCAGGCAAACCTCGCCCGGAGATACGCCTTGGTGGAGTTGACGCGAGGTTCGGAGAAGCATCTTCATTTGAGCGATGGCTTCGACATCGCAGGCAGGACATCCGGCATCCGGGGATGGGGCGGAGTCCAATTCGATGTCCTCCTCGTCTATTGCTTCCAGCGCCCGCTCGTTATCTAGTACCTCATTGATGGGAGGGAGATTCCAGCTCGCGCTACGGCGAAGACGTCTCGCAGATTGTGGTGTTTTGTGTAGTCTTTGCTTGATGCTTTTCACGAGCATGTTTTTGTGGCTGCTCCACGCCGCGTACTGACAATCCTCACCGGGAGACATCAGGACCTCCGCGACGTGTCTTGCACACGTCGGGCTCACAAGCCACAGTGGCTGTTGCTGCTCGACGGCGTGGACGAGACGCTTGTGCCACAACTTGTGTGCCGAAATGACTGCGTCGCAAACTACACAGCCGGTAGTTGTGCTCGAAATCGCGTCAAGCGGATAGTGAGGTGCGGGATTGCGACTTCCAGTTGGGACGTCTCTGAGGTCAGCTCGAACCAGTTCCTCCAGAAGCGAGGTGTGCTCCAGGGAAAAAAGGCTGGGTACGCGTGTGAGCGGCTGGCCGCTCAAGCTCCAGGCGCCATATCTCTCGTCCAGCGATCTGATTCGCGACCGTGCGATGCGAAGCGCCTGCGCCACGGGTTCTACCGATGCAGATGTTAAGGCGGCTCGCAGGTGTTGGAGGCACAGTTGTGTTGCGACCAACCGATCAGATGCCTTTCGATCTTCCGGTAAGGATCTGAAGAATCTCGACAGGCTTTGTCCTTCTCGCTGATTTCGATACGAGCAGGCGGGGCATCTGTGTCTTGCGCCGAAAACCATTGCTCGGACTTTGTCGGTGGTCTGTGGCAGTGCAGCGAAGATCTGCTCGAACCAGTCGATCGCCGTAGTCGCGCGCGTTCGGAAAACAGTACTCCCCGCGAGCTCGATGGACAGGTCGGAAGTGTGCTGTTGGCAAAAACCGAGCGTGCGTATCAGGGCTTCGCTGACAGAGTCGCCTCGGTTCTTTCCCAGAAGTGTTCGCGGCACATACTTCAATTGAGCCGTCTGAACGTCCGCACAAACTTGGCAGGCGCAGAACCTTGGCGAAATGCTGTGCGACTTGAGCGGCTTTGCCTTGTTCGGCGGGGCGTCTTCCCGCGCGGCAGGCAAGAGACGCGATGTGGAAGGAGGGCGGCTATCGATGTTCGGTTGTGGCGTGCTCACGAACGACTCCCGTCGGCAATGCTACAAATTCGCACCTCACGGTGCGACCTGTAGGCATCATCAGCCCGGCGGGCGGTTACGGGAGAATGCCATCTCCGTGGTCGAGTATATCGCAGCGCGTAGGAAGTAGCGCGTTGTCAGATTTTGCCCAAAGAACCATCGCGTGCTAGACTGGCCTCGTGGAGATGGCATTCTCCCTCAAGCGCCGAAGCTTCGGCTAATGATGCCTACGTTTTCCCGGTGACGGGTGCGTAGGCTTTTTTATGCCCTGTTGCCATGAACGCGTTCAGCGAAATGGAAGGCAACATGGCACATTCCACAAACAGATCTGCGACCGCACCGATGTCCCGGGAAATCCGGGACGCGCTTGAGAGTGCGCATTACGTGGGTCCCTCCTCAGATGAGTTGGTGGCCACATCGGCTCGAGACAGCGGCCAGCACGTGGCGCTCTCACCCAGTCTCCTATATGAAGGGCCAGAGCCTGCAGCGCTTAGGTCCACGGCTCCTGAGACGTTTGTCGACCTCCACCTCGGGTCGGTGATGCTACATGTCAATACGAACCAGGCTGAGTTTGATCTGGATCCTATTCTCAACACGCCGCTTGAACGTTTGACCGATATCGCATATCGGCAGGAGGTCGCAGCGGAGCTAGAGCAACTGGCAGTCAGTACGGCGGTCAAGGAATTTGCGGAGCTCATGCGTCACTCGAGAAAAAGCGAGGAGCGGTCGCTCAAGGCCTATTTTGGGTACGAGAAGAAGTTCTGGTTTCTCGACGCGGCCCGTCAATATTGCGCTGCAGTAGATCGGGTGACGGAGGCGTTCAATGATCTCGACCTGAGATCAGCCGGCCTTCGGCGTATGCGCGAGTACGTGACCGAATACGCCCATGGTCCACAGTATGTTGCACTCAAAAACGAGATCCTTGGGCTTATCGAGATGCTCACTAATGTTCGGTATTGCGTATGGATCGATGGCGGCGAAGTGACGGTCTACCCATTCGGCGAAGAGCAAGATTACAGCGAAACCATCCACGCTACATTCGCCAAGTTTCGCAAGAACACTGTTCGTGACTACCGAGTGGCCTATCGAAACTCGGACAGCATGAATCATGTTGAATCGTGGATTGTCGACCTGGTGGCCCGACGATATCCGGATACGTTCTCCCAGCTTGACGCTTTCGCGCTGCGGCCATCGTTTAGGGACGGTGGCTTAGTCAAATTTGACAACGAGGTGGCCTTCTATCTCGGCTACTTTAACTACATCGCTCGCTTTCGAGAAGTTGGGTTGCCGTTTTGTTACCCCGAGGTTACTGCTGAGAAAGGGGAAATCGCGGGTACGGATATATTTGACATTGCGCTTGCCGAAAAACTGGTGCAAAACCATTCATCCGTGGTGTTGAACGATTTTCGGCTTGATGGCCCGGAGCGGATCGTCGTCGTGTCGGGGCCAAATCAAGGTGGGAAAACGACTTTCGCGCGGATGTTTGGTCAACTGCATTACTTGGCTGCATTGGGCCTCCCTGTGCCGGCGCGCGCAGCCAAACTCTATCTTTTCGATCAAATATTCACCCATTTTGAGAGGTCAGAGGACATCACGACGCTTAGAGGAAAACTGGACGACGACTTGTTTCGCATGCATTTGATCCTGGAGCAGGCGACCTCTAGAAGCGTCATCATCATGAACGAGATTTTCTCGTCGACGTCGTTGAAGGATGCGATGAAGCTTGGAGCCCGTCTGGTTGAGAAGCTCTCAGCCCTAGATGCCTACTGCGTTTGCGTCACGTTCATCGACGAGCTCTCCACGATCAATGAAAAGACGGTCAGCATGGTCAGCATGATCGACCCGAAGAACCCGGCCGTGCGAACGTTCCGAGTTGAGCGGCAGGTCGCAGATGGCCTTGCGTATGCTCATGCCATTGCCGAGAAGTACGAAATCACCTATGACTGGTTGATGAGGAGAGTGCCGTCATGAACGTGTTCCTGATGCACCCGGACTGCGACTTCTCGCCACCGGCCGAAGGCGCATGGGATCGGGACGAACTAGCCAAAGATCTTGCGCTGCCAACGCTCTGGGATGCCATGGCGGCAGATGATGAGTTCCTGTACGAGGTCGCTAAGCGAGCGACGTTTGGTGCGCTGACCAATGATGGGCAGACCATTCGCTATCGACATGCGGTCCTTCGCGACTGCCAGGAGAATACGGAAGTCATCGATGCTGTCTATCTGTTGGCGTTGAGCGCGATAGAGGAGAAGGGGAAGTCGTACTTTGGAATTCTCTCCACGTACCCAAGTGCAGTGCTGCACGGTTCACGTGAAGTCATGGAGATATTCGTCAGGAAGCTCAGGGAGCTTAGGCAAATCGCAGAGAAGAACGAGCATTCATTTTCCTCTGATGGTTTTCGACGCCTTTTCGCAATGCTCAAGGAAGAACTCTCCGAGGAGTACCTCGGCGAAGTTGAGCGTCATCTGTCAATTCTGCGCTTCCGGCAAGGGGTGTTGTTGAGCGCCTCGCTGGGGAAGGACGGGCGGGGCATCGATTACGTGGTTCGGCTACCCAATGAGGACGTGCGGCCTTGGTGGCGTAGGCTTATCCTGCGGCGCAAATCTGCATTCACGTTCGAAATCCCTGAGCGGGATGATGCCGGTGCGCAAGCCCTCAATGACATTCAAGGCCGGGGGATCAATTCCGTTGCCAACGCGCTGGCTCAGTCCATGGAGCACATTCTTGGATTCTTCGTGCTTTTGCGTACTGAGCTAGCGTTCTATCGGGCCCAGTTGAATCTGCAGCGCCAACTTGGTTCGATTGGCGCGAGACTCTGCGTTCCTAGTGTTGCGCCAGCCGGCTCGCGGGGACTACGCTTCGACGAGATGTACGACGTGTGTCTCGCGCTCCAGATGGGGAAGGCAATCGTAGGAAATCGCGTCAATGCAACGGGCAGGTCGCTAGTCATGATCACAGGGGCGAATCAAGGCGGAAAATCGAGCTTTCTGCGGAGTGTGGGAATCTCGCAGCTCATGTTCCAGGCGGGGATGCTGGTCGGAGCTGACCAATACGAGAGCGAGGTCTTCCAAGGCCTGTTCACGCACTACAAACGTGAGGAGGATGCTGGGCTTGACAGTGGGAAGTTCGACGAGGAAGTGTCGAGAATGAGTCGAATAGCGAAGAAGATCGTTCCGAACTCCATGCTGCTATGCAACGAATCGTTTGCCGCCACCAATGAAAGAGAAGGATCGGCAATCGCTCACGATGTCATTCGGGCCATGTTGGATAAAGGGATTCGGGTGCTGTTCGTTACCCATTTTTACCATTTGGCCCGATCTGTCATCGCATCGGAGTCTGGCAAGACGTTGTTCCTTCGTGCACCTCGCAACGAGGATGGAACGCGGAGTTTCCGGCTTATCGAGGGCGCGCCACTTGAGACGAGCTTCGGCGACGACCTCTACCGCCAGATTTTTGGCGAGGCCCTGGATCGCGATGATGAACCGACTCCGGCGGGGTTGCCGGTTACCGAAGGGACGAGAGCCGAGTGACTTGGCATTTCGGTGGTTGCGACGCATGCAAGACTACAGAATCAGCGACGTTCGGCCGTCAGCGCCTGTCGGTAATTCAAGAACGTTCCTGATACGTAGTTTCGAATCGAGGCGGTAGACCAAGGGCGTCGCATTGGGGACATCCATCGAGCAAAATGCAGCAGGATCCGTGCCGTGGATAGCCGCGATAAGCATGCGAAGACTGTTCCCATGCGCGGAGACAAGCACGCAACCTCCGACTCGCAGCAACGGGGTAATCGTGTCTCGCCAGCATGGCGCTACCCTATGGAACGTGTCCTGTAGCGATTCCGTGCGCGGGATGAACGGAACTTCATTCCTCGAAGATGCCGATAGCTTGCCGACCAGCCTCCGCGCCTGCGCAGCATTCATCGGCGGGGGGCGGGACGTGTAGTCTCGGCGCCAACGGTGTACTGTGGCGGTACCGTAGATTATCTCGGCTTCCGCGCGACCCATTCCGGTCAAGCCACCGTAGTGACGCTCGTTCAATCGCCAATCGACGATGCAACGAAGCCGTTCAGCCGTCGGCATCATAGCGAGGATATGTTCCTGTGAGTCAGAGGCTCGCCGAAGGCTGGAAGTGACAACAGCATCGAATCCTAGTCCTGCATCCACAATCGCTTTGCCTGCGTGTTTCGCTTGCTTCACCCCGAGCGGTGTCAATTCGATGTCGGTCCACCCTGTGAAGCGCTGTTCACGATTCCAGAGTGATTCTCCGTGACGCACTAATACGATGGTCCCCAACTGGCTCTCCGTGTCCTCAGTTGCCGCGACTAGTGACTAAATGTTGTTGCCGATAGCACCGGCAGTATTTTCAGGGCCATTCGCAGTGCCACTCACGCAATTGCTCGTCAACTGGGTTAGCGCCTCCTGCATCGCTGAGAGCCGCATTGCAACGGAGTTGCGCGGGTCGGTCAGACGGCTTCGCTCGCTGTCCAACCAGGTGCGCCTCGCATGAGCCCACCCCTGGGCTGTTTCGTTCAGCAACCCATCGATCCCGCACGCCCAAACCTCCAGAGTTTCAAATACACGCAGATTCGCCAATGCACGCATGGCACGTGAATGCAATGTCCGCCAGTGCGACTGACGTCTCAGTTCGTCGAAGAATCTGCCGGCTGTGAGAGGTCCGAAGTCTATTTCAGGAAGTACAGGAAGACGTGGGTAGTGTCCATCGAAGTCGGTGCGAGAATCGGATATCGCTTGCCTGGCGTGTGTTACGAATTCGCGGAACGCGGCCTCTCTCTGCCTGAGTTGTTGAATCAAGGATTCCGCGTCGGAACTCACACGACTTCGAAGCGATGACAGGATCAGTGGTGCCGGATCTACCAGGTCGTCGGGACTCTGTCGTATGAGCTCGACGATATTCTCACACGCTTCCGAGACAGCTTCAGATATGGTCGCCGCGTACCTCGTCTCAATCATGCTGACGGTAGGTGGGTTTTCCAGGCAATGCTCCGCGCGACAAAGTGCCTGATGGCACCGGGTCGAGCGATTCTCCAGGTCTTGGGGGGACGATTTCGACTCGAGGGCATGGATCTTTGCGCTTAGTGTACTTACTGTGTCTCGCTGCAGCTTGCCGATCCGCCTAGTCCTCACGCCTTCTCTGAGTTGTGCGCGCCTCGCGATGCTTTCCTTGCATAGACCTTCCAGCCACGGAGCGTTCAATGCCTGATGATCCTCTTTCGCGCTTGAAAGGTATATCGGGATATGCTTGCCGAACGAGCGCTTCATGACTTTGTCGGCGTGTTCGAGGACTTGCCACTGTTCACGCAACGACAGTTGATCTGCCTTATTGATAAATACTGCGAGTTCGCCGCCCAGATCCAGTGCACGGCTCGCAATTCGCAAGTCCAGATTGCAGAGACCCTGCGCATCCACGATGAGAACTGCTAAGTCGAAGTACTGCGAGGATCGCCACCACCAGCCGCTGGTTTCTACGCTATCAATACCAGGCGAGTCTATGATCACCAGACCATCTCCGATATTCGTTGCGGGCAAATCCACTTTCACCAGAGATACGTGTCTCGCATTGTTCCTGTTCCATTGGGCGTTCAGGTATTCGTCCAGTTGTGTCGCAGATACCTCAGTGCGGCTTCCATTGGAAAACAGGATATGGATGCCGGTGCGTTTGGCGGACTCGATCAACGTAGTTGCCACAGTGGTTGGCACGGGCCCTGTCGGTAAGTTGGCAGTTGGAGCAACGAGGTTAATCAGAGATGTTTTCCCGGAGTTGACCTGTCCAACGAATAGAAGGTGCAGGGAGTCGGTGGTGCGTTGCTTCACCAACACTTCGGCGCGTTCTTGCAATGAGCTCAATCCGAACTGGGAGCAGGTCTGCAGAAGCCAATCGAGTTGAATCTCGTTATGGGAATTCGAATCTGCCGAGGTAGAGGCGCCATCATGTGTGTATGCGGCGTCCACCGAACAGCGCACAATTTCGGCTGCTTCTTCAACGCGCTCAATGAACATCCTGATATGCCGCGAGCTGTCCGGGAAATCGGGTGTTAGCGTTTGCCGAAGATACGCGTCGAGCTGTGAAATCGAGGCGGAGATTTCGTCGAGGCAAGCGCGCATGGTTTGAAGCGTGTCCCTTGAGTCGAGATAGGTGACAGCGCCCGCCGTACTTATCAGATCGAATATCGCGAGGCGGACTCGGTGAACGGCGTCAAGGGCTGTGTCCCTAACCAGCGCCGGCTCTTCGTCACAATGTTGAGAAATGCGAAAGTCCGCCGGTGACGTATCGAGAATTCCGCGCAGTTTGTCAAATTTCTCAAGAAGCCCGTAGAGCTTGCCTGTAATCTCGGACGACACGGCGTGCTGGGAGGTTGTCATTTCGTTATGCTCCGCATCAGCGAACACTCTGCACCTTGGCCGGTGGCCATTGCAGTCGCGCAGGCATCATCATCCGATGGCGGAGGTTGTTAGGGGAATGCCATCCCCGTATTCACGAGCCGTGTTGGACTAATCCCCTCCGAGGTACCCATACTCGATGGGAATTCGAGTGTAAAAAAGTTTGACTCCACCGGCTGAAAGGGCCGCGATCAGGGCGTCGATCTTCTCTTCCTCCGCAACAACGGTGATGGCAACCGGCTCATCGGCTAACTCAAAGAACCGAGCTGCGTGCAGCCTGCCATCTGCTCCCACCCCAGTCGATGCTTGCACCGTTGTCTGACCATGGATGCCCGACTGTTCAATCAGAGATGCGATCCATGTATCGGCATCTTGTCCCCCCTTTTTCTGGTTTTTTGTGAAGTAGACCGTTAATTGGCTGCCTTTGGCCATGTGGAAATTCTCCCAATGCGTTAGTCGGCCGTGAGCACGCGAGGAACGTGCGATAGCCAAGAGCTATTCGGTCCGAAACGTTGGGGGGAAATTCATAAGCCTACATCCCGCATGTCTCGGGGTACGTAGGCATCATCAGTCGCGAGCGCGACGGTTGAAGGAGGAATGCCATCTCCTGTGTGATTACGATTCTAGCACCAACGGATGCGCATGTTTTGCCTCCTTAGACCTCCTCAAGGTGAGCGGTATCGTTCACTCGAAGGATTTGGATACCCGCCGGCCCGACGTCAAATTCATTGATGGCGCAGGGAGACTGCTTGATGCGCCAATAGGCCGACAGAGGCTGGTCAAGCAGCTGGCTCAATAGCGCCCGGTTGACACTGTCATGTCCGACCAGAACCACGGGTCGCTGCTCGTCGGTGTGCTTGGCCAGAACGTATCGCAATGCATCGGCGGTGCGGCACACCAGATCCTGAAGCGAATCTCCGCCGGGGAAACGCGTGAGGTGCGGTCTAGTTCGCCACGCCTCGAATTCTTCAGGCCATTTTTGTTTGACCTCCGCATGCATCAGCCATTGCCAATCACCGTAGTCTAGGTCATTCAAATATTCCAGCGTTGCACGTGCTGCGCCGCACGCGTTTGCGATGTACTCCCCAGTGTCGACACAGCGAGACATGGGGCTGGTGTAGACGAATGCGGGAGGCGAGTGTCTTTGCAGCCTGGTAGCAAGCCTAGACGCCTGCGCTCTCCCGATGGGAGTGAGCTGTGTGTCGGCGCGGCCTCGAAATCGCACTGGCTCGATACCGTCAACATGTCCATGCCGGACCAAGAGAATTCGTGTCATTTGAGTCCTCCTTGACTGCCGCAGTTGAAACTGGTGGATGGTGTGAGGGTATGCCAAAAAGATGCGCATTTTGCCCAGCATAACGCCGCTTCGAGTCATTGTGAACGCAGCGGCCCTGACGCTAGGTCGCCGGTTGAGCTTCGGCGACGATAGTTCACCGCATATTTAGAAATAACAAATAGTGATTTGACTGAAAATGTTCAGAAAATTATCATAAAAAGTAACGGTTGCTACATTTTGGTGGATACGAGATATGCAGAATTGGTTGCTGCTTACATACAAGGTGCCAGCGGAGCCCGCCCGGAAACGGGTCGCTCTCTGGAGAAAACTCAAAGGGATGGGTGCTGTGTATCTGCAGAGTGGTGTGTGTTTGTTGCCCAAAAACGACGACCACAACCGGCGGCTGAAGATCCTGGAGAACGAGATCGACGAAATGCAGGGTGAGTCGGTACTTCTGGAAACTGTCGCGCTTGATCGCCTGCAGGAAGACAAGGTCGTTGCGCGCTTCAAGGCAGACCGCGACGAGGAATACGTCGAGTTCCTCGCTAAATGCAAGGATTTCGAGGAAGAGATCGCAAAGGAAACAGCGGCGGGCCATTTCACTTACGCGGAGCTGGAAGAAAACGACGTCGACGTGAAGAAGCTGCAGACGTGGCTGGAGAAGATCATCAAATTGGATTTCTATGGTGCGAGCCTTGCTGCGGAAGCCAAGGCGGGCCTTGAGACATGTGAGGCGCTCCTGGACGTTTACGCGCAACGTGTATTTGATGCACACGACGAAAATCATCTATAGCCTGCCCACGCAAGGATAAAAACAGGAGATTCGCGATGTTCTCTCTAAGGGTGCTCACGTATAACACGCTGTTTGCCGGGCGTGACGGACAAAAGGACCAACGCTTCGTAGACCAGATTGAGACGATCAATCTACTCAAGCCGGACGTGTATTTCATGCAGGAAGCCAGAGGCTTCGGCGCCAATGGAGCAGCGGGGTTGTTTGCGATGGAAAAGCTCATTGGCATGCGGGGCTTTTTGTCTTCGGCTCCGCGTACAGGTCAGAACGTCGCGATTTTTCTACGGTCGCCCCTCGCACCGATTAGCTTTGACGTTGATTCGGCGAATTTTCATCACACTTGCGCTGTGTTGAGAGTCGCTATTCCCGGAGTCGACAGGCATCTCACTTTGGTAGGGGTGCATCTGTGTCCCAATGGTCCGGAAACTCGACTTCGGGAGGCGGCGGTTTTGGCTATTCAGGCGCGGGCAGACCAACTCGCCTTGGTCGCTGGTGACTTCAACTCCGCATCGCCGCATGACGCGTTGCCTACAGATTGGGCGAGATTGGAGCCTCACCATCAGGCGCGATACGCATCGGCTGATTGGACCCGAGTCGATCATGCCGTGTTGAACAGGCTGGAGTCGGCAGGGTGGGTCGATATCGGTCATGTACTTGGCGAAAATGGGGAGCCCACGGTTCCGACATTGGCCTATCGGCAAGCGGAGTTTCCCACCATGCGTTGCGATTACGTGTTGGCGTCGAAGTCTATGGCGGTCTTTGCCACGGGCTACCAGGTGATTCGAAGTGAATTAACGGATAGGGCGTCTGATCACTATCCTGTACTGACCACGTTCGAGGTGGTTTGATGAAAAGCCCCCCTTCACACACACCGTATTTGGCGCCGTTGTCATCTCGCGTCGTTCCCAACGTTCCTGCAGAATCGCGAGGGTTGCTGGAGCACCCGCATGGCGACGGCGACGATATTGCCCCCGGGCATGCAGAGCCATGGATGAACCGGACCATCGTCGGTGCCGGTGTGACCAGCGCACTCGGTGACTTTTGCTACGAGACGACTACGGTCATTTTGCCTGGCTTTCTCGCGGTGCTCGGTGTTCCGGCGTTTATGCTTGGCGTCATTGAGGGGGTAGCTGACGCGGTCGCGGCATTCACCAAAATGGCATCCGGATATATTGCTGATCGTATCGGTGCGCGCAAGTCGCTGGTGCTTATCGGTTACGGTCTGACGCCTCTAGGGCAGGTGCTCATTGCCCTAGCTGCCGGATGGCCGCTTTTGCTAGCCGGGCGGTTGATTTCCTGGTTTGGGAAGGGGCTGCGGGGGCCTTTGCGCGATGCAATTGTCATTCAAGCCGTATCTGCGAAAACGCGCGGGCGAGCATTCGGGTTTTACCGCGCCGCCGATAGCGTGGGCGCCATCGCAGGCCCATTGCTCGGCGTGGCACTCCTAGGCTGGGCTCAAGGAATGAGTTGGGCAAATATGGCCAGCCCATTTCGGCTCGTCTTGTGGGTATCTACGATTCCCGGTGTGCTGGCGGTCGTGGCTTTCTTGTTGTTGGTCAAGGATCCCGAGCAAAGCGCAAACCCGAGGTTGCGGTTCGTCAGTTCAATGCGAAGCCTTCCCCTGAAGTTCAAGCGTTATCGTTGGGCCGTCGGCATATTTGGTCTTGGAGATTTCTCTCACAGTTTGCTCATTCTCGCCGCGACCACGTTACTTTCGCCATCGTTAGGGATTGTTCATGCGGCACAGATGGCCGGCATGCTGTACGTATGGCGCAACGTGGTCCAAGTAATCGCGTCCTATCCGATTGGGATTCTGGCGGATCGTACAGGCCACGTTCGAGTGCTCGTTGGCGGTTATGGACTTGGTGCAGTGCTTGGGGCATTTCTTGCAGGAGCGTTCTTAATGAGATTGCATGATCTTGCTCTGTTGACCATCCTGTTCACCGTCGCCGGACTGTATACCGCAGTACAAGAAGCGATGGAGTCTACCGTGACTGCGGAAATGGTGCCGCGCGATACTCTTGTAATCAACTATGGAGCCCTTGGCATCGTAAACGGTGCGACGAAGTTTGTGTCTAGTGCAATGGTCGGCTGGTTGTGGACGGTAATATCGCCGGCTGCAAGCTTTGCGTTGGCGGCCTTCTTGATGGCTGTCGGTGCAATGGTATTGATTCGCGCTACGCGGTGATAACTTAACGGCGGTGTACGTTTACCCGCGAACTCCCAGAATCGAGAAACGAGCCGAAACTGACTGTGACACCGCCTGCTTTTAACTCGGACAGCGACCCAGCTTTACCTCCGAGCGCCAGCGCAACACACGCCGTGTCGAAAAAGGCGCGAACGGTAGAAAAGATGGTGGACGATATACGCTAGGCTTGAGCGTTGACCCGTAGAATCTTCGCGTTTCGGTTGTTTCAATAATCGATACAAACGTCACCGTGTGTCGTGGGAACTCCATAAGGGGTGACGCTATCGCGTGATCTAGTCTTAAGAGTGCGGGGGGCAATATGCCCCCGCCTTTCGATTTTTGGGCCTACGGCCGTCCCCTTGGGCTTTCTGTCTTGACTGGTGTCAAACCCATTTGTCCCATGCCATGGTGTGCACGGGATCAATGGGCGTGTTGGTGCTTGACGAGTAGTATGAACACAGCGTTGCCGCTCCATATACGGCGGCGTGAGCGAAATCGCACGTCGTGTCATCGCGTACTTCGGAGGCGAGAATGGAAAGAACGATTGCGTATCGCGGCTTCGATATTTGCGTTAAGTTGGAGCCGGCTGCAGGGGATATGTTTGAGGCATGGTTTAGTGTCGAGGGTGCAATAGTGCCTGCGGGTGTCATCGCACTCGGCACGCCAATCAAGGTTCGCAACGGACCGTTTTCGCGCTAATGGGCCTATCTGGTCGCTGAAATAGCGGGCTAGGCGGCGATCGACGTGATACTAGGCACTTCGCACAGGGCTGCTCATTAGAGCGCGTGGTGAGCTCGCTGAACCGAGCACGCACATGCAGACGTCCAAAATGTCCCCTGTGTGGTGTGCTATTGGACTTCGGCGCGCGTGTCCGTGACGCTTGCACGATGATCCGCAGAATTTCGGTCGTACTATCATTTGTATTCGGACACTCTCTGAAGCCGTTAAATCCATGGCGTCCATCAACTTCGTGTATCGCGGGTGCACCGTCGAGATTCAAATCGGCGAGCGTGCGACCCTGTGGGACATCACCATCGAAGTGACCGCTTTCGATGGCGTCGAGCTCATCGAGCCGTTCGGCCCCAGAAAGCTCAAACTGCCGAAGACCGACGAACTCGACGCAATTCAGCAGACCCTCATCGAAGAGGTTCGCTTCGCGATTGACTGTCGGCTTGTCGGCTGCTGAGCAGCCTTCACCTCGGCCACAGCGCGCCGCGGTGCTACTCTTAGCCGAACGTTTGGTTGTTCCGGGTATTCCTCACTTTTGGGGTTAATTTAGCGGCGTAGACTTTCCTGACCGTGTGGTGCTGAATTTGCCCCGGGCACCGCGGATTTATGGCCCATCTCAACTGATGGGTCTTTTTCGTTGTGACCACATGGGTTGTCGTCATGGCTTGTCCCTTACGTTTCGTTCGACTTCGGCCCGGAGTCCCTGTTGCTTGCGATCGCGCTGATGCTGCTGGTCGTACCTCGCCGGAATATCTCTATTTCGCCTGTCGCGCTCGGCTCTCGCGAGCCGGACGATCTCGTTTTGTCTCATGCTAGGATTCCTCGAAACAACGGGAGGCGCGAATGGACGATGCCGCGTGGCTTGGGAACATCCTGTACAGCGTATTCCCGACGAACACAGTGTTCTCGGTGAGCGACATCATGGGCCGCGTTCAGGTTGAATGGACAGTGCCTGATATCGACCGACGGAATGTTCCGTTGGTGATCGATCTTGATTCGATAGTCCGGCAGCGCTGGGAGGACGAGCCGATAGGGGAGCGCATTGCCCTTGAAGGGAGAATTCGCCGCCTTGTTGCGAATCAACTCGTTGATTACGACCCAGCGGGAAGCACTGCTATTCCCGATGCGGTGGTAATTCTCGTGCACGACATCGACCTGTAAATCACGCCCTCCTTAGTATCGGTGGCGCTCCATGTAGACCACGGCCCATTTGAAGCCCCCCTTTTTGTTACGACGGTGCTCGCCGCACGACCGGATGGAGCAGTCGGTTACATCGGCCGAGTTCGGATAACTCGGAAAGATGGGGGCCGTCTTGGGCGAACTCCCTCACGTTTCAGATCACGGACGCACTGCTCAAAGTGATCGGTGTGCGAGCGCCCGGGCAACTGGTAGCCGCAACAGGGTGCAGTGGCCATCATACTTTTGGTGGATGTGCGTACGCGGTGCTTTCTTCAGCTTCACAGAGCCCCCGCAGGAATGGAGAACACCCGCATCGGTTCGTCGCCGAAGTGAGATGGGTGATGGTCTGCACATCGTAGCCGCGCCACGGCAGTTCCACACGGCGCTTGATGTCACTGACCTTCGGTTAGGCCGTCGAGCGCGCCCAGCGGGGCGGCTGCAGAATTAAGATAATGGGTGTAGGGAACGTAATGGATTGGACCGTGGGAATCTCGTTCTGCTATCGTGTGACGTCTTGACGTAAGCAATGAACCGACATGAAACGGAATGAATTGAACGATCGATTCAAGGTGTTCCCGTATCGCGCGGAGAGACGGGATGACGATACGAATAACGGCGGCCTAGACCTAATAAACAACCCGGCTGATATTGAGAAAATCCACGAGGCAGCGAGTTTTCCTGCTTTGAAGGCGTTCATCTCGATGATGAACTCGCCAACATCAGCGCTGATGACACTGGGCTGCGCGCATGGGGAGATTGATGGCCTGATTTATGGATACGTCGACATCTCATTTCGAGACGTCGAGGTGGGGCAGAACGAAGGGTTCGTGTCGTGCGTCGACGAACTGCTCAAGACTTGGGTGAAGCAGGCTTATCCGCACGGGAAGGAATTGGCCGAATGGCTACGACCAACGCTTCACTGGGACTATTCGGAATTTCGATATTTCGGAACGGAGCCAAGGCTGATGATTTCCATGACTTATCGGACCAGAGCTCTGGCGGATGCAAATCATCTATTCGGCGTTCTTCACTGTTTTTTTGAGGAAGGTCTAACATTGCCCGGTGCCTCTGACTTGTAAGGCTAACGTTAAGAGAGAAGCCCGCAATCAGAATGCGGGGTCCTGATGCGGGCTATTTCGCGTCGCCGCCCCGACGTTAGGTATGCTCACTTGAAGATCCTTTCGATACGAATTCGCTCGTATTCGGGGGTATGCTTTGTCCCAGTGGATCTTCTTCGATGAACGCTGACGGCAGCCCACCATGTCGACCATTCCGCGCACTGATCTTCGCAGCCTCATCCTGGGGCTGACGCTCACTGCATGTATTGCGACCCTTGCCAATTGTTTGTACTCAGCGTATCGAGTTCAAAAACAGGCATTGATAGAGAATTCGTTGCAAGCAAATCGGGCGTACAGCGCTAGGGTGGCGTCGTCGATCGACGTATTCCTGCGCGACACTCAACTTCGGCTAGGGTATTCGGCGAGCCGCCTGTCTGATCGGATGGACGATCCCATTGCGCTGGCGGAAGAATTGCATCGTGTCCAGGCGCAGGACAACACGTTTGACAACGTAGCAATTATTGGACCCAATCGGAACGTTGTCGCCGCTACCCCCATATCTTCAAGACTTCGTGATCACGTAGTCGAGTCGTCAGACACAGTTGATGCGCTCCGGGAGCAAAAGCCGTTTGTCAGCGACGTTCATACATCGGCCGATGGCAAGCCGGTGGTGGTGGTCTCAATGCCCATTTTTGCTCGGAGTGGGACCTACCTCGGATTTCTGGGCGGCGCGATTAATCTACAATCCGATGGAGTTCTAGGGAGGCTCGTAAGCAGCCATGTGTTTTGGGGAGACTCCCAAGTCTACATAGTAGATTCTCGCCGAACGCTTCTCTATCACTCTACGAAATCGAGGGTGGGATCAACGATTGGAGAAAATGCTGCGGTTGACCGATCCCTTGAAGGGGGGGATGGAAGCGATCGAATCACCGATTCGCTGGGGGTAGACGTTCTTGCCGGCTATGCACCTATCCCTACCGGCCACTGGGGTGTTGCCAGCCAGCAGCCCGTTATAAGTGTGCTCCGTCCACTGGGAAGCATGGTCTACCGTACCCTAATTGAGACAGTGCCTCTCGCCATTTTGGGTATGGCAGTGATTTGGGGGCTATCGGTATTGATTTCGAAGCCGCTTAGGCGACTTGCCGAGAGCGCTTCAAATACTGGCATTGTCGAAAGTGCAACCGCAATCGCCGGAGTCAACGCTTGGTATTTTGAAGCGAGCAACATCAAACGAGCCCTTCTGAGAAGCATAAGCACGACCAAGGCTAGGGTGACCCGTCTTGAGCTCGCATCCCACACGGATCCACTAACGGGCCTACTGAATCGACGCGCAATGGACGAGGCGCTTGATGAAATGTCGCGCGAGGAGCGAACGTTTTCTGCGATAGCGTTGGATATCGATCATTTCAAGCGCGTGAACGACACCTTTGGACATGACATTGGGGACGTGGTCCTGCAACGTCTTGCAGCACTAATGCGCGAATACAGCCGCGACATCGATCTCGCATGTCGAGTGGGCGGCGAGGAGTTCACATTGCTTCTGCCGGATGCGTCCACATCCACAGCTGCTGCCATCGGAGAGCGTCTACGCCAAGTTGTGATGAACACTCGGATCGACCCTGTCGGCCATATTACGATTTCACTCGGTGTCGCTACCTGGCCACAGGATGGAGCGGCTATCACAGAGGTCCTGAAAGAGGCTGACGAACGAATGTATGCCGCCAAACGTGCAGGAAGAAATCGCCTCGTTTCTGCGTCAAGTAACGTAGCGTGAGCGGTCTATGGAGGTCGCTTCGGCATGCGTCTACGGATTCTAGAGATTAGTCTGATGCTGGCGATCCGACGGGAATGTTATGCGGGCTATTTGACGTCGCCTCGCCGACATGTCGGCATACTCACTGGCGGGTTTGATTAATTTTCAATCGATCGTTTGAAATTTATTGTCGGCGAATTTCCCCCTCTCGCAATACTGACAGGATGGAGAATCAACTGCATTGCAGTACCGGGGGAGGCTGATCATGATTGTGACTATTCGATCCATTGTAGGAGCGTTGGTCCCGATAAGTGTGGTAGTCGGAGCTACCGGCTATTTCATGGGACCGAGGGGCGGCAACACGGCCACTGACCACTATGACTTCGAATTGCGAAGCACGGTCGTCGCCGGTGCCACGTGTATCGGAACGCTTGCTACCATTCTCGTGCTTGGCGGCTATATTCGTTGAAAGCGCCGCACGCTGATGGCATTCACGCTTACGTTATTGGGGCGGTCCCTCGCCGAGGATGTGTCCGGTTATCTACAGGCAGGCTCAATAAACTCACGATCATGCCGAGTAGTCGAGCCGGATGATTCCGGCCTTGCAAAACACATGATGTCGCCGGTCCGGAATAGGTTCAACGGCTGAACGTTGCCACTCGGGGCCAGCATACTGGTTGTTCAGATTGATCCACTCTTCACGAACTGGGCTGCTGCCGGTTTACCGATTGTTTGATCGACGAGCTCAGAGCTTCGACGTCGCGTTTTCGCGGACAGTGAATCATAGAGGTCACGAACAGAGCGTTCCCCATCTCGTCGCTCCAGCGACCACACGCAGAAATTTTCCCGCGCAATGTCCTGGTAATGTTCGGCGAGCGCTGAGTTAATAGCCGAACCGCCGATGGTGCCCGCGTGCCAAAAGATGAATTGCTGTTATTTGGGGAACAATAGGCGCCGCTGGGTTGGACGGCGCTCAACAGTCTTGGGAGGGACAATATCGACTTCGATAACGCTTGGATTCGAGTTGGTTTGTGTTTCGGTGATCAGCCACTGTGGGTAAGAAACAATATTTTGTCTCACTAAATCGATAATCGATGCGTAGCCCCGTTCGTAGGATTCTGATGGCACCATAATGATTTCTACCCCCAAAGATCGGAACAAGGAGAATTTCGCTGCTTCGCTTCTTTCGAGACTGCCATCGACGTCAATGCAGTAGAAGAAAGTCTTCCCGGTTCTCGTGTCTCGTCTTCGTTTGTAGAGAAGAAGCCACCAGAGATCGATTTCCGTAAAGTCGAAACCGAAGCCGACAATATGCAGGTGGTCTCTCAGAAAGATGTCCACCCAAGAGACGACGAAGATTTCCGCTTCCCACGTCGCATTCTCTTTCATCCGCCTCTCTTGCACACTGAGACGTACGGACTTTCTTTCACTTGCCGTGAGCCCTTTTGTTACGTAGTTCCTTATCTTTTGCAGATAGCCCGCATACTGGTCATATCCCAAGAGAATGGTGGCGGGACGCATCGCGTCTCCGTGGATGTGCCACACATGCCGGGTGCCGACTTCGTTCTTCCGGAATAGGCTATACCTGCTCTCAGAAACCGTAGGTCGATACGAGTAGAGATGATCGGCCAGAGCGACCTCGACAGCGACGTCGTAGTTTGTCGTAAGTATGTTGCTGAACTGACTTACCAGCGTGCCGAGCTGTGCATGCGGGGGGAGCGAGCTCACCAGTTCTGCGATTCGCTTCTTGACGTGGAGCTCGGCTGATCTGACGTTCTTAAACTCCGGAAGCCTGACGCAAAGCTCTTCAAAGAACAAGGAAAGCGGCTTCTTTTCGCTGGGGATGATTTGACCGTCAAGCCCCAGCTCATTAGTGAGCTGAGCTAGCAATTGAGGCCAACTGAGTTGCATCGACAGACGATTGAATCCATTTCCGATCAATAGGCAGTGCATCTCCCCTCCCGTTGGTCTATTAGACGCTACTCTTAGTTGTGTACAATCGATACGGCGTCCGTACGCCGTATTGCATGGCCGGGTCACAGTTTCTCATGCATGTAAAGCGCTGCTACGTGCAGTCCAATGTCCTCCGCTGGGCTCGTCAACACGTACTAGAGTTTGCGGCCAGTAGGTGCACGACTCGAAAATCAGGATCGACACTGGTTCACAATGCCCAGAGTGTAGTGGTCTAATCGATCCGGACACCAATTTAGGCGGAAATTCTTGCCATGAAGAGGTGTCTGATGATCAAACAACGTCGTTCGTTTTCCCCCGAGTTCAAACGTAATGCTGCGGCGCTGGTCCTTGACAGGAAAATTCATCGCAGCTGAAGCGCTACATCGTCAGGGAGTTGTACCTTCTCATCTTGGCGGATTTGGCCGATTCAATACGACGCTGTTGACATAGGAGCGTCAACTCGCCAATGGAGCGTTTGTTCCGGAGTTTGAAAACGGAACTGGTGCCGAACACTGGATATATGACTGCACCCCAAGCTCATCGGGACATCGGCCATTACCCGGTGCAACGATACAACTGGCTACTTCCCCATCAACTTAACGACGGGGTGGCTCCCGCGGTAGCAGAAAAAAATTAACGCAGTGTCCGGGATGGGTTGACCACTACACGGACAACACGAAGCGGATTTTTCGCGACTCTTTGCTTCGAGGGTGACTCAAGATGTGACGACGATCACCGATATGAGGATATTGGTTCAATCGGAGATTTCATGATCGTCCTAAGAATTTTGACCGGTGCCTTCTTGACGCTAGCGATCCCGTTCGCCGTATTTGCTGCGACGTGCCATTTTATGAAGGCGTGGGCCTTCGTACTCCATCCCCTAGTCAGGATCATCCGAAACATAAGTGAGCGTCATCATCTACCCGGCAAAGTCAATCGCATAGCGATAGGCGTTGCTATTTTTCTGTCGACACCTCGAATGGTTGTTGGGCAGACGGTACTGGCGTTGCTCAGCATGTGGGTTATGGCGCATTACCTTTCGGAAACTGACGTCTTCAACGTACTGTTGCAATTGACCGTGTTGGGGCTCATGCCGCTTGCTTGGCTTGCAATCGTGCTTTGTGGGAACAGAAAGGTACTTCGAGCTTTGGAGTGCCCGTTCTGCGTCGTTATCCGGTGGACGCTATTGCTAATCTTGGTGTGGGTCGCGCATGCTCATACGGCCGAGGATCTTGCGCTACTCTTTGGTCCGGCCGCGTCCCGTTTGCCAGTAGCGGCTGCGCTTGGCGCGTTTCTTCGAGCGGTCGGATACTTGGCGTTTCCAACGGCAATTTTGATCGCTTTATGTCAAGGTTTATCACTGCTTGCTTTCATAGCTGTTTCCATCAAGAAAATAGAAGTTCTCGGTCCGCGTAGATTCCTCGCGCCAGCGGTTTCTACCGTATCACTGTTCTTGCTAACGATATGGAACAGCGCAGAGTTCGTATTGATTTCGTCTCCTGTAGAGCGGCTACTCGTCGCCCATGTTGCATTCGAGAATGACATGCTCAGTGAGGAAGCCTGCAACGGGGAGAAAAGCGCTCGACGGGTGATCCAACTTGACGGAGATCAGTTGCACGCGTTCGCTTTTTTGCCTCAATGGGCAGACGGAGAGGTGCGCGAATCGATTACAGCCATAAGGAAGCTGAGAAACAACGAAGTTAAGGCGCTGATTCCGTTGTATGACGGCATTGTTAGTTGCAACTGGCCCGTAAAAGGCGTTTGACATTCGAGATATCGATGCCGCAGCGCACCACCGTGGCCGTGATCTCGTCATCATACTTCGCGGATGATGGTCGACGTGGGTTCTCACGTCGACCAGGTGCATCGATATTAGAAATTGATTAAGCGGACTCCAACGTATTGGTTGCCTCGATTGATACGCTTTTGCTTGAACCCGAGGCTTACCATGCGCAGTTTAAATTTCTGGATTGTCACAGGTTCGACACCATGCCTGCCAGTAAATCTCGAGTATGCGTCGAACGCGTCCTGCGCCGCGATTTTGCCATTCGCGGAACGTTTGCACTCTGCGTCGATCCACATCCGTACCGAATCGGCACGCGTCCGCGCGTCGGATGTTGCGGCTTCAACTTGGGCGCATCTGGGTAAGCGACCGGCTTGTAGGTAATCAGATGCACCTGCGATAAGCCAGTTAAGAATTCCTGACGCCTCGGTTGCGAGCTTGTCATCCAGATCATTGTCACGTGAGGCCCCCGAGAATTTTTGCGTGAACGGGATGACCATGACACGACGCCACAATGCGTCGTTCTCTCGATCCCAATCTGGCATTTCGTTTGTACTCAGAAGCAGTTTTCCGCGTGGTCGGAACGATTCTGTTTCCCCGTAATTGTGGCGGCCGCTCACCTGATCGCCTCCGGTCAGTTGTTTGAAGAACGGTTCATCAATGCCACCTCGTCGCTCGGATTCGGTGCAGAACAGTATGCGAGGCCGTTGTAACGCCATTAGCGCTGGTGTCGGCCCATTGGCATTTCCTTTGTTCGCGCCCTTCAGGAACGATGGCGACATCTGCCCCGAGTAAAATGGCCCAACGACGTTTTCGATCGCCCGCGTCAGCGTTCCTTTGCCGTTGCTTCCACGTCCTAGCATGAAGAACGCCTTCTGCTCTTTGATCAATCCTGTCATCGAATAACCAAGAACGGAGCGAAGAAACCTGCGGAGAACCCGGTCAGGAGCAACACTCTGTAGAAATGCGGCGAACTGTGGGCATCGCGCGGTAGGATCAAACTTCGCATCGGTCGTACACGTGATCATGTCTTGCGGTCGGCCCGCACGGAACTCCTTTGTACGAAGGTCCACGACCCCATTCGGAACCCCCAGTAGATACGGATCAGTATCAAAGTCTGAAGCCTTTGCATCGAGTTCCGGAAACGCCTGCATACCTGTGAGGATCCGCTGCGCGCTCTGATAGGACGCCATACGTTTGAGGATCGATGCGGCTGTCGAGTTGCCGGTTTCTTCTGCGCAGACTACGAGTTCGGAAATCTCGCTTAAAACGGATCGGATTGCCGCTCGTTTATCTTTGCTCCAGTGATGGTCGATGAAGACTCGGCACGATTCATTCTCAACGATCTTCAAATTTTCACCGAGTTTTACTGCGACGAATTTCGCAACGTCGGCATCGCTTGTCGGAAACGAGGATCGTCCTGAAGCATCACCTGACGTGCCGTATTGATTCGCGTAGTAGTAGATCGTCCTGATTGTTCGAGTGCCGTTCAGATCGAAGTTGGCCCAAGTTGATTTTTGTCTAGCCTCGTCGTATTTCTCGGGGGCCGATCTTGACCATTGATCCCAGATCTCGAATCCGGCGTTGTCGTCCCACGAGTGCACGGCCATGCCAATGTGTAGCCACACTGTCCGATCTTGGGCTGGAATCCTAGCCAGAAGTTCTCGTACTTCATCAGCACTAGGTTTCTGATCGGCTATTTTGTGACCCCGTTTTCGAATGGGGCGCGCAGTCACGGGCGTCTCAGTTGCTGGAATCTGCCCGCCCAGTGCCTCGATGAGTTCGGCGGCGGTTCCTGCATTAGATCCTGTCCCGCATTTTCGGAGTTTGGTTCTCTGACCGCGTTTCCAGTTAATGGTGCCCGCTAGTCGAAATGCGTGGGCAGCGTCCGTCGAATTGGGATCGGACTTGAGGGCATTCGCGAGCGCCAGCGATAACTCCCGGAATTTGGATCGTTCGCATTTCACTCGGAAGTATGCGTGGAATCGACCTGCGGACGTCTCGACCAAAATGTCGGGTTGCACGGGGAGCACAGCCAGAGATTCGCGCGTCTGACCGGAATCACAGTCAGCAACGAGATAGCGAATGCGCGTAATGTTCTCGGACCTGCGACCTTGACCGTCCGTTCGTTGAGGAACGACTGCGATTGCGGCACCACGTTCGTTGAGCGCCGCTAGTTCGATCGCGGTTTCACGAGTTGCCTCAAGATACAGTGATTGGGACTTCACGTTCGATCCGTCGCGTTCGGGGAATACCTGAATGGCGGCGCACCGGGTGCCGTCGGTCGATGGGCTGGCAACGGCCTTGAGGTGTTGGGTCATGGCCTTGATGTTGCAGTTGGTTGTTTTTGTCGGTTTCATGTAGTTCGCTGATTCTAGAATTTCGGAGCGAGCGATGTAGGTGATGCAGGACAAATCGTGATGTTGGTGCCCGGCCCCTTTTTCTTTCCCTGTCATCAAGGTCAAAAAAAGACGCAGCGTTCTCCGACATCCACAGATCTCCTACATCTCCTACACCCCGCTGCTTGTCGAAGGAAGGGGGCGAAGAAGAGAAAAACTGATTGGGTGCTAGGCCACACTCTGATCGCTGACGGTGATCGTCCGACCTACGGCGATCTTTTCCCGTGCCCAAGCAAGGACCTCAGATTCGATCCAGCGGACCATCCGGGAAGATAGGTGAACCGGTTTGGGAAACTGACCGTCTTTCATCTTCGCGTAGATAGATGATCGTGAAAGGCCGGCAATTCGTTCGACGTCAGATCGTCGGAGAAATACAATCGACGTCTGTTCTTCATTGACCAGTGTTTGGTGCATCGGGTGCTCCAGCAGGCAGTCGTTGCCTGAGTCCGGCATCGGGCAGAGAACCCGAAGCACACCTTATTTACTGATCCACCAAAACTTGAAAATCTGGTTAGCCGATTGGCCGGAAACCGAATCGAGAATGCACGCGAATCCTCGGCTATCCCAAGAATTCGCAACGACGCAATGTGCGAGTTCTCAAGAATCTGGAGCGTTGCGCGTAAAGCACCGGACCACGAAAGACCGGCGTGTGGACCAAATACAGATTCTCTCGTGCTCGTGTCGTGGCCACATAGAGCAGACGGCGTTCTTCCTCGACGTTCCGCTTCTGAATTTCTCTCACGTGGGGGATCACGCCGTCGGTCACATTGATCACCATCACGTGCTCCCATTCTTTACCTTTTGCCGAGTGAATAGTGGAGAGCGTGACGCCGAGTTGATCGTATTGCCGTTCGACGAATGCCGTGAAAGAACGCACGGTACTGAACTTGCGGATAAGTGGTTGCCAGAGATTCAGTTCGTGCTCGACCGAGGTTCGCGATTCGCCAAGACCAGATTTCGTCAGCATCGAAAGGTATGCACGTTTAACCGCGCTGAATCGACCCTCTAGACTGCCGGCCTTGGCCGCGGCAACTACTGCGCGTCTTAGCGATGCTTGATGTTGTGGCGGAACCTCGCTGACGATTTTCGAAATGCCGGCCTCAAGGTCACGGTTTCGGGATCTCGATAGGTGGGCCCGAAGTTCTTCTCGATTCGCGTTCACTAGGCGCAGCAGTTCAAGCATCCCCAAAAGATGATGGCCTTGCGTTTCGCGGTGCATCGGGGTCACGGCAATATCTTGGGCACGTAACACGCGCTCGATGATGCGCAACTCGATTCTGGTTCTAGACAGAATGGCGATGCGGTCGGGCGGAATACCATTTGAGTTCAGGTAACGGATCGTATCTATTAGGTACTGTTCCTGACCTCGTTGGGTTTTGCATTGTTTGAGCACGGGGCGGGCGCCATCACGAGATCCCGTAATGGAGATCGAGTTCAATATCGAGGATGCGAATTCGGCGGTTTGATGGCTGAGCCGATGCGATTCGCTCAGGGTCGCGGTGCGGGCGCTCAACAACGTTGCTAAGTCATCGACCTGGGTGCCCATGAACGAATAGATGGCCTGCCCAGGATCACCGAAGATCCGCAGCGTCTCCACGTTCTTGCAGATCTCGACCAACAGTTTGGCCTGTGCCAAGTCCATATCCTGATATTCGTCGACCAGCACATGCTTGATCTCGGATCGATGCTGATCGGCTTGGGCTTGCCCTAGGTCGAGCATTTGAGCATAGGTGGTTAAGCCATGATCACGAAGACGGCGGTTAAATCTGCGCGCAAGTTGCCGTAGTTCGATCAGGGCTGGCGCGTAGTGCGAGACCGACGATTCAGGATCGGATAGTAGACGCTGTTCGAGATCGAGATCTCCATGCGAAGAGATCAAGAAGTGCAGGAGGCGGCGCTGTTCAGCTTTGTCCGCGAGATCGATTCCGTGTTTTCGAAGGCGGCGTACTAGGTGGCGGTTGCGGGCCACGGTTTGGCGCAGAGCGACTGCCAATTGACCGGAGTTTGCTACCGTGCTTCGATGATCCGATGATTCACGAACGATTCGATTTGCATAGCCGTGGAAGGTGCTGACAAGAACCTGCGGATTGTTGACGCGGATCCGTAGTTCGTCGCGCGTTCGATTGCTGAAGGTCAGGATAAGAATCGAGGTCGGGCTGGCTCCATGGTTCAGCAGGTGCTCGACACAGGCTTGCAGCGTTGAAGATTTACCAGCACCAGGCGCAGCGTTGATCAACAGGCGTGGAGCTCGAGATTCAACGACCTGGATCTGCTCAGGCGTTAGTGGGAAGTTCATGTTGAAGCTGTGGTTAAGACCAGATGTTTGAGGGAGAGGGAAGGGGCTTGGGTTGCGAATTTGTAGCGGGGGTGTGGATCAAAAGGGGCAGGATTCGCAGTGTTTCCGTCGAGAAAATGCGTATAAACGTGATTTCGATGAGTGTGCGAAGGGGAAATATTCTTTGTATTTATCATTCCTTCGTTTAACGACTGCACGAACGGCACAATTGGTATTGAGTCTCGATGTCAGTGGCGAGGACGCGGTTCCAGTAGATGTCTGTTGTCGATAGCTCTTAGTGCTCGGCGAATGACTGGCTTGGCCCTCACACAGTTATGAAGAACGTACGGCGATTCGTTGAGGGCCTCGACGCGATGCTCCTGCAAGAAGTTCGCGGCGCGATTTCGAAGGGCCGATGCCGTTAGGTCCGAACGGTTCGAAAGGGCAGCACCCAGATCCATCTTCGACGAGAATTCGCACAACCGAAGAGTCGACCGCCAGAAGGCGTGATGATCGAACGCGATGCAATCTGCGAGGGTGTTCAATCCGATCGACGAGCATGCTGCGTGACCGTTGAAACGATGCTCGAAGTGACAGCAAGGCTCCGGATAACGCCTTGCGAGAAGTTTGCTCGGTCGGTCAGCGTAGAGGACGGGGACGTGCGGACTAAGATTGCCGTTCTTGTTGGTTCGCCGATTGAAGTAGACGGTCTCTTCCTCGATGTTTGCCCGTTCGCGTGCGCGGGGGACCACCATATGTTCAAGCAGATATTCGGCCATGACAGCCGCGTTCTCGTTGTCCGAGGTTAGCCAATCGATGGCGACCTCGGCATAGCTCACCCTAGTTAGGTACCGCGTGCCGAGCATATTGGATAGCTCGATAAATGCTTCCGGCGTCGGCTGTCGAAGTTCGATCTTCGTCGCCCAGATTCGCTGAAATCTATTGATCGGATGAACGATCGTAATGTCGGTACAGAGATTGAGGAGCCTTTGCTCGATCTTCTTCGCCGGCAGTCGATTGTCAACGTAGATCTTGATTCGGTCGAAAGCGCGGACGATCTCCGTGATCGAATTCGCCACGTGTTTCGTTTTCGTCGATGGTCGTCGTTCCGTGTGTTGTAGTCTCATATGTCGTTGGTGATCATGAAACGGTGAATCGCCGCGAGCGACGATGTGGGTGTGCTCGATGGACGTATTTACTAGGGATGCCAGATTTGTCGACGCGGGCGGTGCCGCCGTCATTGCGTGCACTTCGATTTGGCGCGCTGGCCACGTGCGGACCCGCGGGTCGTCCGTGTCGTGGACCAGGCTAAGTTCAACTCATGGATTCGAATGCAACTCGAGTCATGTCGAATCTATCGCCGAACCGACCATCACTGATGGAGAGCTCGTCGACGATCGTGATCGACGGGCTTACAAAATCGGCGTCTCGAAGGCTACGAGACCTACGAACCGGGATTTCTGGTCTTCAAGGTCCCTGGTACGCAGCCTGGATTTACCAATGTCGCTAGGTCTCAGGGCGCCGAAATATTCCGGTTGTGGCGACTACGGACGATTCCGCTAGTAGGTGGAACTGATTTGGGGAATTCGCTGGCTTTCATCTTCGCGTAGGTCGACGATCGGGAGAGGCCGGTGAATCATCGATACGCAAGCGTGATTCCGGCTTGCGAAAAATCATCGTTCGCGACGTTCGGGAGATTCGTCGGGTAATCGGCAGATTCTTGAGGGGAGGCGGCGTTGATATCTGTGGATGTATCGCTGGCGGACGCGAAATCTTTGCATTTGTCCGTCGAGATTGCGGCCGGGGCCTCGCGACGTTCACCACGATTTCGGTTGTCGTGAAAGTCTGTCTGCGACGCGTTACGAATTCGATTCGAATGGCATCGCGATTTCGTCTGACCCGAGCTTGAGTCGCAGGCCTCGATCCTCGATTGGACCCGGCCAAGGTTCGTCTCGCGGACATCGATTCTTGACTGAACCCAACCAATAATCTCGGACTCGATCCATGCAACGATTCTGCTGGTAAGTGGAACTGGTCTGGGGAATTCACCGTTTTTCATCTTCGCGTAGATTGATGATCGCGAAAGGCCAGTAATGCGTTCGACGTCGGGACGGCGTAGTAACGCAACCGTCGTTGGGTTTTCTTGGTCTGATCGTTGGCTGTCCATGGTGTGTTCCAGCAGGCAATCGTTGCCTAAGTCCGGCATCGGGCAGAGATCCCGTGCACACTGTATTTACTGCTCCTCAAAAGTTTGGAGATCGGCGTGACCGACTAGCCCGAATATGAATCTACGATGGGTGCGAATCCTCGGTGACCCGGGCCAGCAGAACTCGGTTGAACGCTGGTTGATTAGGGATCACTCGAACCGGCGGGCGCACGAATGTTCCAGCAATTCGATTCTTAACCGCGAAGGTTCTGGGCGTGGGAGCTTCGTTGTGCGGTGGTTCGCCAATACGTTGACGGCCGCCAGTGTCCGCCTTCGTTAGGGGAGCACGTTGGTACTAGTTGTGTTGTGGGCGTCCAATTAGCGCATCGTGTTGGACGTCAAATTCGTTCGCTAGGGATACGATTATTTACTAGAGCCGCGGGAACTTGACTTGATCTGCGATTACCCGAATTCGTGCTTGAAATCGCGGCTGTCGATTGGGAGGCGAGCGCCGATGTTCGAACGGTTAGCGGGTTGTTCCGTATGCCGAAAATGATCGATCGCGGGCCGTCGAACTCGCCAATCTTGACCGGATCTGTGTGTGACCGAGATTACCGATCTGGGCTCTGGGGACTGGCCTGGAATCGTACGGCGGCCAAGTTTGCGGTGGTCCGGATCTGGTTCTCGGATCTCAGCGGCAATACCCTGATGCCGGCGCAGTGTGCGCCCCTGCGGGCATTACGAATTCGGCTAATGGACCGCATGTGCCGTCGAATCGCGTCACGAATTCGTATACGGGCCTGACCTAGTATTGCGGTTGACAGAGAATTCGGTGGCAGAAGTTTGACCGTTTGCGGTAAAGGAATTCCGAGAACAACGACCCGCTCTACCAAAAAAGCGCGGATGATCCGGCCAATTTCTGGGGGCAGCTATTTACTAAGGACCAACAGTTCTGATTCTCGGGCGCCACCACAGGTGCCAAGTTCATGAGTTTGGTGAACAGCTTTCGTGTCTAGCGCGACGCCGCGACGAATTCGTTCGGTCGTCAATGTGTGGCTAGGGTCAGCGAAGCGGCCATTCGACCTGCCGTCTTCTACCGTATCCGAATTCGTAGATTCTGCGGCGGGTGATTGCGATTGACGGTCAGGTCGTCGAGGCTCGGTCTACCCGATCACTTGGGCGGGCTACTAGATCTTGTAGATTTCGTTCACTTGACGAATATGATTCGACCCAATGTGTGCGGCAAGATTCGTGCGGTCGAGTTGTCTGGGTTCGATAGTGATCGGTCTCTATATTCGTCATTCGTTTCGCAACAGGCGCACCAACTTGACGACGAGACGCTGGCGAGGCGCCGAACATTGTTGGCCAGCGCTTCTTGCCGGGATACCGGGCGTCCAGACTGCTTCGTGAGAGTGGGGCACCAGAATTTGAATCTTTCTCCGTGCATAATCTGAGGAGAACGGCTAGCCCACAGTTGCATGAGGCCGGGTTTAATACTGACTGGATAGAAAAATGTTTGGCACACGAGCAGCGTGGGATGCGCGCGGTGTACAACAAGGCAGAATATGCCGAGCAGCGGCGCCACATCCAGCAGGAATGGGCTCACATGGTCGATGCCTGGGTCAGTGTGCGGACCTACGTTCCAAAGTTGATGCCAGAAAACGTCGTGGTGCCGACGTTGAGTGTGTGGACCTGAATGGATGAGAGATAGTACCTAGTTCATTCGTTGCGTGATCTCGTCCGTATGGCGCTTGCCCTTTCGAAGCGAACGTCTGCTTCGTGGTTTCACCGCCCAAGGTTTGCTTGCGTGTATTGATCCATGCCTTTACTTTGGTCGGTTTTCTGTTCGAACAGGAGGTCGAGTGCGGCCTCGCGGCGCTGACCGGCACAAACGCCGTATTTGCGCTGCCTGCCGCGCGATCCCTTTATCTCGTGGACGACGAGGTTTTGCAGCAGACCCTTGGCCAGGATATTGGCGGCGAGGCCGGGAATGCCCGACAGCGGTTTCGTGCGCGCATTGAGTGGAGAGGGGCGTAGGGTGGAATACGGAACGGTCACAACGGTCACGATGGACTGCTCGTTGCCGAAGTGAGATTCGAGCACGGTAGCCGGTTCAGCGGCATTTACCGCGGTTGTGGTTTCGGATTGGGGTTGCATGACTGCCTCCGGAAAGTGGAAACGAAGGTTCCGGGGCGGGCAATACGGAGTTCCGTCAGGACTCGACCCGCAGAGGAGTCCTGATAGATGATGAGAAGGGGCAGCTTTCCTGCCCCTGTCGTGGCTATGCCTTCATCTGGCGCATTGCGTCCGCGAGCATCCAGAGGGCGCGGTTGAGCTTCACGTTCTGGTCGATGCCGGTGATTGGCCGGGTGGACATCGAGCGGCCCGTGCGTGAGCGTCCATGCAGCCCGCCCTTGGTGAGGTTTTCCTGCACGCGGTTAAAGACGGTCCAGAGGTCGTCGCGGCGATCCTCGAAGCGGCGCGGGGCGGGCAACTGGCTGTCGGTGACCGGGGCCGGTGCCTTTGCGTCGGTTGGGTCGTAGCGCAGCGCAAGTGCGGAGCGGGCGAATGCGTGCTGATCGTCGCGGTCGAGCGTGACGGCGCGCATGCCTTCCTCTTGCTCGCGGATCAGGTCGAAGCCGTCGAGCACGACGAACGCACCGTTGATCACGTTCTGGACGATATTGCCCTTATGCGGGACGCGGACATCGGCAACGTTGTCACCTGCCACCATGCCGTTCTGGCAGACAAAGCGCAGCATGCCCACGAGCATCTGGTAACCGCTGGTGCCATCGTGCAAGTTCAGCAGCACGATTTAGTTGGCTTCCTTGCCGGTAATTTGATCGGCGTGACGAAGCCGCAGCATGTGTTTGGTGTATTCGCGGCGGTCGTCGTGCCGTACGCGCGTCTGGCAGACCATGAAGGGTTGGAATCCCTCGTTGCGCAGTCCGCGCAGGACGTCGATGGTCGGAATGTAGGTGTAGCGTTCGGAGCGGCTTTCGTGCTTGCCGTCCGCAAAGATGGATGGGGCAACGCGGCGAATCTGGTCATCCGACAGAGGGGAGTCGGCGCGAAGAATTGGGGAGCCGTAACGGAAAGAGGAAGCGAGTTGCATGGCAATCTCCACAGTCAAGGTTGAGGACCTGAACCGGGCGACGGGATGTGACTTGCCGTTGTGGCTGGACACATCCCGGTGGAACTTGGGGTTGGCTTTGCTGCCGTTAGGCTCCCGGGTTCCCGCCCGTGCGACTGGAGGAGCCGATAGCGGGCAGGCGTCAAGGAAAAAGGTGAGGGAGGGGGCGGGCAACACGGTCCCTCGCACCTTGATGCCTGCCCGCTATCGGCTACGGTCGCGGGCTAAGGGCGGGAACCGGGGAGCCGGAAGCATGCCGTGCCTCGGGTTGACCGGGCAGGGACACAACTGGAGGGCTGGAAGATGAGCGGGGTTGACTGCTGCGCCAGGGATTGATGCCCGATAGGGACGAGACGCGGGGCGCGGCTCGGCGCGCAGCGCGAAAGCCCGGTCCCGACGCGTTAGCGGCGGGAGGTGCCCAGTTGGCATGGAGTGCGCAAGCCCCTTGCGCACTCCATTGCCAGCGAGTGGCGGAAGGCTTGAAACGTGGCAGCTGTGCGGCCGCGAGGCTCTTCAGGCTACTGTGCTGCTCGTGCCAGAGTTGAGGCTTCCGTAAGTTGCAATCATTGATTAAAATCGAATCATTGATTATTGGGAGGGGCAATGGCTAGCATGACCATCCGGAACATCGACGAACAACTGAAAGCGAGGTTGAGAATTGCGGCTGCCCAGCACGGTAGGTCGATGGAGGATGAGGCCCGCGACATATTGCGTATTGCACTTTCGACCCAGCAGCCTGGCAGCCAGCAAGGCATTGCGGAATCGATCCGGAGCCGGATTCAGCCGCTAGGTGGCGTTGAGTTAAATTTGCCCGCGCGCGAGCTCGTTCGAGAGCCGTTGGACTTCGCATGATAATTTTGGATACCAGCGTCCTAGCTGAAACATTGCGACCATCTCCCGAGGAAAGAGTGATGACGTGGCTGGATGCCCAGCCGCGCGGCTCGCTTTTCACAACCACTGTAACCAAGGCTGAAATCCTGTACGGCCTTGGATTGCTTCCTGAAGGCGCAAGAAAGACTGATCTCACGCGGGCCGTCGGTGCGGTATTTGTGGAGGACTTTGCGCGCCGACTGCTCAGTTTTGATAGTGACGCCGCGATAGCATATTCGGGCATTGCTGTTTCGCGTCGAACCTGCGGGCGTCCGATCAGCCAGTTCGACGCAATGATTGCCTCAATTGCCCAGTCGCGAGGCGCCGTCCTGGCCACGCGCAATACCATGGATTTCGTTGACTGTGGTATCCAGACAGTCGATCCGTGGACTGCCTGAGGCTAGGGTCGTCGCAAACGAAAACCGGTTCGAACAAATCTTTGCCCACTAATGACAAAAGAAGAACACGCGACTGCCGCAGCGCAGAGCGACCCTTCGCTATGCGCGACAGTTGACGTACAAGCCCAGGGCAGTAGCCGGCGGCAGGCTAGGCGCACCAGCGCCGAGGCGTCTCGATCGGACCGGGGGGAAGTGACGACACCATATCCAGTTGACACTTCCCTGGTTCTCAAGGCAATGGTGGAGCGGTATGCGAGGAATGGACGCGCCCAGAATGTCTCGTTCCGTAAGCTCGTGAACTGGCTCAAGGTCGGTGAGCGCGCCACGCACTATCTGCATCCGTATCCGGCGAAGCTGCTACCTCAAATCGCGCATTTCTTTCTGGCGGCAGAAAACCTGACCAAGCGAGGAGACCTGGTTCTCGATCCGTTTGGGGGGTCCGGCACAGTCGCGCTGGAAGCGATGCTGGCGGGAAGGCGTGGCCTGTATGCTGATGTGAATCCGCTTGCCCAGTTGATCGCGCGCGCGAAGACGACCCCGATTGATCCCGCGAAACTGCGCGCCGCGCAGACGCGGGTTCGGCAACGCTATTCGACGATTGATGAGCGTGAGATACAAACGCCCGATGTCGTGAATCTACCGTACTGGTATTCGTCTCTCGTGATCGCGTCGCTGTCGCGAATAAGAGATGCCATCGAACAGGAAGGCTCGGGAGAGATACGGGAGTTCATGCTGGTGGTCTTTTCGGCCACGTGCAGAAAAGTCAGTCGCGCCGACCCACGTCTTTCTGTGCCTGTGAGAAAGAAGAGTGAAGTCGATACGGCTTTGACGGAGGATCAGGTTTTCGACGTCTTTGAAGAGCAATGCCAGACCAACATTCGCCGCATGGAAGCGCTGTACCGATGGGCCAATGGCGAGAAGCCGATCGGAACCGCAAAGTTTGTGGGTAATGACGCCAGGGCGCTCAGGCAACCGACGACCGGTCCCGGCTGCGGTATGGCCAAGCTTCGCAAAGACAGTGTTGCACTGATCGTGACGTCGCCACCTTACGCCGGTGCGCAAAAATACATCCGTGCATCGAGCCTTAGCCTGGGATGGCTGGGTTTGGCAGGCGCGGACGGTTTGAAACCCCTCGAAAATGCGTCCATCGGTCGCGAGCACTTGCCCAAGGCTGCATACTCGAAGCTGACTTTGACCGGGGTTGACCAGGCTGACCGCCTGATACGGCGCATTCACGCTATTAATCCGCTTCGCGCTGCCATTGTCTCGACCTACCTCATTGAGATGAAAGATGCGCTCAAGGAGATGAGCCGCGCTCTCAAACCCGGTGGTCATCTTGTGCTGGTGGTCGGCAACAACGAGGTATGCGGCTTGCCATTTAAATCTTCCGACTATCTGAAGGCGGTGTGTGAGCAGCATGGACTCGAGACCAAGCTCAGGCTAATTGACGAGATAAAGTCAAGGGGACTTATGACTAAGCGTAACAAGACCGCGAGCGTGATAACGCGCGAGTGGGTCTTGTTGTTTCAAAAATCCGCGGAAGCTCGATAAGACAGAGGTTACGGGATTGCAGATGGGCGAGACATACGAAAAGCTGATCGAAAGAATCATGGTCTTGAACGATCGTGTCTGGGAGGGGCGTGTACCCCGTGCGAAGATCGATCAATGGCTTGAAAATTTCACCGGACGGGTGGCGGATGTAGATGTCGAGCGTCTTCACGCATTGTTCTGGTTATCCCAGTTCATGTATTTTGGGAGCAGGGAAATACGCGTGCTTCTACGCTCGCTTTATCGTGACCTGTATCTGTGCCCGATGATTCAGGAGGTACGTAGCAGTCTGCCGGCAGAGGCCGACCTTGCAACGCTTCGCGCTGCCGTGAAGCGGGAGGTGGCAAATACAAGGTTTTTCGGCGTTGGTAATCCGTCGGAAAGTGGCGTGCACCTGCTCTACTATTTTCGCCAGGAGAATCGCCTCGACAAGAGCAACTTCATGGACGCAGTCCAGATCTTCGCCCGAGGCACGGGCGCTGATGGCAAGGAAAGGCGCGAACTTCGCAAGCCGGACGTTACGCGTTATGTTTTCCTCGATGACATCTGCGGCTCCGGGCAAACTGCAATCGACTATTCGGGCGAGATCTTGGCGGATCTCGTCAGCCTGAATCCGGACGCGTCCGTTGCCTACTACAGCATGTTTGCGACGGTCGACGGGTTGAAAAACGTCAGAAACGAGACCTTGTTTGGCGAGCGATGCGGGGCAGTCTATGAACTTGACGCGAGTTACAGGTGTGTGTCACCTACGTCTAGGTATTTCACGACGATGGAGTACCCGGAGATCGATCCCAGCCTCGCATGCAGGGTCGCGAAGGAGTACGGAGAATTCATCGGATTCCCTTCCCAGCACGCATGCGGGTACAGTGATAGCCAGATGCTGATGGGTTTCCCCCACAATACGCCAGACAACACGTTACCCATCATCTGGGCAGATGATACCGTCCATGGCGGGAACAAATGGTTTCCCGCTTTCAGACGGTATCCGAAATTTCTCGGAGAGGACGAATGAAGGTTACGCAACGTCAGGAGAACCCGTTCGATCTTGTGAAGGCAAGCGATTTTTCGGACGAACAGATCAGCCAGTACTGGGTGGATCTTGCGGATGGCGAGGCGCGACTGTTCAATCTGTTCAAACCGACCCTGACCATGCCGATGCTATTGCTGGGCGGGAAAGGAAGTGGCAAGACACACCTGATGCGCTACTACTCCTCGACTGTCAGGAAGATTGCCTTTGATGGTGATTTGCTGAGCGCGGCGCGTACTGACCAGTATCTCGGTATCTATGTGCGCGCAGATGGTCTGAATGTGGGCAGATTCAGTGGAAAGGGGGTCGACGAGGACACCTGGTCTGCGGTTTTCAGCTACTACTTCGAGCTTTGGCTGGCAACGCATTTCATCAAGTGCATCCAGGATTGCGATCCGCAGCGGCTTGAGGGCTTCAACGAACATCAGTTCGCAGTAGACGTCTGTGACCTCTTCAGTACAGCGCCGCAGGACCACCCTGCGTCAATGAAGGAACTCATAACCTGTCTGGCGTCGTTGAGAAAACAGATCGATCATGTGGTGAGCAATATCGCTACCGGTCGCCGAAGAATTGACGAGATCGATATTTGCGTGTCGCCAGGCGATCTGGTGTTTGGGATTCCGGAACTGCTAAACCGGCATACTTCGACGCTCGAGAAGGTCTTGTTCATCTACATGATTGACGAGATCGAGAATTTCACGAGCGCCCAGCAGCGATTCCTGAACGCACTGATCCGGTACCGACGCGGTCCGGTGTCGATCAAGGTTGGTGCGCGGCTTTATGGTATCCGAACCAAAAAAACGCTGGACGGATCTGAGGAGGAAATACGTCAGGGAGCTGAATACGAAGAGGTGAAACTCGATGAGTGGTTGCGTGACCACGACTCGGGTTACCGTACGCTGGCGGTACGGCTCATCGAGAAGCGCCTGACTGAGGCCGGCTTTGCGTCTCCCGGCGAGGATTGGGCCGGGCGTGTGGAGGCGATGTTCGAGTCGCTGCAGGCCGAGCGGAACTATCAGGCTGTATCGCTCGAACTCGTCAAGAAATTTGACGAACGCGGCGATGAGCGACCGTACTTCGCCAGACTCAGGCGGCGTATTGCTGACTGGAGTGGCTGTAGTGACGCAGCGGCTGCCGAACAGGTCGCGGATGAGGTGATTGGCAATCTGCGGATCCTGGATTTCCCGCTGCTTGAGAAGGCGAACGTCTACTTGTTGTATAAGGATTGGGATACCGCGTCGGTGCTGATTTCGAGATCCCGGGAGATATCAAAGGCGGCCTCTGACTACCTGGCCGGAGGCAAGCGGATTTCGAAGGCCTATGGAGAGACGCTGGACCATTTCAGGTCAGACTTCGTCGCGCAGCTATATAAGGACTGTGATCGTCGCGTTGTATACGCGGGACTGGACACGCTGATCCATCTCTCCCAAGGCATTCCGCGGAACTTGTTAGGTCTGTTGAAACAGATTTATCGCCGCTCGCACTTTTCTGGCGAGAAGCCATTCCAGAGCGGCAGTCAGATCAGTATTACATCACAGGCTGACGGAATCCGGGACGCGGCCGCGTGGTTTTGGGACGACGCACAGCCGGACAGCCATGGGCCGGAAGCCAGGCGGGCGGTGCAGGCGCTGGCGGAACTGTTTAGTGGTGTGCGCTTTAGCCTGAAGCCCGCCGAGTGCGATCTCGGTACCTTTACAGTCGCAGCGGGTGTCGGCTCCAGGGAGGCGCGGGACGTGCTGGATCACGCAGAGAACTGGTCCTATCTGGTCAAGGTGAAGGGGGGCGGAAGTGACCGGAACGACTCACACGCCGTCGCTGACAAATATCAGCTTAGCCCAATGCTGGCTCCTCGATGGGAGGTCTCTGAACACCGGCGTGGAACCATTGAACTAAACGAGAACCTGTTCAATGCGATCTTTGATCCGCGAACGACCGCAGAGCACCTTGACAGGCTGAGCCGGGAAAGATTGCGGGGCATGGTAGAGCCATATATCAAGCAGAAAGATCGTCCCCATGATCAACAAGAAAAGTTGTTCTAATCAGTTATGAAGCTTGAATATCTGGCGAACCGTAAAAGCGTGCTCGATCTCTCCGGCAACATCGACGAACGTTGGGATCTCTTCATTTCTGCGTTCAATGACAGCCGCCGTGTGCAGTCGGTGTTTTCTAGTTTTCCCGCGAACGCGAAACGTTGGGTCGTGCTTCCCGAATACGGCTACTCAAGCACTGAAATTTCTGCCTTGCAGGATCCGATTGTGCCTGGTATCGGGGCCAACGAGGCAGACGTCATCCTTGCGGTTGCACAGAGCGTTGGCATGGACAATCTGTGCTCGGGCCGTCTCTGCGTTGATATGACGGGGTTCATGCGTCCGCACATTCTCTATCTCGTCAAATATCTGTCCGATCAAGGCGTAAGGCGCTTTGACATGGTATATACGGAACCAGCTCACTACTCACGCAAGGAGAACACAAGGTTCTCGAATGAACAAATCGAGTCTGTCCGGCAGGTAATGGGATACGAGGGGATGCACGACGATGAGATGGCTGGCGACGTGCTTGTTATTGGCGTCGGCTATGACCACGCACTTGTATCCCGCGTCGCGAACGATAAAGACGGTTCGAGACTTATCCAAATGCTTAGCCTTCCTTCGCTGAGTGCAGACATGTATCAGGAAAGCATCCTGCGGTTGGATAGGACTGGCTCGATCTTCAATCAGGACATGGAAGACCGGATGTTCTTCGCGCCGGCGAATGACCCGTTTGTCATCGCAGCAGAACTTAGCGACAAGTTTCAGGAAATTCAGAATCGTAGTCACGTCACAAACACTTATTTGTGCCCGCTTGCGACCAAGCCTCAGGCGTTGGGATTTTCCCTTTTTTATCTGAGAGAGCTGGTGGATTCAGCCGCTAGCATCATTTTTCCATTTGCAAGGCACTATGATCGCGAGACAAGCAAGGGCGTGGGTCGGACGTGGCTATACGAGGTCAACCTGTGACGCCAGCAAACGGACAGTTGCGGCTTTTTTCTGTAGCGCTCCATGCCATTGCTCAGTGCCTTGTGTCTATCCGCGTCGCGAATTGACAGGAGGCGCCGGGGTGAGGCCGTTTCGCGAGGAGGTCTATTGAGGCTCTCGCCATGCGGCCAGGCCGCGTCCTTGCCGGAATATCCGGGATTCCTGGCGGTCCCCAGCGAACGTCACTTCCATCAGTGATGGCTGCACGTGCTCCAGCCTCTGCCGGATTTCGGTGACGAGCCGGTAGTCCGGTGTCATGACCGATACTGCGCCAGTCGCCGGGTCAAGATGAATGCGGCCAGGGAACCTCGGATCGGCGAAGTCGGGCACTGGACCTCTCAAAGGCCATTCCTGCGTGTTCCACTTGTGACTGGCCGTGACCAAAGCGTCATTGCGAAACTTGTTCCAGATCGCTGATGTCTCCGGTGTCGGCCATGCAGGCTGGCTTGAGAGCGCTGTGATCTGCGGGCTCGATAGCCAGCGATTCATTTCAGCGTTGCCTGTGAACGTCGGGTTTGTCGCGTGGACCGCCGTTATGGCGGCTACGCGTGATGGCAGACCGTTACGAATAAGCATTGCCATCATCGCGGACGGTACGCCTGTTTCCAGTGTTGCCGCAGCGCCTCCCTCAAGGACTTCCGAATCGCCACCGTAGGCGCGTCGCCGCATGCGGATGGCCTCCATCGCCCAGACGAGCCGGTAGATAAACGCATCCTCGATGATGCGCATGTTCTCCAGACCGATCTCGGAAACCTCGGTGCCTTGAACCCAGGATCTGAGCAGTGCCTCCCAGTTGGCAGGTAGAGGATCGTCCGGAACAAACGGGCGTATCGCGAATAGATGCCGCCCGATTGCGATGAGTGCCGCGCTGAGCGCGTCGGGGTCTTCCCGCAGGGCCGCGATATCCGCCTGATCGAGCGTCGCCGTAAGTTCATTACCGATCGCATCGATGGCTAAGCCGGATTCCAGGCTCACACCCATCGCGAATATTGCTTTTCGCTGGACGAAGGTTGACCGGTTCCAGATGAGCCGCGCGCGGGCCTGCAGTATCCATCGTTGATCATTGTGCGAATGCTGGGCCAGTCGGGCGATCTGACGGGACCAAAGAGATCCTACAAGCGCTTCATCAATGAGACGAGGAAGATCGGCAATGTCTGCGTCTAGCGCCTCGACCAGCCCGAGGACGGTCGCATCGAGCTTTTCGATCAGATTCTCGATCGGTTCGGTATCGTTTGGCTCATCGTTCGGAAACCATGCGTCTTGAGCGTTGGTTAGGTATTCCATTGCGTCGGCACGCGCGAATACGTTGGCGCGCCTGAGACGCTCGAGCACCTGCGCGACGATGATCACGATACCGCTGGTAAGTGATCTAGCTCTAGCGGAGTTCACGAGCGTTCGCCACGCACGAATTCTCCATGGCAGCGGTTCATACATCACATGCAGTACGAGACCTTCAAGATCGACGAATGCGCGTCCTGCCCGACCCGCGACGTTCGCAAACTCCTCGCCTAAGAGCGGAACGCCAGCCCTGTAGAGGTTAGGGATCAGCAGGACAGCTGCATTAAGATTTAACCCCTGCGCCAGTGTGGGGGAAGCGATGGTGACCCGAAGAACATTGGCTGAGAGTAGTGCCTCGACCTGGCGAAGAAACGGTCCAGGAAGTCGGCCGTGATGAATGGCGACGCCGAGCCCAAGACAGTGAACGGCCGGATGATTCTGTCCCAGCCACTCCCTGCCGACCGCCATCGCCTGCGCAACCAGATTGGCATCTTCAATGAGGGGCACGAGGTAGCCACGCCTGTGCAGATCGACGATCGCCTCGGCGTATCCCTCGACGTGGTCCCGCTGGGTACAAAAAACAAGGGTACGCTTGCCTTGTGTAGAGAATTTCCAGGCGGCGGCCAGCGTCAATTCTTTGGTGTCGCGTGGAAACGGCACCCTGCGGCGACCGCGTCCGGGTTCTTGTTCAATGAAGTGGCGAATGAAAGGGCCATCGGCTTCCAGGTCGAAGCCTAGTCGAGCTGAGCGCCCCAGCCACGCCAACGTCCCGAAACGTTGCCGCGTCGGACGCCAACCGGACTGGATCGGGGCGCCGGGAGAATCATTGCGTATCCATGCGGTAAGGTCGTTGAGCTGGTCGCCTTCGGGTAGTATTGCCGAGAGGCAAACGATGCGACGACGGTTGCTGTCTGGCCGACGAAGCAGCCGTTGCACCAGGTTTTCGTAGCGTATCTCCCGTTCGTTGGGACCGATCAGATGGCCTTCATCGAGCACAACGAGTCCAATATCGTCAATGATTGTGCGGTCATTGCGGAGCGCGAAATCCAGCTTTTCTGGAGTCGCAATTACGATGTTCCTTGACCGCAGCGCGTCCTCATCGCCAAGCGCGGCGCCGCTTGCGCCATAAAGTGATGACACGGAAAAGCCAAGGCTAGAAAAGGTTTTCCGGAAGGATCGTTCGGTCTGGGCCGATAGAGCGCGAAGGGGGGTGACAATGAGCACACGGGCACCTGAAGTCAGTGCCATGAGGGATGCAATTTCCGCGATTCTCGTTTTACCGGCGCTTGTCGGCAAGGCGACCACAAGATCGTCCGCGGTATCCGCGGCACGACGAGCCGCCTCGGTTTGCGACGGCCATAGCTCAATTTCGGCAACGCGTCTAGAGAAGAGTTCGCCGATGAAGAGTTTTCGAAGCGCTTCATAGTTCTCTACGCCAGGTGGGCCGATGCGCGGGAGAGTGACGTGAAGGCTGCTTTGCCACAGGTCGTCGATCAGATTAAGCGAGATGCGCGCGATCCACCACATCGTCACGGCGTTGGCTCTTTTTGCCAGCGCGGTAGCGCGCTCCAACAGCGATCTTGCCTCGTCGATCAGTGTTGATACTCCAGTCTGGAGGCCAAATTCAAAGAAAGCCAGAGCGCGGAACACGGTCGAAGACAGGACAATCTGAATGACATCGTCGACCTCGAGTTCGTTCGCGCGTACCAGTTCAGTGATCCGTTCATCATTGTGACCGGGGTCGAGCAACCAGTCGCGCGCGCGTGTGCGCAGCGTATTAAGATCCCGGAGAATGAGCAGTGCGACAGCGTCTTCGGCGGGTGACGTATTGCGGGTGCCGGAGGGTTGCGCGAGAAGGGAGAGGGCCAGTGCGGAATAACTGCCGAGATGGAAAGCTGCTGCGCCGGCAATGCGGTATAGCCCCCGTGCCGGATCATCCGGGGAGCCGTTTTGCACGAGCGCTTCGAAGGCATTGCCCGCCCGCGTAAATCCGTGACGCCAGAGGTCCGGGGCACCATTGGCTTCGCGGAGTGCCAAGGACGCGCGCATAAGGGAGAAGGCGTATTCCGCCAGGTCGCTATCGATCGAGTCACCGAATGCCGGTGCGTCTTCGGCGAGCAATCCGTCCCGGCGGATCAGCGCCCGGGCCTCACCCCTTGCCTGGAGGCGTCCACGCGCGCCGTCTGCCGTGACTTGTATGAGAAACGCAGTGAGTTCGTCAATTGTCTCCAAGGACGAGCGCTCCTTCGTATGCAGTTCGAATGAATTCCTGGTGATCCGCTATGTGCAGGTGAACTACAACATGATTTCTGTCCAGACTCGCGGCGCCGAGATCTGTTGTGAGTGCCCGCGGCGGCCCGTTCCCGGACATCGTAAATAGCGCGTGGTTGACACGGGTCGCCGGAACCGATCGTAGCGCGACTTCGTCCCGGATCTTCCTGCCGAGCGTGGCGGGTGCTCCCTCCCGATCCATGAGACGGTCGGCGATGAACAGCAGTGACGTAGCTGTTGGCCGCCCGTCGTCGCGCGATAATGCGGCTCTCGCTTCGGCAATGGTAGCTGCGGTGAGGTTGGCCCGACTTTTGGCTTCCCCCTTAAGCAAGTGCAGTTCTTCGCCAGCGTCGGTCCTGATTCCTATGAAGTCGTCCCCGCGCAGGGCCATTTCGCGACCATCTTTATAGCGAAGCCGTCTCACAGGCACCTCGAAACCCAACTGTTCTTCGACCAGCTCCGTCGCAAGGATTTCGCCAAGCTCCCCCGAGCGTGCACGCGCCGAGCGCGGCATCCGCTCCGCGAGAATGGCGGCAGCCCCGGCGTAACCCAGAGCTTCAATGTCTTCTGCGATCCGTGCTGTTTCGTCGTAGTGAGAGCGCATCACTCCCGGCAATCGAGCGACAACTTCAGCTCTTCCACCGTCCCGCTCAGTAAATTTCAACAGGCGTTTGCGGCCATCCTGTTCGACCTCGCATGCACACCACTCCTGGAATAGCGTCACTTTCTTGTCCCCCCCGGATGGTTTTCTGTGCGGTAGCGGAGATTGTACCGTCACCGCGCAAAGCCTTGCCCCGTTTTCCGAGACGCGTCTCTTGTCATGCGATCTGAACAGTCCGAGCACTATGCTAGTCGGATTCCCGCACCGTCAAGACCAACGTTGAGATCGTGCGGGTCGCCGACATCAAGGAGGTCACTGCCAAGATCCACGAAGCGGCGGTGGCACTGCATGGTTGATCACCAATACCGCAAACAAACCCGTGTGGGAGCGCTGAGCGCAGGTGGGCAGCACCGTCGGCGGCTTAAGCGAAGGTCATAGGCGTTTGTGTAGACGAAGCGTTCGAAAGCAGCGCCTCCACCATGCCCCCTTAGGGTATGGGTCCGGGAGGTTGCAGAAGCGGCGGGTAACTCGGTTCTCGGTGTCGTCTAGGAACAATCTCAGTCCCACATTGCCTGGGCGCGGGTCCGTCTCTTCGAAAATCCGATCAAAGTCCGCATGTTCCACCGGGTCTGGGCGACCGTCCGGCCACTTCGCGAACGCGTGGACGATGACGGCGGAATGCGGTTCAATCCCGCCGGTGCGCTGAGCCCGGGGTGCTGCGATCGGTTCGCGGTAGTAGGTTGGCTGGTGGTACGCGTTACCTTGGAGCGCAAGGTAGAACAGGTGGCGCCAATGTTCCTCGTGATCGTCGGCGATCCGGCGGTGGACCTTGACCACGATCTCGTTTTTCAGCGCCTTGTACGTTTCCAAATTTCGGGCGGCGGTCAGCCAGTTCAACCGGTCCGCCGGGACCGGCTCCGTCTGGGCGCCGTCAACGGTCAGGGCGCTGTACGCGCGTTCGAGCGCGCGGACGGCTTGGTCGAGGAGCGCCGCGTTCTTCTGATAGCGCAATGGGCGGGTGATCGCGAAGACCGAGATGAGTACCGTCACCACCGACACGGCGCCAGCCAACAACCGCAACTCGCCTTCGTTGAGGCCCCCGACGAACGACACCACTGCGGTCCAGGCCGGCGACAACCACGCGATCATGTTCGACCTCCCGGCGCGGGCACGGTCAGAGCGACTGGCGTCAGCTCGACGCTCAGGCGGTATTCCATGAGCTGAACCCGCGGGGCGACCTTACCTGCGTATTTGAGCTTGTCGCTGATCAAGTTCGCCACGATCACACCGGACACGTTCTTGCCGTTGGCCAAGTGGTGCTCGATCCATCCCATGTAGCGTTGCACTTGGCCGAGGGCGGCGTCCGGCCCTCGGCCAAGTTTCAGCTCAAACACCACGAAATTGCCCTCGCGGTCCCGGAAGATGACATCCGCGGGCCCGCAGTCGGTCTGGTACTCCACGCCATCCCGACCGTCCGCGTCGACGAACAGGCTGAGGGGGCCGTGCGACGTGATGTTGGGAGGGTTGCGCGCTAAGTAGTCCCGCAGGTGGCTTTCGAGCGCGAACGCACCGCCGCCGAACCCATCGTCTACCGGTTCCGCGCCGTCAATGTCGGGCATGGCTACCGCCTCCTCGATGGCGTCGTCCAGGCGGCGCACAGCTAGGCCGTCCGACGTCTGCTCGATCGACCACAAGCCGTGCTTGTCCGCGTCGTACCACACGACGCGACCGCGGCCGGTGGCAAAGAGGAAGTCGTACGGACCGTTCGCCAGACGAGGCTTTTTGTTTTCCGGGTAGTTAACCCGACCGACCCGGTTGACTGTGCAGATGGCTATCTGGCAGGCGATGGTTGCTTCGTTGAGGTCCGGGTACGCGCGCAGCAGGAGTTGCTTAATCTCCACGTTGCTTGTCTCGCGGCCCAATGGAGCCACGGCTTCGTGGATGAGTTGCCAAATGGGCGGTCGGTTGGTGGTGCTCACGGGTCAGTTTGCTCGCGTTAATATTGTCGTCGAGTCCTGCGCTTATACGGTATCCAGGACCGCACTGAAAACGGCCTGACGGTATCAGAGCCGGTATTGTGCTAGCAAATTGTTCTGAGGCACTAATTCCCGCGATCTTTGAAACATAGCGGGGGGGGGATTTTCTGGTGTGGTCTGAAGTGAGTCCCTAAGTGCCGAGCGAGATTTTCGGTATTGCTGGCGGTATCGACAACGCGTGGTCGGGCCGACACGCCATGCCCACGCGGCTCTAGCCGCTGGGTTGACAATCGAGTGGGGATGATATGGCGCGTTGGGGCCAGCCCGATCCCTGCACGGTCACTAGGCCATTTTCGGACGCTCGGACACCTGTGGCAGGCGGCCTCCCGCCAACTGGACAAAGTGCGCTACGCTATACGGCGCGCTTTGAGTCTGTGGCCGCTCGCGGCTCTTTTGGCCTGCCCTGGGGCGGTTCGCGCGTTTCCTTACTGCCTCGCCGACGAAAGAGCAGGGGATCACCCGTCTACCGCGCAGAAATGGCCGCTGTCTGATGGATTGCCGTCATTTAGCCGGCCCAGCGACGAGCAGGACAACTGATTAACGACGTCACGGTGAAGCAAGGTGCGTCGACCAGTCGGTCATCATCGCTGCGCGTTTTTCGAGTAGATCACCGCGCGCATATGCTGCCTCGGCTTTATCTTTCAGCAAGTGGGCGAGCGCAGCCTCGGCCACTTCTCGCGGGTAATGCGTCGTTTCACCGACCCAATCACGAAACGTGGATCGGAATCCGTGGGCCGTCAGATCTGATCGGCCCATGCGCTTCAGCAACTGAAGGAGCGCCATGTTGGATAGCGGTTTATCTTTGCGCTGGCCGGGAAAAACGAACTCGTTCTGCTTAATTGACTGCATGTGTTCTAGCAAAACCTTGGCGGCCGGCGACAAAGGTATGCGGTGTTCCTTTCCTGCCTTCATGCGTTCCGCGGGGATTCTCCAGACTCCCGCCCCAAGATCGAACTCGTCCCAGCGAGCTTCGATGACTTCGCTAGTGCGCGTAGCCGTCAATATCAGCAGCTCCAGCGCTTTCGCTGCCATCGTGTTGGTGGCCCGTAGTTGCACCATGAATTTCGGTGCGTCGACATAGGGAAGGGCCGCGTGATGAACTACTGCCTGGACCTTGGATCGTTTGGGAAGCAAGTGGTCCAAGTGCCCTTTCCATCTCGCAGGATTTTCTCCAGTACGGTGTCCACGTGCGGTGGCCCAGTCGAGCACAGATTCGATCCGGCCACGCAGGCGCGACGCTGTTTCGGTCTTTGAAGTCCAAATTGGTTCGAGCACCTTCATGACGAGCCCGGTGTCAATATCCGCGATCGGTAGCGAGCCGAAATGGGGCGAAGCATAGGTCGCGAGCGTGTTGCGCCATTGATCCGCATGCTTAGCGTTCTTCCAGCCGCTCGAATGAGCGTCAATGTAGGCCGCAGAGCATTCGTCGAACGTGGTCACCTTGACCGCACTGACCTTTGCCAATGCCTGATCTTGTTGCTTCGCGTCGAGTGGATCGATTCCCGCGAGAAGCTGCCTGCGAACGTCGAGTGCCTTGATGCGAGCATCTGACAGACTGACTGTGTGGACGGGGCCAAGACCCATACCACGAGCTCGACCGTTCCTCATATACCGGAACAGCCAAGATTTGACTCCTCCCTTAGTGATCTGCAAGTAAAGACCTGCTCCGTCGCCATAAAGTCCAGGCTTCGATAGTCGATTGACCTGGAGCGCGCTAAGTTTGTTGATTGCGTTTGCCATACTGGGATTCTATCCGTTGACTATCAAAATGACTATCAAATTGTCGTTGGATTTGTCTGGAACGTTCTGGAAGTCGCTTGCCCCATCCATCGCCAGATCCCTTGTGAAATATGGGTTCTATGGATCTTCTAGGTATCTCTTGGAATTTGGATTGGCGGACCCTCTCTCCGCCACCGACACACAAGGCTTTGCGCGGTAGTGCCTGCTCCGATTGGGCGATAGATCCCCACTTGGGCGATAGAGCGGGCTTCGCAAGGTTCAATTCAGCACACGCAACTCAAATCCGTTGACCGATCCATTAGCGTTGTCGCCACCGACAGCAGGGCCTGGATCCTCGGTTTGAAGCCGATTGGCCGATCGGCCGCTTACGAACCTACTAGCCCATCAACCGGAACACCCGCGCACGGTGATCTCGTTGAATCCCAGCGGATACGCGACCGCCCGATAGCCGAACGGCGGTGACTTCTCGATCAAAGCCTTGATCGCCGCGCCGAACGTCTGTCTTCTCCTCGATCAGGACGTGAGCAGGTTTCCACCGCCTCATAAATTTATTCCAATGCCGATCGAATACAACCAGGCGCGCCGCCACCACTTCCGACCGTGACAACTTCGGTCACAAAATCCGAGTCAGATCCATTGCGCGACGCCCCGTTGCGTGCAGGCGCCGGAAAAGCATAGGAAATACCGATAAAAGCGGATCGAAAATTCCCACTTGTTCGCTCTGGCCCAGCGTTCTTAAACTCCGCTCTGTCGCACCGGATTCGACTACGAACGGTGTGAGCAAACCACACTAACAAGATGCGGAGACTACCCATGCTGATCGAACCTCTCGGTCATCCCGGGCGCGAGTTCGGCGCCGTCATTCACGACTTGCGCCCGGAAGAACTACGGACCGAAGCGACCATCGCCATGCTCAATGACGCACTCGCACGGTATGCCGTGGTAGGCGTGCGAGGTATGCCGCTCGATGACGAAGCCCAACTCGCGCTTGCCGATCGATTTGGCCCCATCCATCAGTCGATTCTCGACGCGTCTCGCCGGCGACTCGCCGACCGGCGACTTAACGACGTTGGAAATATCGACGTCAAGGGCAACCTCAAGGACGCGACCGCTCCTGCTTACGGAGATTCGAATTTGCTCTGGCACTCGGACCTGACGTTTCTCGCGCGTCCGGCTCGAATTACCTTACTGTCCGCGCGTGCGCTCCCGCCCGAGCCGCCACCCACCGAGTATGTCGACATGCGAGCGGCATGGGACGCCTTGCCGTCCGATCGCAAGGCGCTGCTCGCATCGCTTGAAGTCGAACACAGCGTGCTCGTACAACGCGCCAAATGCGGGTTCACGGATTTCACCGACGAGGAGCGTCGTCAGGCGCCCGCCGTACGCCACGCATTGGTCCGCCAGCACCCCGTGAGCGGCCGACGGTCGCTCTACCTGTCGTCAAGCGCATCGCATATCGTGGGCTGGCCGCTTGATCAGGGACGCACCCTGATCGAGGAATTGCTCGAGCATGCCACCCAACCGGCTTTCCTGCTGAGCTACGCCTGGCACGCGAACGACCTGCTTCTGTGGGACAACAGCGTCACCATGCATCGCGCGACGCCCTTCGAATCGACAGAGCATCGTCGTGAGCTGCGCTGGACGGCTGTCGTCGAAGCCGCCTGAGCCTCATATATAGAATGCGCCAAAGCGCATCGCCAGGAGACACATCAATGAGCACGGCTTCCCCGTCTGTATCTCTCGATCTTGCCGACGCCGAGCGCGCCGCATATCGCAAGATCGACCTGCGCATCGCAGCGGTCCTGTTCGGCTGCTTCGTTCTGTCGTTCATCGATCGCGTGAACATCAGCTTCGCACACCTTCAGATGCGCCAGGACATCGGTTTGAGCGACGAACAGTACGGCTTCGCGGTCGGCCTTCTGTTCTTCAGCTATGTCCTTTTCGAAGTGCCCAGCAACTTGTTGATGGTGCGGATCGGGGCACGCAAGACGCTCTCGCGCATCATGATTGCGTGGGGCATTGTTTCCACACTGACGTTCGCCGTGCAGACGCCCACGCACCTGTACTTCGCGCGTCTCGCCCTGGGCGCGGCCGAGGCAGGCTTTTTCCCCGGCGCACTGCTGTTTTTCACGCATTGGTACCCTGCCAAGCGGCGCGCACGAGTGATCGGAATCTTTGCACTTGCCGTACCCGTTTCCGGATTTCTCGGTGGCCCGCTCTCGGGCTGGATTCTGCATGCGATGAACGATGTCGGGGGAATGGCGGCGTGGCGTTGGCTATTCGTGATCGAAGGGATTCCCTCCATCGTGGCGGGGGTGCTGCTTTACTTCTTCCTGACCGAGCGGCCTAAGGATGCCCGATGGCTGACCGACGCGGAAAAGACGCTGATTGTCAGTGCCCTCGAAGCCGAGCGAAACGCCAAAGGTCAGGACGCAGCGTCGCATCACTTCGGCGCGGCATTGAAATCCCCGCGCCTTTACATTGCGGCGCTGGTCTATACCGCGGTGCCGTGGGTCGCCAACGTCATCACCTACTGGAGTCCGGCCATCATCAAGCAGGCCGGCGCAGCCAACGCCTTCGATGTCGGCCTGATATCGATGATTCCCTATGCGATCGGCGCGGTCGCCATGCTGCTGATCTGCCGCAGTTCTGATCTGCGGCTCGAACGCCGCTGGCATTGGGCTGCGTGCGGGACACTCGCAGCGGCGTCGCTTGTCGGATTGTCGTTCGTCATGCACGACCTCATGCTGACCGTCGTCGCCATCACGTTCCTCACGATCGGCTTTCTCGGCATCGCGGCGCTGTTCTTCACGATTCCGCTGGCATATCTGTCCGGCACGGCGGCAGCGGGCGGGCTCGCGTTGATCAGTGCGCTCGGTCAACTCGCCGGTTCGCTGGCGCCCATGGCGATCGGACACATCAAGCAGCAGACCGGCAGCGTTGCCGGAGGCTTGTACCTCGTCGCCGCCGTGGTAATGGCTGCCGTGGCGGTGGTTCTCTGGCTTATCCCGTCACGCACGCTGCACGAGCGCGACTGACGCTCGAATATCGGCGCCCAAGTGCGCCTGCCCAAACCGACCACTTCGTCGACCACTTCGTCGACCATTTTGGGCATCACAACCATTGGAGACACGATGAACAAGGTGCTGCGCCTCTGTGCGCTAGCGCTCGGGGCAACCTGCGCGCATTCATCCTACGCAGGCTCGAGCGTAGCGCTTTACGGACTGATCGACACCGGCATGACCTGGTCCAGCAACCAGAACGGAAGCCGCAACCTGGAGATGACCTCCGGCAAGCTGTCGGGCGCGAGATGGGGCGTGAGAGCAATCGAAGACCTCGGCGGCGGACTGCGTGCGCTCGGGGTGCTCGAGAGCGGCTTCAACTCCGCGAGCGGATCGACGCTGCAGAACGGCAGAATGTTCGGACGTCAGGCGTACGTGGGGCTCTCGGACAACCAGTACGGCACGCTGCGCTTGGGTCGGCAGTACACGCCGCTGGCCCTTTATGGCGGCTTTCTCACCGCCGCGCTGCGGTGGGGAACGTCGCTGATGGTCCATCCGCTCGATCTCGACTTGCTCGGTGGAACCACTCGCTTCAACAATGCGATCGACTACGAAAGTCCGAACTATGTCGGCGTGACGTACCGGTTGCAGTACGCCTTCAGCAATCAGGCCGCTACGGACAGCGGCGGCTTCGCCAATAACCGCGAATGGGGCGGGGCGGTTCGTTACGTAGGCCATGGACTCGAACTGTCTGCGGGCTACACGCAGATCGACCGGCCCGACGCCTTATCCAATTCCGCAGGGGCCGCGGTCGGCGACTATCAGACGGCGCTGCCATTATGGATTCGGCAGGTGGACGCCAAGATGTCCGGCGGCCCATCGACGGCCGCGCTGGCCGTGGGCACACAGAAAACGGGGATGGTTGCCGCCGTGTACACGATCGATCGCTGGAGTGTCGGCGCCGTGCTCTCCCGAACACTCCTGAACGATAACCGTATGACGCTTGCTCGCACATCGGGGCTCAACGGTCCCGGTAGCCTGGCGCTGAACGTCGCGGAAATCAACCTTGCATATCAGGCGACGCCCGCCAACGTCACCGGCATGATGCTGACGTACTCGTCGGGCCAGTTCCGTAGCGGCAGCACGCATAACGCTCCGCATTGGTGGCAGATTGGCATCGCCAACGACCACTTCTTGTCCAAGCTTACCGACGTCTACGTTGCCGCGGCATACGAGATCGGTTCGTCACCCGATGCAATCGCGCAAATCACGCTTAACGCCCCCTCATCGAATCGAACGGAAGCCGGAGTGAGCGTCGGTTTGCGTCATCGCTTCTAGGTGCACGAACATGAAACTCCTTTCATTCACGCATGGCGACGCCTCGCGGTGGGGCGCACTCGTCGATCGCAACGCGCACGGCTTCGACGTGGTCGACGGTCAACGGGCAACGCATGGCCGTTTCGCGACGCTCGACGAGGTGCTCCGCGCCGACGCCCTGGTCGATGTCGCCCAGGCTGTCTCGCAATCCGCGCCCACTTTCCGTTCCGACACGATCCGGTGGCGGCCTCCATTGCAGCGGGGCAAACTGCTTGCGGTCGGCGGAAACTATGCGGAACACGTGAAGGAAATCGGGCTGCACGCACAGGCGGCGCCGATATTCTTCAGTCGCTTCCATGACTCTCTGGTGGGCTCCGGCGAGCCGCTGATTCGTCCGCGTGTCTCCGAGCAGCTTGATTTCGAGGGTGAACTTGCGGTGATCATAGGCAAGCCCGGGCGCTACATCGATGCCGCTGATGCGCAGCGGCACATCGCCGGTTATTGCTGCTTCAATGATGGGAGCGTGCGCGATTTTCAGAAGGCGTCGATTGCGGCGGGCAAGAATTTCTGTGCGTCCGGTTCGCTTGGACCGTGGATCGTCACCGCGGATGAGCTGCCGGACCCGACCCGATGCGTGCTTCGTACGCGAGTCAATGGCGAGGTGATGCAAAGTGCGCCGCTGTCGAATCTGATTCACCCCATCGCGTCACTTGTCGCTTACGCATCGACCTTCACCCAGTTGGCCGGTGGCGATGTGATCGCAACGGGGACGCCGGCGGGCATTGGCGCACGCCGCACGCCACCGCGGTGGCTGGCGCCCGGCGACGTGGTGGAAGTGGAGATATCCGGTGTAGGCGTGTTGAGAAATCGGGTGGTCGACGAGTTATCGCAAGGGGCGGCGCGCATTGCGATGTAGCGCATCGTACTCAACGATACGATCCACCACCTGTCGAACGATGGACTGACGCTCGTCCGTACGGTAAGCAAGGGTCAAATCGTAATGCTCCGGCGGCAAGTCGGCCGATAGATCTTTCACCCGCGCAGCCTCGAGCAGCGGTTTGGCGAGCGCCGATGCCACCAGTCCGATGCCACCGGTCCATTCGATCATTTGCAGCATGCTCATCATGTTGCTGCAAGTGTTCACATTCGAAAGCGACGCGCCGTGGCGCCTGAGCGTCTCGAGGGAGCGCGGAAAGAACTCGGAGGGGCGTGACACAAACCACAGTGGTCGTTCGTTCATACAAGACGCAATGTCGGCGGACTGCGCGCTGTCTTCGTCAGCCGTGCGCACACCCATCAGCCAACGAAGCTCTTCCGGGGCGAGCCGCGAAGTTGCGAGCACCGGGTGGTCTATACGCCCCGCGATCACTGCGAGATCCAGCTTTCCGGACTCCAGCTTGTGCAGCATGTTCATGCTCAGATCGGTGTCGATGTCGTATTGCACCAGGGGCATGTCGCGGCGCAGCTGCGCGAGGACTTCGCCGAACCACGTCATCGTCACGATGCCGATGCCGAGTCGCAACGTGCCACGTGCCGACGCCGTGTCGGCGTGCGTCGCGACAGCCTCTTCAAGCTTGATGACGAGCGGTTCGACACGTTCGATGAATTGTCTCCCTTCTTCCGTCAGTTCCATGTTGCGTCCGCGCTTTCTGAAGAACTGGATGCCGAGGGATTGCTCGAGCTCGCGTACTCGCCCCGTCACCGTCGGTTGGGACGCATTGAGTCGTTCCGCCGCAGCGGAAAACGTCCCGGCGCGGGCGATGCAGCACACGGTCTCGAGATTGGTCAGGTTCAGTCGACTCATGGATAGTGGGGCGCCGCAAAACGATTGGAAAGATCGATCGGATGATATTGAAAATCCCGGCTTATTTGAATAGGCGCTAGCACGTAGACTGCATTGAACAGGAGACACTCGATGCAACCGACTTACGTTGAAAAGCTCGCCACCTTTATTGCTTCACGCACGGCCGACGCACTTGGCCGCGCCGTGATCGACAAGCTGCATGCTTGCCTGCTGTTCAATCTCAGCGTTGCGCTGGCCGCACCCCCCGCCGATAACGTGCGCCGGGCGCTCGAGCACACACATGCCGCGCCCGGCGATGCCCGATGCTGGCGAACCGGTGCGGCGCTGTCGCCCGCGGACGCGGCATTTCGCAACGCGGCGTTGATTACCGCGCGCGGCCAGAACGACACCCATGCCGCCATGAATGGACATATTGGATGCGTTGCGATTCCGGCAGTCATTGCGCTGGCGGAGGAAACCGGCGCGTGCGCCGGCGACGTTTGCGCCGCGCTGGCTTGTGCCTACGACGTTGCGCCGCTCGTCGCGCGTTCTGCCGCCATGAAGAGCGGCGAGCGTGGCTTTCGTGGCACGTCGTTGTATGCCGTATTTTCCGCGGCGGCGGGTGCGGCGCGCGTTCTGAGACTCGACGCTGTGCAATGCGCGGCGGCGCTGTCGATCGCGAGTCAGTTCAGCGGGGGCACAATGCAATGTTGGGCGGAGGGGACGCCTGAATGGCTGTTGCAGGTTGGCATGGCGAGCCGTGCTGGCGTCGTGGCGGCACGCCTGGCGCAATATGGCATGGGCGGCGCTGCCCATGCACTGGAGGGACCTAACGGCTTCTATCGTGCTTTTGCTGGAGAGGTTCCGCAGTGGCAATGGAATGGCGAGGCGCCAGACGAAATCCTGGCGGTGACCTTCAAGCCGTTCCCAGGCTGCACAATCAACCAGCTACCGGTCAAGACGCTGATCGACGGGAAGCGCCGCGACGGCTTTACGGCGAGCGATGTCGAACGCATGACGCTCGCCTTGCATCCCGCATACGCCCGTTATCCCGGGGTGGACCGTCATGGGCCGTTTGATAGCGCTTCCAGTGCCATCATGAGCGCGGCATTCATGCTGCAAACCGTGCTCGAGAACGACACGCTGACATTGGCCGACTTTACGCCAGGGCATGCGCCTGCCGCGTTGCACGACAGGAGCCGCCGAATCGAGGTGGTCGCGGACACGTCGCTTGCGCCGTTCCATTGCCGAATCGATGTTGTATTGCGCGATGGCCGCGTCGTGCGACTGGACTCCGGCGCACCGTCGGCGCTTGCCTATACGTTGGACGAAGTCAAGTCGCTGACCCGACGGATGTCCACTGAGTGGCGAGTTGCCGAACGCGACGTCGCGTACGATCGACTGTCGCGCCAGTTGGCCCAACTTTGCACGCCGGGCGCAAGTGAGCGAAGGTTTGACGAGGTCTTCGACCTCGCTCCCGTTATTGGAATCTCGCAACGGCGCGCGAAAATGGCCGGAGTATAGGTGTTGCCCATTCCTTCGAGGTGAAAGAGAATTTCGGCAATTCACCTCATGCCTGGATCGCGCCAATGGAACGCCGAGAGTCGCTTCCCCCGCTAAACCCTGCACGTGCTTTTGAAGCGACTGGGCGCTTGTTGAGCATTACAAAGGCGGCGAACGAGTTGGCGGTGACACCGGCGGCGGTCAGCCGGCAGGTGAGGGCGCTTGAGGATTACCTTGGCGTCGATCTGTTCGAGCGGGTGAAAGGTCGGCTCGAACTGACTGCCGCGGGTGCCAGCTATCTGGCCGAATTGATGCCGTTATTTTCTGCGCTTCGCGACGCGACCACAGGCATTCGCTCGTCGGGACGTCGGGCTGCCGTATTGAAGATTCGCTCGCCTGCCACCTTCGCAGTGAGGTGGCTGATCCCCCGGTTGGCCAATTTTCACCGGTTGCACGCAGACATCGAGGTGCAACTTACGACGTCTCCTGCGCCGCTGAATTTCGCTCGTGAAGCCATTGACGCCGGCATTCAGTTGGGAGACGGCACCTGGCCTGGGGTCAACGTACAACGCCTGATGCGCAACGTCCTTGTCCCGGTGGTGGCGCCGTCATGCCCGATCAACCGCGACGGCCAGCTTCGTTGCGAAACGCTGCTGCATTCGCTTGCGCGCCCCGAGGATTGGAATCTCTGGCTCAAAGCCGCAGGCATGCCGTTGAATCCGCGGCGACGTGAGATGCGCTATGAGACGTCGTTGCTTGCCTATCAGGCTGCGATCGAAGGCCACGGCGTCGCGATTGCGCAGGAAGCGCTGGTGCTTCCCGAGCTGGCCAATGGCACGCTCATCGCGCCGTTCTCGTTTCGGCTGGACCGCGGCGAACACACCTACTACTTTGCCTGGCCCGAGACGCGCCGCGCCTCGCCGGCGCTTGAAACCTTTCGGGATTGGCTGGTGACCTTAGTCGCCGAGTAGCCGAGTAGCCGAACCTCTTAACAAAAAGTCAAAGCGTCGGTTCGAAAAAGTCGATTGTCGCGTGCGAGCGCGCTACCTATGCTCGCCTGATGGCTTGGCATTCCGGCAAGTCAGGAGACAGGACAATCGAAAATGTTAAGAGACAGCCTAAGTCGCGTGCGAGTGCTCGATTTCTCGCACGTCCTCGCGGGTCCCGTGTGTTCAATGACCCTGGCGGATCTCGGCGCGGACGTCGTCAAGATCGAGCCGCCGGAAGGGGAACTGGGACGCAAGATCGGGCCACCTTGGGTGAATGGCGAGAGCCCGGCATTCATGAGCGTCAATCGCAATAAGCAGAGCGTTGCCATCAACCTGAAGACCGAGGCGGGTCGGCGCGTGGTTCGCAAGATGCTCCGTCATGCGGACGTCCTTGTCGAAAATTTCCGCCCGGGCGTGATGGCATCCATGGGGCTCTCTTTTGCGTCGGTGCGCGAGATCAACCCCCAGCTCGTTTACTGCTCCATCTCGGCGTTCGGGCAGGGCGGGGCCAATCGTACCCGCCCTGGCGTCGACGGAATCATCCAGGCGGTGAGCGGACTGATGAGCACCTTGGGATCGGCCAACGCCGATCCCCTGAAGGTTCCGGTGCCGATTGCCGACATGGTGGGTGGCTATCTGGCCGCGGTCGCCATCCTCGCGGCGCTCCACCGTGTCCGTGACGGTAAAGGGGGACAGTATCTCGATGTCAGCCTTTACAACGCAACCGTGATGCTGCAGCAGATCGGCTTCGCATCGTTTTTCGCGTCCGGTCGAAATCCCGACAGAGTAGGCAGTGCCGCACCCTATGCGGCGCCCAACGAAGCCTATCCGACGCAGGACGGATGGATGGTCGTCGTCGCCTATCACCCGGCGCGTTGGCGCGCATTGTGCGACGAATTGGCTGTCCCCGAGCTTGAGGCGGATCCGCGGTTTTTCGACAACGACGCGCGGGTGCAAAACCGCAACGCGCTCCACGAACGGCTCTCCGCGATATTCGCTGAGCGGTCCACAGCCGAGTGGATGCGGCGGCTCAGTGCGCGCGACATCATTTGCGCTCCGGTCGCGACGTACAGCGATGTCATCGAGTCCCGGGAGTATGCCGAAAGCGGGCTGGCGGCGACGATGGCGCATCCGGTCGCGGGGCGCATCCGGACGAATCGATTTGCATTGAGTGCCGCGGAAGGGGCGCCTGACTACGAGGACAGGGCCGCGCCGCTCAACGGCGAGCACACAAGGGACGTGCTCGCGAGTTATGGCGTCAGTCAGGAAGAGATTGCCAAACTGCTCGATGACGGCGCCATTCATCAATCTTCGAAGGGAGGCGCAGTTCATGCCAACGCAAGTTAAGGAGGGCGGGTCGCTGATTCTGACGTCATTGGATTCGGGGGTCTTGACGATAACGTTGAATATCCCGGAGAACGGGAATGCGCTGACCGTCGAGATGTCCGGTGCGCTCTCGGACACGCTCGAAGGGATTGGGCGCATGCCAGATGTCCGTTGTGTGCTGCTGCGCTCGTCGGGCGAGCACTTTTGCACCGGCGGCAACGTGAAGGACATGCAGAGCGGGCGTGATCTCATGGACGGCGGCGTAGAAGCAGTGCGCGAGCGCTTGCTCGGGTGTTTGCATCGCATTACGCGAGCACTCAGTGACATGGAGGTCCCGTCCGTGTGCGCCGTCAATGGTGCGGCGATCGGTGCCGGCTTCGATATTGCATTGATGTGCGATATCCGCATCGCTGGCGAGCGGGCCGTTTTTGCGGAGAGTTTTCTGCGGCTCGGTCTGGTTTCCGGCATCGGAGGCGCGTGGTTTCTCAATCGTGTCGTGGGACCAGCCAAAGCGCTTGAGATGACGCTGACGAGCGAGTTTGTCGATGCGTCGGAGGCTCGTCGCCTGGGCATTGTGTCGAAGGTCGTACCGGACGATCGCCTCGATGCCGAGGCATTGGCCCTGGCCCGGAAGATTGCTGCGCATCCACCGAAAGCCGCGCGCATGGCGAAAAGTCTGGTGCGCCAGTCGGCGACCGCTTCCCTCGCTGCCGCACTGGAAATGGCTGCCGGCATGCAGGCCATCCTGCTTTGCGGAAGTGAGCATAAGGCGGCGGTGACGACCTTTCTCGAGAAGCGGGCTGCTGCAAAGCGGCACTGACAGCAGGCAGAACAGAGCCGACGTCGCGATCGATCCGATCAACGACGCAACGGCCCGACAACCCATACATGGAGACACCCATGCTCGTCGATCAACGGGCGGCGCATGCCCGCCCCAGCATGTTTCGCATCATCGCCAGCGCAAGCGTCGGCACTTTGCTCGAGTACTACGATTTCTTTGTCTACGTCGCCCTGACCTCGACGCTCACGGGACTTTTCCTGCCATCGGCGGATCGGGTGGTTGCCGCGCTGGCCGGGGTGGCGACGTTCGGCATCGCCTACGTCGCGCGGCCAGTAGGCACGCTGATTTTCAGTCCAATGTCCGACCGTATCGGGCGAAAGAGAACCTTCGTCATTACGTTGTTGATCATGGGCGTGGCGACCGTGGGTATCGGATGTCTGCCCACCTACGCCGTCATAGGTAGTGCGGCGCCGGTCGCGCTGCTCTTGCTTCGGATCATTCAGGGTGTCGCGCTCGGCGGAGAGTACGGATCCGCGGTCGTCTATGTGATGGAGCATTCGGCACCGGGGCGCAAGGGAATGGCGACGAGCGTGCTTCAAAGCACGGCAAGCGTCGGCTTGCTGATCGCGTTGCTGATCGTCGCCGGTCTCAAATGGGTTCTGGATCCGGAGAGTTTCCTTTCATGGGGCTGGCGCGTTCCGTTCCTGCTCTCCGCACCGATCGTTGTCGTCGCCACCTGGGTTCGGCTCGGCATGACGGAGACGCCGATTTTCTCCGAACTCAAGGACGCAGGGTTGCTCTCCGCATCGCCGCTGAAGGATACGATCAAGAGCAGAACGTCGTGGAAAGCGATTTTCGTGACGATGTTCGGCGCTCAGGGCTCCACGTCCGTCTCGCTCTACACATCGATTGTCTACATGCTCTATTTTCTGGAGAACGTCCTGAAAGTCGAGACCGTGAGGGCGAGTCTTTGTCTCGGCATCGCCATCGTGATCGCCGCGCCGACTTACCCGCTGTTCGGGCGGCTGTCCGACGCGATCGGCCGCGCCAGAGTGATTCTGATCGGCATCGTGCTTTGGTGCGCGGCGGCCTACCCATGTTTCACCGGTATCCGCGCGAATGTACTGACGGCTCAGTGGACGTACGTAACAGCGCTAATTACGATCCTCGCGCTGCTCACGGCAATGATCATGGCGCCGCTGCCCGCCTTCATCGCCGAGTCGTTCCCGCCGCAAAGCCGAACCACCGGATTCGGGCTGTCGCAGCAGTTGGGGAACGTGATGTTCGGCGGGTTTCTTCCGCTCATCAGTCTGACGCTTGTCAATCTCACAGGGAATCAACTCGCCGGTGTCGCCTATTCGATCGTCTCCATGATCCCATGCCTGTTGGTGACGTGGTTCTGGGGGCTTCGACAGGACGCCCGCCGCCTCCGTGCCGCGGAATCCGCCGGGCGCCTTTCCATCAGTGCGCCAGGAAGTCGATGACCATGCGATTGAATGCGTCCGCGTGTTCCCACTGCACCCAGTGTCCGCAGCGATTGAACACGTGCAGTTGGGCGTTCGGCAAGCCGGCCAGCAGGCGCAGGCCGACGTCCATCGGCACGAACCGGTCTTCCCGTCCCCAGACGATCAGCGTCGGCGCCGCGACCTCGCCCAGCCGTGCACCGTAGTCGGTGAACTGCTTCGGATTCGCGGCCAGGCTCTTCACGAAGTTCTCGAGGTGTTCGCGATTCGCGAGCATGTTGTCGAGCCGGGCTTGCATCAGCGCATCGGTGATCGAGCTCGCGTCGAAGACGAACACGTTCATCATGCGCTTCAGGTTCTCGAGCGTCGGCGCCTTGTACAGACCGTTGAGCAGCTTGATGCCTTCCGTCGGCATGGCCACGAACTGGCTCGGACCGCCGGTGCCGCCGCCCATCAGGATCAGTTTGCCGATTCGCGCGGGATTCGCCAGCGCGAAGGCCACCGTGCTGTGTCCGCCCATCGAATTGCCGATGATGTGCACGCGCTCGATGTCGAGCGCGTCGAGCACCGCCCTGAGCACACGTGCGTTCAGTTCGGACCGCGATCCGGTGTTCACCACCGGATCGCTTTTTCCCCATCCGGGGCAATCCACCAGCAGCACGCGGTAACCGGCCTCGACCAGCGGCTCGACGTTGCGGCTGAAGTTGGCCCAGCCCGTCGCGCCCGGCCCGGAGCCGTGCAGCATCACGACCGTCTCGGCGCCATGGCCGGCGTCGTTGTAATGAATGCGAAATTCCGTGTCCGCGTCGCGGATCGTCACGAAACGGCTCGTGGACGCTTCCGTGAGCGTCGCGCCAACCGGTTGCGTTGTCGTCATGATGACTCCCTCTACGAATACTCAATTGTTGATGGCGGCGCATTTCGCATCGAAACGCGCCGCCTGCTCAAGAAACTTCCGGGCATTCGACGATGCTCGGTGCTGCCGGGTCAGCGCCCTGACTGAGCCATCCCGGCGACAACGCGCGGCGCGAACGTGCTCACCACGCTGAGCGCGGCAATCGCCGCGATCACGATCAGCGGAATGCTCGACGACACCAGCATCGACGCACTCTGTCCCAGCGCGAACAACTGGCCGGCGATCAGCGGCCCCAGGATCGAACCGAGACGCCCGACGGCCACGGCCGCGCCCACGCCCGTGCCACGCACCTCCGTCGCATATGCCTGACCGGCCATCGAGTACAGCACCGATTGCCCCCCAACCAGGAACAATCCACAGAAGAACGCGCCGCAGGCCATCGTCAGGGCGCCGTTGGCCGCCGACAATCCGGCCAGCGACAACGCAATGCCGAGATACATGCCGATCACGGTCAGGCGCGGCGAACAGCGATCCATCACTCTGGCAATGCCGATCGCGCCGATGCCGCCCCCGATGTTGAACATCATGATGGCCATGCCAGCCTGCGCGCGGGACAGTCCGTTGGCCACGACCATCGACGGCAACCAGTTCATCAGGAAGTACAGGACGATGAGTGTGCCGAGGTAACTCACCCACAATGCAATCGTCGTACGAGCGCGCCCTTCCTGCCAAAGCGCATGCGTGATGCTCGGTGTCGCGTCCGGCACGGCGTTCGCCGCGGCTGTGCCGGAACCACGTCTGGCACGCGAAGCAACGAACTGCGCGGACTCACGCAGACAAAGTCCCAGCAACGGCACCATCAGCAACGGACCGAAACCACCGACGTAGAACACGTGGCGCCATCCCTCGTCGCCCGGACTGACGATGCCGATGACGGCCGCCAAAGCCGCACCGAACGGCATGCCGCAATACATGGCGCCAACGGCCGTGTTTCGCTGGCCGTCCGGCGCGGCCTCGGCACACAGCGCAATCAGGTTGGGCATGGCCGCCCCCATGCCGAGACCGGTCAGAAAGCGCGCCGCGAGCAGCGATTCGAAGTTCCAGACGTGTGCCGTGACGAGCGAGAAGATGCCGAACAGCGTGACCGACAGCATCAGCACCCGTTTGCGTCCCCAGCGGTCGGCAAGGCGCCCGCCGAGCGCCGCACCCGGCAGCAGGCCGATCGCCCCGGCGCTGAACGCCCACCCCATCTGCGCCACCGACAGCGCAAACTCCTTGGCGATGCGCGGTGCCGCCACGCCGGCCGATTGCAGGTCCAGGCCCTCGAGCAGGGCGATGGCCAGACACAGTCCGATGGTCGCGAGGCTACCCTTCGTGGGCGCCGCGCCTTGCGGTGATGATGCTTGCATTGCTTTGTCTCCGGTTTCAGGAAAGTCCGCTCTTGTCGGCGGTCATGTGATATCTCGGGAATCGCGCTTGCTACCTCTCGATGCTCGTCCAGGCGTCCTCGGGCGTTCTCATGCGAACGTGGCGCGTACGCTGCCCAGGCCGTGGATTTCCGTCACGAACGTGCCTGCCCCGGTCACAGGCACCATCGCGCCGAGCGCGCCGGTCAGCACCACGTCGCCCGCGCGCAGTGGCGTGCCGAGTTGCGCCATGCGATCGGCGAGCCAGACCGCAGCATTGAGCGGGTTGCCAAGGCACGCCGCACCGTTGCCGCGCGAGAGCACCTCGCCATTACGCGACAGCGTCATCTCGCAGGCTGTCAGGTCGAGGTCGGCGAGCGAGACAGGCCGGCTGCCCAGCACGAACATCGCGCTCGACGCGTTGTCGGCCACGGTGTCGACGAAACGGATATTCCATTGCTCGATGCGACTGTCGACGACTTCCACGGCGGCGACCGCGTAGGCGGTGGCGCGCAGGACGTCGGCGAACGTGTGCTTCTCCCACGTGAGATCGCGTTCGATCACAAGCGCGATCTCGGCCTCGACCTTGGGTTGAATGAGGCTCGCGAGCGGCATCGGTTGCGCGTCACCGTAAGCCATACCCGCAAACAGCGCGCCAAAGTCCGGCTGATCCACGCCGAGTTGCCGCTGTACCGCGAGCGACGTCAGGCCGATCTTGCGGCCGACGATGCGCTCGCCTCTGGCGACGCGCGCATCGACGTTGCACTGCTGCACGGCATAGGCGCTCGCCATGTCGTCGGGGGCGATCTCGCCGCGAACCGGCGCGATGGGCGTGCGCGTGGCCTCGGCATGGCGAAGACGCTCGGCGAGGGTTTGAATCAGCGGGGAACTCGACATGAAAGACTCCTTTTCTCAGGCCGCGGCGGCCAATGACGTTTGCGGCTCGGCATGCATTGCGGCAAAGCCGGCAATCCACTCGGGAATCGCACGGTAGTAATCGAGCGACGCCCCGTAGTCACCATACGCGGCGAGCGCCGCGAATGCGGCGACCCACGTGCGGATTTCGTGGGCCGACTTGCCACCCTCGCGTGTGATGGAATCATTGCTGATGGCGTCGACGGCGCTCAGATTCCCGCTGGCGAGCACGTCGAGAAACGCGCGGTCCCACTGCGGATTGAGCGGATGCAGGTGACTCTTGCCCGCCGTGAATGCTTCGGCGGCAGCCACCGTGCGTGCCTGACGCGCCGCGCGCGACTCGGCAGAAGGATTACGCCCGGCGATCAGGCGCTCGGCGACTTCCTCGGTCGCGCCAATCAACTCGGGCACGGGGGGCTCATGCGAGATGCCGCCCGACCCCACCACCAGCACGCGCTTGTCAGTGCGTGCCAGGTAACGGCCGATGGCGTCTCCGAGCAGGCGCGAGCGGCGCAGCGTTGCCATCGGCGGTGCCACGGAGTTGATGAACACCGGCACGACCGGGTAGACGTCGAGTCCGCCCGCGAGCACTTCCAGGGCATAGGCGCACCCGTGATCGACCTGCATGCGATAAGACAATGAGACATCGACCTCCGACGCCAGCACGTGCTCCGCGAGCGCATGCGCGATGTGCGACGGCACCGGCAACTCGCCGGCCAGACTGTTGAAGTCGCCGATGGCCGTGGCCGCCGCGCCGATGCAGAAGGGCGGCATCACGTCGTAGAAGAAGCCGTTGAAATGATCCGGCGCGAATACGACGACCAACTCGGGATCGAACGCGCGCACGCGCTCGCGTGCCTGCGCCTGCACCCGCTTCACTTCCGACACGACCTCGTCGGGAGGATCGAAGTAGCCATGCAACGGCGTATGCGAAATACATTCGAGATGAATCGGCATCGCTCAGGCTCCGGCAACGCGTTGCTGTGGCCGCACGACGGCCCCGGCGTGGTTCGTTGGCGCGCGCAGCGGCGTTGGCTGGGGCATGACGATGTCGGCGAGCGCCACCTTGCCCGCCAGTTCGATCAGGGTGTCCGACACTTCCTGAGGTGCGCAGACTCCCGCGATGAAGCGATCGGGGCGCAGCAGCACCACGGATTGCGAACGCGCGCCGAACCAGTCCTTGAGGCGGTTGTGCGGATCGCCGATCGCGATCACGCCCTGCGGCACGTCGTCGGTATGCGCCATCTGCACGTCGGGCTTGGCCAGCACGAAGCGCACGCCCAGCTTCTCGGCGACAGCGCGCGCACGCGGCGTCAGGCCGAATGTCGGATCGGACCCCCAGCCGAGCACGACAAAGTGATTGCCGATCACGTCGTCCAGACGCTGGACCTCGCCCGTCGCCGTGCGCACCCTGGGCTGAATGAACAGGCGGCCGACCGGTGAACTGGCGAACGGGTCGCGGCCATATACGCAGCGCCCAAGCCACGAATCCCGCTTCTCGCTCATCAGGCCCAGCAGACGGCCCGGCGCCGAATTGCCCGAACGCTTCAGCAAACGGGCCAGCCAGCCGCCGGTCGATTTCGCGGGCGGAAGCAGCACCACTCCCGATTCGTAGCGCGGCATCGGCTTGAAGCGCATCTCCACGAAGTAGCGCTTGACCGACGGAAACAGGGTGAAGCTGCGCACGAACGCGTCGCGAAAGCGCACGCCGAAGCGCGTCGTCGGCGCGAAGATGTCGCCCGCGACCTCGGACAGATGGATCATCGAGCGCGCATGCGGCCGACGCTCGGCGGTGTAGGTATCGAGCAGGTCCGGCAGACTCTGCCCCTTGACCACCATCGCAAGCTTCCAGCCAAGGTTGTTGGCGTCGCGAATGCCGCTGTTGTAGCCCTGGCCCTGCCAGACGGGCATGATGTGTGCCGCGTCGCCCGCCAGCAGCACGCGATCCACGCGGAACGTTTCCGCCAGTCGCGCGTTGTGCGTGTAGACGCGCTTGCGGATGTAATCGACACGGTCCGGGTGCGTGACTACCTTGCGAATCAGCGCGGCCATGTTCCCGGGCCGGGAGAGTTCTTCCTCGGTCTCGCCCGGCATGACCATGAACTCGAAGCGGCGAATGCCGTGCGGCAAGGCCGCCGAAACATAAGGGCGCTCGTGATCGCAATGCATGTAGACGTGGGGGGCACCCACCGGGTCGTTGCGCACGTCGACCACGATCCACTGGTTGGGCTTCGTGCGCCCTTCGAACGGCACCTGAAGCAGGCGGCGAATCATGCTGTTGCCGCCGTCGGCGCCCACAACGTACGCCGCGCGAATCGTGCGAACGTCGCCATCGTTCGTTCGTGTGGTCAGCGTCACGCCCCGAGCGTCTTGCGCGAGCGCCTCGACGCCGTGGCCGAAGCACACGTCCACATGAGCGAAGCGCTCGAGTCCCTCGAACAACACCCGGTCCGCGAGCGGCTGGATGAATGCGTTGCGGCGCGACCAGCCGAACTCGTCGGTCCGCGGCTCGATCGACGCGAAGCAATGGCCGTCGCTGGTGAGGAACCGCATCCAGTGATCGGGGGTGGTGTGCGGAAGCAGCGCGTCGGCCAGGCCGACCGCCTGGAACACCCGCAGGGCCTCGTCGTCCAGGCCGATGGCTCGCGGGTAATCGATGAGTTGGTCGAGTTTCTCGACGATCGTGACGCGCACGCCCTGCAAGCCGAGGATGTTGGCGATCATCAGCCCGACCGGTCCGGCGCCGACGATGGCCACGTCCGTCGTGATGTCGGGCGTGGTGCCGGCCGCGGTATTTGCGGTATTGGCGGCATTGGCGGCATTGACGAATGCACTCATGTGTCTCGCTCCTGTTTTTTGAGCGCGAGCGCGCCCCGCGCGCCGGGCTGGCGCGTTCGAATGGCGTACTGCGTTCGTTGATTCAATCGCGGCTCGTGTCGTCCGCTAATCGTCGGGCTGGGGGCCGGCCGTCGAGCGACGCGTGTTCGGTCATGCTCGTCCGCACGGAAAGGAGGGTGTCTCCACTAGCTCTCTGATTTTTCGATGAGTCTAGGCAGCTGACAAAAAGCGCTCAACAATTTCGCCGAAATGTGCATAGAATGCACATCGTTGATTTTAAAAACTATTTAATGAGCAAATATCCGAATGTACGGGGGCTGTCGCGCGGCCTGCTGGTGCTCCGGGCGCTCAACGCGATGGAGCGCGGACGTGCGACGCCGCAACAACTGAGCGAGGCGACCGGGCTCCATCGCACCACCGTGCGGCGACTGCTGGAGACGTTGCTGGAAGACGGATTCGTGCGGCGCAGCACGTCCGACGACACCTTCCGCCTGGCGCTCGCGGTGCGCTCGCTCAGCGAGGGTTTCACGGATGACGAGCGCATCGCGACGATCGCGCCGCCGATCATGGGGCAGTTGATGCAGCGGGTGGTGTGGCCCTCGGATCTGACCACGCCGGACGGCGACGCCATGATCATTCGCGAGACGACGCATCGTTTCAGTCCCTTGTCCTTTCACCGCGCCATGGTCGGTCGACGCCTGCCCATGCTGTTTACGGCTGCCGGGCGCGCGTACTTCGGCATGTGTCCCGAGGCCGAGCGCGAGGACATTCTCGATTTGCTGCGCACGGGCGCGGGCGGGGAGTTGCAGCAACGCTTTGCCAGCGACGATGCGTTCATTCGCAATCTCGTGCGCCAGACGCGAGAGAACGGCTTCGGCTCCAATCATGGCGACTGGCTCGACCAGCGCAAGATCGGTGCGGTGGCGGTTGCCGTTGCGTCGCAGGGGCGTGTGTTGGCGAGCCTGAACGTGATCTATCTCGACCAGGCAGTGAGCCCGGCCGAGGCCGTGCGGCGATTCGTGCCACCCCTGCAGGAGGCGGCGGCGCAGATGGCGGCGGCAGTCGCTCAGGTGGACCTTGCGCGTGCGATGCCCGCCGACGATTAGCCGGCGCAGTGGGTTAGGCGCCCCGTGTCCGGGCGCTCGCGCCGCTCTGTGCGCGTGGCGTGCGCGACGAATTGTTCTGGCGGCCCAGCGGGTTTCGGCGACAATGCGAGCTTGTCGATTCCCCTGCGGAACTGCGCGAATTTGCCGACTTGCCGGCTGACCGACCATCATGAAAGTTGAAAACTCCGAGCTCGAGGCGTTCGTCGCGGTGGCTGAATTGGGCAACTTTGCGCGCGCTGCCAAAAAGTTGCACCTGACGCAGCCCGGCCTGTCACGGCGCATTCAGAAGCTGGAACAGACGCTCGGCGTCGAATTGTTGCATCGGACCACTCGCAGCGTTTCGCTCACCAGCGTTGGCCGCCAGTTCCTGCCGATGGCGCGCGAGCAGATGGCGCAACTTGGCATGATGCTCTCGTCCATTCAGGAGATCGCCGAAAAGCGCTTCGGCAAGGTGCGCCTTGCCAGCATTCCGACGGTCGTCATGCAATTTCTACCGACCGTGCTGCGCCGTTTCGCGGCTAAATATCCGCACCTTGGGGTCCAGGTTTTCGACGGCAATCACGATTTCGTACTCTCGCAAGTGCGTGCCGGACTGGCCGAGTTCGGCGTCAGTCTTCATCCGGGGACCGACGACGATCTGGTCTTCGAGCCGCTTATGGTCGATCGCTACGTGGTGGCGATGCACCGGGACGACCCGCTCGCCGACGCCACCTCGGTATCGCTGTCCGATCTCCGACAGTCCCGAATGATCATCGGCGGGCGCGACAGCGGCAATCGGTTGCTTCTGGAGATGCTGCTCGGGCAGACATCGATGCGACTGCGATGGTTTTACGAGGTGGAGCACATTTCGTGTGTTGCCGCCCTGGTCGACTCGGGCGTGGGATGTGCGATCCTGCCGGCCACCGCGGTGCGCGCGCATCATATGCCTTCGGTGCGAACGGTACCCATCTCGAACCCCGAGATATCCCGGACCATCGGTATCGTTCGACATCGCTCCGTCATGATGTCGCCCATGGCGGCAGAGCTTTGCGATTTGCTGAAGGTCGCGACGCGCTAGACGCTCAGGCATGCGAGTGCGCCATGCGGCGAAGCGTTGATGACGTTTTCGCATGAATCGCAAGCAGACCGGCATTGGACGCTGGCTTTATGGCTGTGGAAGATGGTGTCGAGTATCAAGGAGACACCATGCAGCAGCACTACGACGCCATTTTTCGAGGCGGAGAGGTTATCGACGGTACGGGCGCGGTGCGTTTCACGGCCGACGTCGGCGTGATCGGAGAGCGCATCGCGGCGATCGGCGACCTGGGCCACGCCCGCGGAACGACGGAGATCGACGCAACGGGGCGTATCGTCGCGCCCGGCTTCATCGACAGCCATACGCACGACGATGCATTCGTCCTCACGAGTCCGGATGTCGAGCCGAAAATCTGCCAGGGCGTCACGACCGTGATCGCGGGCAATTGCGGCATCAGTCTGGCGCCCCTTGTCGCCGAGCGCGAAGTGCCACAGCCGTTGGATCTGCTCGGCGCGTGGGACACGTTCCGCTTTCCGAGTTTCGCCGCATACCTGAGCGCGCTCGACGCATCGCCCGCGGCAGTGAATACCGCCGCACTGGTCGGGCATTCGACCCTGCGCGTTCGCCACATGACGTCGCTCACGCGGCCGGCCTCGACCCGCGAAGTGGCGGCGATGGCCGCCGACGTTCACGAAGCACTCTCGGTCGGCGCGTTCGGCGTCTCGTCGGGCACTTTCTATCCGCCGGCCATCGCGGCGACGCAACAGGAGTTGATCGAAGTCTGCGCCCCGATGCGCAAACTCGGAGGGGTGTTCGCCACACACCTGCGCGACGAGACCGCTCACATCATGGACTCGCTCGAGGAGGCTTTCGCCATTGGGCGCGCGCTCGACGTGCGCGTCGTCCTCTCCCACCACAAGGTGGCGGGCAAGGAGAATCACGGGCGCTCCGCGCAAACGCTTGCGCGCATCGACGCACAACGCGCCGTGCAACCGTTATGTCTGGACTGTCACCCTTACCCGGCGACTTCCACCATGCTTCGCGCCGACCGAATCCGGCAATCGTCCCGCGTCATGCTCGCCTGGTCGAAAGCGCGTCCCGATCTCGCGGGGCGGGACTTCCACGAACTGCTGCCACTGTTTGGCAATTCGATCGACGCCGCCATCGAAGCGCTGCGCCCCGCCGGCGCGATCTACTTTGTGATGGACGAGAATGACGTGGAGCGAATCTTTCGTCATCCGCTGACCATGGTCGGCTCCGACGGGCTGCCCAACGACACCATCCCGCATCCGCGTCTGTGGGGCACGTTCCCGCGCGTGCTCGGCGAGTTTTCGCGCAATCGCGGGCTCTTCTCGCTGGAGACGGCCGTGCGCAAGATGACCGGCCTGACGGCCGAGCAGTTCGGACTGCACGAGCGCGGTCTGGTGCGAGAGGGGTACGTCGCCGACATCGTCGTGTTCGATGCGCAACGCGTCATCGACCGGGCGACGTTCAGCGAACCGACGTTGCGCCCCGAGGGCATCTCGGAGGTCTTCGTGGCCGGCCAGGCGGTTCTCGCCGACGGCCGGCCAACGGGGGCGCGTCCAGGCAGGGCACTGCGCCGCGTCGCCGGCGCGCCATCGAATCAACAGGGGAAAGGACAATCATGACGGCACTCCACTCGCAAAGCCGCAGCCATGCCGGGAACCCCGGCAGCACCTACGCCGATCAACGCGTCGACGTCGATGTGCTCTATCGCAAGCTGACCTGGCGGATCATTCCGCTGATCCTGCTCTGCTATTTCTTCGGCTATCTCGACCGCGTCAACGTCGGCTTCGCCAAGCTCGAAATGGTATCGGACCTTGGGCTGTCCGAAGCCGCCTATGGTGTCGGGGCCGGCCTGTTCTTCCTCGGCTACCTTCTCCTGCAGGTGCCTGCCGGCTTTCTCGTGCAGCGCGTCGGCGTGAAGAAGTGCCTTGCCGGATCCATGCTCGCGTGGGGTGTCGTTTCCGTCGCAACGCTGCTGACGTCCGATCAGACGTCGTTCTACGTGCTGCGATTCCTGCTGGGGGTCACCGAGGCGAGCTTCTTCCCCGCCGTCATCGCCTATTTCAGCATCTGGTTCCCGTCTCGTCGACTCTCCAAGGTGATGGCGCTGCTGTTCCTCGCGATGCCATTCGGCGTGATCGTCGGTGGTCCGCTGTCCGGCTGGATCATGGACATCACGCACGGAGGCTTCGGCTTGCGCGGCTGGCAATGGATGTTCCTGGTCGAAGGGCTTCCCGCCGTACTGCTGGGGCTGTATCTCATGCGGGCCGTGACCGAACGTGTGGACGACGCCACCTGGCTCACGGATGCGGAAAAACGCACGGTGCACGCCGAAATGGCGACCGAATCGGAGGGCAAGCGCGCAAGCCTCGGCCCTGCGCTGAGAGAGCCGACACTGTGGCTGCTGTTTGCCACGTCGTTCCTCTATAACGTGGGGAACTACGGCCTGGTGTTCTGGTTGCCGACGATGATCAAGGCGCTGGGTCAGTTGAGCAACTTCCAGACCGGGATGATCAGTGCCGTGCCGTATCTCGTCGCTTCCGTTGCCATGGTGCTCAACGCCCAGCATTCGGTGCGTACGGGCGAGCGTCGCTGGCACACGGCATTGCCGGTCGTGATCGGCGGCGTGGCGTTGCTCGCCAGCGTCAGGGTACAGGCGCAACCCGTGCTCGCAGTGGCATGTCTCACGGTCGGTGTCGCCGGCATCATGAGCACATTGGCGATGTTCTGGAGTCTGCCTTCGCGCATTCTTGCCGGCACGGCAGCCGCAGGCGGCGCCGGTCTCGTCAACATCGGCGCGGCCGTCGCCGGCTTCGTCGGACCATCGATCATGGGATACCTCAAGGGGATCACGGGCAGTACCGAGACGGGCGTCGCGCTGCTCGCCATCACCTTGTTCGCGGCAGCGGCACTGATTCTGATGATTCCGCGCCGCTTCATCGGACGTACGGCATGAGTCCGACGGACGCCCTCTCCATCGCGGCGGCGGTACGCGCAGGTCGGAGGACCGCGGAGTCGTTCGTGCTCGCCGCGCTCGCGGACATCGCGAGATCGGACGGCGACATCGGTGCCTGCGCTGCCGTCTACCGCGAAGCGTCGCTCGAGGCTGCGCGCGAGGTCGACGCGCGAGTCTCGGCAGGGCAGTCGGTGGGGCCGCTGGCGGGCGTGCCGTTTCTCGTCAAGCACAATCTCGATGTGGCGGGCTGCGTCACCGTCGCTGGATCGCCCGCGCGGCGGAACCATTCTGTGGCCGAGCGTGACGCCTGGGCGGTCGCGAGGTTACGCGCGGCCGGCGCCGTTCCGGTGGGCGCCACACACATGGACGAACTGGCGTGCGGTGCGACCGGCGAGAATCCTCACTTCGGCGCCGTGCGGCTACCGCAGGATCGCAACCGGATGACGGGGGGCTCATCGAGCGGTTCCGCCGCGGCGGTCGCGGCGGGCTTCGTTCCGGTGGCGTTGGGCACCGATACCAATGGCTCCATTCGCGCGCCCGCGGCGCTTTGCGGCGTATGGGGATGGCGTCCCACCCACGGCGGTGTCTCCACGTCCGGCTGTGTGCCGTATGCACACACGCTCGATACTGTCGGCGCATTCGCCCGCAACATCGACGACCTCACCGTAATGTGGAAAATCATGTCGGAGGACGTCACGCGGACGCCCGGTGCCGAAGGGCGGGACGCGGTCCTTCGGGTGGGCGTACTCGTGGGCGACTTTCGCGAGAATTCGGATCCACGACAGCATGCAGCGCTCGCACGGGCCGCGGCATGTTACGACGGGGCGAAGCCGGTCGTTCTTTCGGTTGAGGAAATCGCACCGGTGCGCGCCGCGGCGGTGATCGTCTCCAACTATGAAGTCGCGCGTGAGCATGGGGCTCTGCTGCAGGCGTCGTTGTCGGAAATGATTTCGCCCCGGTTGCGACAGCGTCTGGAAATCGGGCTTGGCATCTCCGACGGCGAGTATGCCGCGGCCCTCGCGTGTCGCGAACGATGGTGCGAGCGAATGAACGCACTATTCGCCCACTTCGACGCACTGCTCGCACCGGCGACTCCATATTCCGCGCCGCGTTTCGATACCCCTATACTCGAGATGAACGGGCGGCAGTGGGTCGTCGCGCAGACGCTCGGCATGCTCACACAGCCTGTCTCGTTTGCCGGACTGCCAGTCGTAAGCGCGCCGGTGCCATCTTCGGACGCGATTGCCTTGCCATGTGGCGTACAGGTCATCGGCGCATGTGGCGCGGATGCGATTGCCTTTGCCGCTGCCCGCCGATTGAGCGAGCGGTTGTGGGGCGGTGAGGCGAAGGCGCAACGCTGATCGCAGGCTCGGCGGCAGTCCGGGCATTACCGACATCGCCGTACCGCCACTGCGCGAGCATCCCGAACAGGAGGCAATCTAAAGTTTCATTTCCACTGGCCGATAACCCGATATGTGGGGTTCTGCGCCGACATTCCGCTGGTGCGGTGTTCGCGCAGGGCCCGGATTGCATAACGGTCGACTGAAGGGTCGAATATCCGGACCTGGTGAAGTCATGCCATGTGGGGGAAGTGTGGACAGTGAATTTGAAGACGTGCAGATCACCGCACTCGAAAAGCTGGATGCTCAGGGGATGGATGCGTTGCCGTTCGGCGTGATCGGGTTCACCTCGGACGCGATGGTGACGACATACAACGCCACGGAGTCGAAAAATGCCGGATTGAGCCCGCAACGCGTATTGGGTAAGCATTTTTTCGAAGAGGTCGCGCCTTGCATGAACAACTTCATGGTCGCGCAACGCTTTGACGATGCGTCCGAACTGGACGAGATCATTCCGTATGTCCTGACGCTGCGCATGCGCCCGACGCCGGTGCGTTTGCGGTTGCTCAAAAGCGCGCATTGCGCGACGCGTTATGTCCTCATCGAGCGGAGGACGGGCCAGTGAATGCACCGAATACGGACAACTACGACCTCGAGTCCGAGTACGAAGCCTTGCTGTCGTTCATGTATCTGTCGCCGGTCGGGATTGTCCGCAGCGACAAATCCGGCGCTGTCGACATGATGAACCCGCTTGCCGCGCAGCTGCTCATGCCGCTGGTGAGAGGCGGGAGCATCGAGAACATCTTCGACAGCCTGGCATCCGTCGCGCCGGAGCTTCGCAATCTGGTGGCCAGTTTCGAGGCCGAGCGCGGGCCGGTTTGCGAGAATCACCGGATTTTCGTCACGCCGGCCAAGGACGACGCCGTCGTGCTGGCATGTTCCATCATTAAGGTGAGCGCGGACGTGCTGATGATGGTGCTGACGGACATCTCACGCCAGGTCGCCGCCGAGCGTCGGGCGCGACAGACCGAGTCGTGGCTTGCGGGCATCTATACGAGCGTCAACGATTTCGCGTACTTTACGCTCGATGCGCAGGGCTGCATCGACACCTGGAACCCGTCGATCGAGCGTCTGACGGGCTATGAAGCCGCCGACGTGATCGGGCACATGCTGTCGCGCTTTTACGCCGACGACGAGATTGTCCTGCACCGTTCGCCAGAACATATGGCGCTCACGCGCGACGACGGTTGGCACGTGGAGGAGTTCTGGTGCAAGACAAGATCCGGACGGCGCTATTGGGGGCAACTGCTCGTTGCGGTGCTGCGTGAGGAGGACGGGGAGATATCGGGATATTCCGCCGTGCTCAGGGACATCACGGAGCGGAAGATCCACAGCGACAATCTCGCGCGCCTCTTGACGACGGACCATCTGACCGGCGTGACCAACCGTGCGCACTTCTTCGAGATCGGGGAATCCGAAGTCGCCCGGTCAAAGCGAAACGGTCGTACATTGTCACTGGTGATGCTGGACGCGGATCACTTCAAGCAGATCAATGACAATGCCGGGCATCAGGCCGGCGACGAGGTCCTGAAGCGGATCACGGACGAGGCACGGGCGCTTCTGCGGCGATCGGACATTGTCGCCCGGCTCGGCGGGGAAGAGTTTATCTTGCTGCTCCCGTCGACAACCGCGCAAGAGGCAATGGCGGTCGCGGAGCGACTGCGCGTCGCCGTCGAGCAGGCGGCGATCGAAACGGCGGTGGGGCAATTGAATGCGACGATCAGCCTTGGGGTCGCCAGTCTGGAAGATGAGAACCAGACGCTCCAGGACTTGCTGGCTGCCGCCGATCATGCGCTGTATGACGCGAAGCAAGCCGGTCGAAACTGTGTCCGCGGCTTCGTCGTGCCGACGGAAGATGCCGCGAATGTTGTCGGTGAATCCGGCAACGCGGTGTCGACGTAGCGATCGTCCGGCCACGGCCGCAACGTTTGCAGACTCAACCAACCCATAGACGCAGCCGGAAGAAAGATGAATGCTTTCAAGATTCACAGCCACGACGAGGCGGCCGCGCAATCGGCAAGTTGCGCCGGATGCCGGAACACGACGCCGTTGCCGGTCGAGATAGATTTCGCCTTTCAGCCCATCGTCGACGTCGACACCCGGGCTGTGTTCGCATGCGAAGCCCTGGTGCGGGGTGCCAACGGGGAATCGGCATATTCCGTGCTCTCGCAGATCGACGATGCCGCGAAATACCAGTTCGACCAGTACTGCCGACAAACGGCAATTGCCCGCGCGGCGGCGTTGGGGCTCGACGCGTTTCTGTCCATCAACTTCATGCCGAACGCCGTCTACCGACCGGAGGTCTGCATAAGGAGCACGCTGGACGCCGCGCAGGCAAACCATTTCCCGCTCGAGCGGATCATCTTCGAGACGGTCGAAGGAGAGCATCTGGCCGACCGTACTCACCTGGTCCATATTTTCAGAGCCTACAAGGAATACGGGTTCCTGACGGCAATCGATGACTTCGGCGCCGGATACTCGGGGCTTTCGCTCCTGGTGGACTTCCAGCCCGACATCATCAAGCTGGATATGGAACTGCTGCGCGGCATCGACACGGACACCGTGCGCCAGCGAATCGTTCGGAATGTCATTTCCATGTGTCACGACCTCGGCATCAAAGTCGTCGCGGAGGGTATCGAAACCCGCGGCGAGCGCGATTTCTTCATCGCGCATGGCGTGAGCCTGATGCAGGGCTACTTCTTTGCAAAGCCGGCCTTCAAGGCGATTCCGGCGATCGACGACGCGTCCTATCTGCGCTGAGCGTCGCGCGACCGGTAGGCGCGACGTCGACAGGGTCGTCGCCGCGCCTCCGTTCGTCGAGTCCGCCGACTACGCCGCCATTGCCGCGCCGTCGCTGCGCGGGTCGTGCGCGCCGCTGGCCAGACCGTCGTCGGCGATGGCGATGACACCCGCCTGACCTGCCAGGGGGCTGTGCGGCGGCAGCGGCGCCACCGCATGACCTCGTTCGGCGAGCGACACGAACACGGCTTCCCCGGCATCGCGCTCCAGCTTCAGATTGTCGCGACTGTCGGAGAATGTCCTCCCCAGCAGGAAGCGCGGATGCGACAACGCCTCGTGCGGCGGCATGCCATAGTCGATCAGGCGCGTGAGCAGCGCGCTCAGCGTTTGCGGCTGTCCGTCCGCGCCCTGTGTCCCATACAGCAATCGCGCCCGTCCCGCCCGAAGGTACATGCCGGGATTGAGCGTGTGAAAGGGCCGCTTGCCGGGCACCAGCGCATTGGGATGCGCACTGCCCGCGGGCCGGAACGCCGCGCCCCGGTTGTGCCACAGCACGCCGGTGTCGCCGGCCATCACGCCGCTGCCCCAGTCGAAGTAAATCGTTTGCAGCACGCTGATCGCCCGACCGGCCGCGTCCGTGGCGGCGAAGTACACCGTGTCGCCCTCTCGGAACCGATGTGGCCAGTCGAGCGCCACACGGTCGTCGATGCGAGACGCCGCCTCGCTCAGATACCAATCCGATAGCAGCGTCGTCACCGGCACATCGACGAACGCCGGATCGGCGACGTAGCGATCGCGCGCGATGAACGCCTGCTTCACCGCCTCGACCAACCGGTGGTAATACGTCGCGCTGCCGTGCGCGCAGTCCTTCAGTCCCAGGCGTGCCAGGATTCCCATGATCTGCAGCGTCGTCACGCCTTGCGTTGGCGGCGGCAACGTCGCCAGCACTCCGTCGCCGTATGGCAGCGTCAGCGCGGGAGTGAGATGCACGCGTGTGGCCGCGAGATCGTCGCGTGTGATCGGCGAGCCCGCCGCATGCAATCCATCGGCCAGACGCGTGGCCAGCTCACCCTCGTAGAACTCCCGGGGGCCGCCGTCTGCCAGCCGCCGCAGCGTCCACGCCAATGCCGGCTGCCGGAAACGTTCGCCAACCGCCGGTGCGCGGCCATCCGGCAGGAACTCGCGCGCGAAGCCCTGCCAGGTCGAAGCGTCGCGCATCTCCTCGGCGCGGTACGCGTACCAGAAATCCTGCGAGGCGCTGGTCGGGAAGCCGTCCTCGGCGGCGGCAATGGCCGGCGCCAGCAGCGATGCCCACGACAGGGTGCCGCCCCATTGTTCCCGACTGACGCGGTACGCCGCTTCCCATGCCGCGACCGTGGCCGCCGTCGTCAACGCCGAGCCGGGCCCGCGCGAGGGAATGGCCCCGCCGTCGCGCAGTGCCTGCGGCACGTGCCGCGCCGCCTGCCCGATGCCGGAGATGGCCAGCGGTGTGTCATCGCCGACGTCGCCGGGCTCGCCGCGGGCCAGGAGCCAGAAGCCGTCGCCGCCCAGCCCGGTGAAGTGCGGCATCGTCACGCACAGCATCGCTGCGATGGCGATGCCCGCTTCGATGGCATTGCCGCCTTGACGCAATACGTCGCGGCCGGCGGCGCTCGCCAGCGTGTGCGGGCTCGTGACAAGACCCGCGCGCCCGATGGCGCAGGTGGGCGGAGCCGGGGGCACCGACTCGCGCGCCGTCATGCCGCGGCTCCCGCCTCGTGCGCACCGCCGAGGTAGGCCGCCGCGAGCCGAGCGTCGCCGGCGAGCTCGCTCGCCGGGCCGCTCACCGTCACCCGGCCTTCTTCGAGCACGTAGCCCCGGTCGGCGATCGACAGGGCCATCGCCGCCATCTGGTCGACGAGGAGCATCGACAGCGATTCCCGCCGCAACGCGTCGAGCGACGCGAACAGATCCGCAATGATCTTGGGCGCGAGGCCCAGCGACGGCTCGTCGAGCAGCAGCACGCGCGGCGACGACATCAGCGCCCGCGCAATCGCCAGCAATTGCTGCTCGCCGCCGGAGAGCAGGCCGGCGCGCTGATGCTGCCGCTCGCGCAGACGCGGGTACCGCGTGAGCATCTGCTCGATGCGAGCCTCGAGCGTGGCGCGCGGCAAACGTCCGCAAGCAAATGCGCCGAGACGCAGGTTGTCGAGTACTGACAGCTCCGGGAACACCTGACGCCCTTCGGGCACGAGCACCACGCCCAGCGCGGCGATCTTCGCGGCGTCCAGGCGCGACAGGTCGCGCCCGTTGAAGGTGACACCACCACTCACCGGACGATGCAACCCGGCAAGCGCGCGCATGAGGGTCGACTTGCCCGCGCCATTGGCCCCGAGCAGCGCAACGAGTTCGCCCTCGCGCACCTGTATCGAGACGTCGTGCAACACCGGCGCCGCGCCGTAGCCGGCCGTGAGCTTGCCGACGCCCAGCACCTCGGGGTTCGTGGACGCCACGCGCGCGACGGGCACGGCGGCGTCGGCCGAGACGGCGCCGAGATAGGCCTGACGCACGCGCTCGTCGTGGCGGATTGCCGCAGGCGTGCCCTGCGCGAGGAAACGGCCCGCATCGATCACGACAATGCCGTCCGACAGGCTCATCACCAGCGACATGTCGTGCTCCACCAGGCCCACGGCCACGCCGCTGTTCGCGATCTGGCGCAACAGCCTGCCCAGTTGTGCCTTGTCCTGCGTCGACAGGCCCGCCGCCGGTTCATCGAGCAGCAACACGCTGGGGCGGGTGGCGAGCGCTCGCGCAATTTCCACGAGACGACGGTCGACGTGCGCGAGATCGGACGCCATCAGATCGACATCGCCGTGGTAGCCGCACGCGCGCAGCAATGCCAGCGCCTCGCCGCGTCGCACGCGGCTCTGCATGCGCGCCACGCCGAGCAGACCGCCAAGGCGTCCCGCACTCAGGGCGAGCGTCACGTTGTCGAGCACGCTCATGCCGCCGAACAACTGCGATGTCTGATACGTGCGTGCCACGCCGTTTCGCGCGCTGTCGCACGCGCCTGCGGCCGGAAGTGCCTGCGTGCCGAGCGAGCGGGTACCCGCGAGCGGCCGGTAGAAGCCCGAGAGCATGTTGAGCACGGTCGACTTGCCTGCGCCGTTCGGGCCGATCAGGCTCGTGACCCGCGCCGCAGGAAGTTCGAAGGACAGGTCCGACACCGCCTTCACGCCGCCGAACGTCATCGTCAGCCCGTGCGCCGCGAGTCCCTTGCGCTGAGCCGGCGGGAGCGCCGGCAGTGTCAACGTCGACGCCGTACCGTCGCCGGTGTCCTTTGGCGAGGCGGGCCGTCGCGATTTCCACCATTGCCCCAACACGCCGATCACGCCGTTGGGCGCGCCCCACAGCACCATCAGCAGCAAAACGCCGAAGCACAGCAGGCGCAGGTTCTCGAGACTGGCGAGAAATTCGGGCAGCAGGCCGACGATCACCGCACCGACCAGCGGTCCGGCAATGGTGCCCGCGCCGCCGATCATCACCACGAGGACGAACAGGATCGATTGCAGGAAGGAGAACATGCCGGGGGTGACCATGCCCTGCAGCGGTGCGAACAGGCCACCCGCCAACCCCGCGAGCGCGGCTGAGAACGCGAACGCCACGGTCTTGACCACAAGCGGGTTGACGCCGATCGATGCCGCGGCCGTTTCGCTGTCGCGCACGGCCCGCATCGCCGCGCCCCAGGTGCCGCGAGAGATGCGTGCGTAGACGATCAACGCGACGGCGAGCACGGCCAGCGAGGCGACGGCCACCACACGTTCGCTGCCCGCGAAGCCGAACACACCCGGCGGCATCACGCCCATCAGTCCGTTCTGCCCGCCGGTCAGTCCGCGCCATTCGACGGCGCCGTGCTCGACGATGAACCCGAACGCGATCGTCACCATGGCGAGTCCCGGCCCGCGCACGCGCAGCGCCGGCAGCGCCAGCACCGCGCCGGTGACGGCGGCCACGGCCCCGCCGGCGAGCCAGGCGAACCAGAACGGCCAGCCCGCCTGCGTGGTCAGAATGGCTACGGCATACGCGCCGATCGCGTAGAAGCCCACATGGCCGAACGACATCTGCCCGGTGAGCCCGAGCAGAAGATTCAGTCCCACGCCGCAAATCGCGAGCAGGGCGACACCGGCGATCACCACCACGAAATAGCCGTTCACGACACACGCCGCACCGGCCATGGCCAACAGGGCAATGGCGAGGGCGCCGGAAAGCGCAAGGCCGTCGCGCGTGGGCCCATCGCCGGAATGCGCCGGCGATTGCGCAGGACGGCGCGCCAGCGGCAAAGAAGAATCGCTCATACCTTGCGCACCTCCGCGCGGCCGAACATGCCGTCCGGTCGCATCGCCAGCAACACGATGACCAGGCCGAACGTGATGATTTGTGTGTAGCTCGAACCCAGCGTCGCCGTGATCATCGACTCGGTCACACCGAACAGCAGACCGGCGATCATCACGCCCCACGCACTGGACAACCCGCCGAGAATCGCCACGGCGAAAGCCTTGAGACCAAAGACCGTTCCCATGTCCGCCTGCACATTGAACAACGGCGCGATCAGCACGCCGGCGATACCGGCGAGCAGCGTCGAGATGGCGAATGCGCCGGCAATGGTGCGCTGGATGGGAATGCCCATGAGTCGCGCGGCATCACGGTTCTGTACCACCGCCAACATCGCGATGCCCCAGCGTGAGCGGCGCAACACGTAATGCAGCAGCGCGGCAAGCGCGAGTCCGACGACGGGGATCAGCAACTGTAGCGGGTAGACGCCGAGGCCCGCGTCGCCGATCCGAAGCGAGCTTTGGGCGAGCGGCGAGGGCAGGCTGCGCGGCTCCGTGCCGAACGTGAGCATCACGAGGTTGTCGAGCACGATACCCAGCGCCACCGTCGCCATGAGCCATGCGCTCGAACCGCGTCGCACGAACGGCTGCACGGCGAGGCGCTCGACCGCCAGTCCGTAGACGGCGCAAAGCGCCAGCGCCGCGACGATCGCCAGCGGCATGGGCCAGCCGAGCGTCTGCGAGAAGGTGTAGGCGAGCACGGCGCCGAGCATCATCGAGCTGCCTTGCGCGAAATTGACCGTCGCGCTCACGGCGAATGTCAGATGAAAGCCGAGCGCCATGAGCCCGTACATGCTGCCGAGCCCGAGGCCGGCGACGAGCGCCGAGATCCATTGCATGAGATGTCCTCCGCGACGCCGCTTCGCGGCGTCGCTTCATTGCAGGTGTCGAACGACCTGCGTTGAACGACTTACTTCGCGGCCACCTTCGCGGCCACTTTCGCACCGGTCGGCGATACCGGCACGATGCGGTTGTCGATGAACTGCGCCCACACATAGTCGTGCGCGGAAAGGGCGTCGTGCTGTTGTTCGCTGAACGGCTTCACGTACGTCTTGATCAGTCCTTCGTAGCGGTCGATCTTGTAGAAGCCGGTGCGGATCGCGTCGCCGTTGGTCGAACCCGCGCGATCGATGGCGAGCGCGGTGAGACGCATGGCGTCGTACGCGTTGGCCACGCCCACCGCCGGGGTGATGTCGTCAGGACCCTTGATGTCCGGGTACTTCGCCTTGAGGGCTGCCACGACGCGTTGGCTGACCGGCGTGGTCGCGCCAAAGAAGCTGTACGTCTGCACGAAGTGCACGGTCTTCGCGTTCGGGCCCGCCAGTTCGGTGAAGCGCCCGCCCGCGGGCCCCCAGTGCGAAACGATGGGCACCTTCCAGCCCATGCGATCGAGTGACTTCACAACCTGCGCGGACGGACCGACGTTGCCGACCATCAGCAGCGTGTCAGCCCCCGCGGCTTTCAGACGCCCAAGCTGCGGCGTGACGTCCACGTCGGTTGCCTCGAATTTCTCGATCGCGGCCGGCTTCATGCCCTTGGCCGCGAGCGCGGCGACGATGCCTTTCTCGTTCGACTCGCCCCATGGGTTGTTCACGAGAATCAGGCCCAGCTTCTTCGCACCGAAGGTCTGCTGTGCGTAGTTCACCATCGCACCGTCGACAATTTCATCGACTGCCGACACGCGAAACACGTAGTTCGGATTGGCGCCGTTGTGGGTAATCGGCGTGCCAGCGGCCCACGGCCCCATGAACGGCACCTTCTCCTGATTCGCAATGGGCACGATGGCCATCGACACCGGCGTGTCCAGACCGCCGAAGAGCACCGCCACCTTGTCCTTGTAGATCAGCTCGCGAGCGGCGAGCACGCCCTTGGCCGGGTTGCCTTCATCGTCGCGGCGCACCAGTTCGAGCTTGCGGCCGCCGAGCACGCCGCCGCTCGCGTTGATCTCGTCGATGGCGATGGTCATGCCGCGCGTGAGCGCTTCGCCCGCGCGGGCCGACTGGCCCGAAAGCGCCGTGACGAGGCCGATCTTGACGGTGTCGGCTGCGTAACTCGACAGACTCACGAACCCACAGGCGGCCGCCAGGGCCACGGTGCCGTTGCGAAGCCAGCGACGGCGGGAAGGGACGGATACCGGGGTCGCGGCGCTGGCGCCGACGGCGTGGTGACTTGCAGAGGCAGACATGGGCAATCTCCGTGGGGACACATCGAAGCGATGCATCGGAAGCGAATCGAAAGGGACGCAACGGCGTCCCGGCAACGGGCGTGGCCCGCCATGTCCCCGCCATACGCAAGAGGCATGCCACCTCGTCGACATTTCGAACGAATGACGTTGCGCGATATGAATGCCAAGGTGTTGACGATCTGGCACTGAAATTGCGAACGATTGCGTATGACGTTCGTTGACGATGCGCTTTGCGCCAACTCGGAACGCGCCCGCACTGCGGCGGTGCGCGAATGTTTCAAGACGACACACGATGACCCTTACGCTTCCTCTTACGCTTCCCGTCTCGCAACCTGACGATGCCGAGACCGGCGACGTGCGCTTCGGTGCACTTCGCACGCATGATCGCTTCGACTATCTGCCGATCACGGCGCGCGACACTTACCGCTGGCCCAATGGCGCGCGCCTGGCCGTCTATCTGGGCTTCAATCTCGAGCATTTCGCCTTCGGGGAGGGACTTGGGGCGAATCTGGGACCCGTCTCGCCACAGCCGGATGTGCTCAACTACAGCTGGCGCGAGTATGGCAACCGGGTTGGCGCGTGGCGATGCCTCGATCTGTTCGACGATCTCGCGATGCGCGCCGGCGTGGTGCTCAACACGGCGCTGCTCGATCACTGTCCCGACCTTGTGCATGCGTGCGTGGCGCGTGGCGACGAGTTGATCGGGCACGGGCATACCAATGCCCATCGCCAAAGCGATTTCGAATATGCGCACGAGCTCGATTTGCTGGCGCATTGCCGCTCGCGCCTGGCACAGGCAACGGGCCACACGCCGTCGGGATGGCTTTCGCCATGGATTTCAGAGACGCATCACACGCCCGACCTGCTCGTTCGCAACGGCTACCGCTATACCTTGAACTGGTGTCACGACGACCGCCCGGTGCGCATGCGCACTGCCCACGGCACGCTTTGGTCGGTGCCCTACCCGCAGGAAGTCAACGATATTCCGATGATCGTCGGGCGTCAGATGGACGGCGCCGCATTTGCCGACATGATTGCCGACAACTTTGACGAGATGTACGCTCAGGCAGAGCATCCGACGCGGGGACAACCGCTGGTCATGGGCATCGCGCTGCACCCGTACCTGGTGGGCCAGCCCTATCGCCTGCGGCATCTGCGACGTGTGCTCACGCCCATCGCTCAGGCGGCCGGACGTGGCGAAATCTGGCTGGCCACGCCGGGTGACATCGCCGCGCACGTGGACTCAGTGAGTGTGGCCGAGCCCGGTGCCATCATGGGATGAACCCGGCATGACGCTCAAACGCCATTGCCCCGACTGCGCGACTTCGACCTTACTGCCCTTGTCATCCATGCCTGCTGCCAAACCCCCCCTGACGCCACGTCGCCGCGCCGCCGACGTGGCTGCGTCCGCCGCTGACGACCGGGACACCGAATCCCGTCTGCGCTCGCTGCACTCGCCCGTGGCGAGCGATGACGAGCAGAGCGCCGAGACGCGCATCGAGACGCACATCTATCGCACGATCGTCGACGGCGTGCTAGCGCATCGCCTGACGCCCGGCACGAAGCTGCCCGAGCCGGAGCTCTGCCAGTTGTTCGACGTGGGACGGGCGGTCGTGAGGCGCGTGCTGGAGCGTCTTGCGCATGACGGCATCGTCACGCTCCGACCGAACAAAGGCGCCGTGATTGCGGAGCCGACGCCCGAGGAAACGCGCGAGATCTTCGAGGCGCGTCGCGCGCTCGAACGTTCACTGGTCGAGCTCGCCGTGTCGCGCGTGACCGACGACGACCTCGCCATGCTGCGCCGCCAGCTCGATGCCGAGCACGACGCCATGCATCGTTTCGATCAGCCGTCGTGGGCGCGTCTGGCGAGTGATTTCCACCTGCGTGTGGCCGCGCTCGCCGGTAACGCCGTGCTGCTGCGCTACCTCACCGAGCTGATCTCGCGGTGTTCGCTCATCGTGGGGTTGTACGAGCCGCCAGGCTACGCGCCGTGCGAGCACGATGAACACGCGGCCATCGTGGCATGCATCGAGGCGCGCGACGCCGCGGGCGCTATCGCCCGCATGCAGGCGCATCTCGAGGAGCTGGAGCGTCGCATCGAGACGACCCGGATGCGAGGTCAGAAGAGTCTGGCGTCGCTGCTGGGTCTGCCGGAGGTGGTTGAGCCCGGGCACGATGCGTCACCGCCCGCGCCCGTCAGGCGCACTGCTCGCAAACGCGCTTGAGACGCAAGGGATATCGCATGGAAATCGACTTTCGGGAAATCACCGCTTACCAGCGCTACAAATTGATGGCCAGCCTGATCGTGCCGCGTCCGATCGCGCTCGTCACGACGATCAACGAAGGCGGCGCCATCAACGCCGCACCGTTCTCGATGTTCAACATGCTTGGCGAGGAACCGCCGATCGTGATGCTGTCGATCAACCGGCTCGACGACGATTCCCTCAAGGACACCGCCACCAACATTCTCCGGGATCGGGAGTTTGTCGTGCATCTCACCGATGAGGCGATGACTGCCCGCATGCACGCGTGTGGCGAGCGCTTGCCGCCGACCGAGAGCGAGCTGACGCATGCGGGATTCACGCCGGTGGCGAGCCGTCTCGTCGCGCCACCGCGCATCGCGCAGGCGCCGGTGGCGTTCGAGTGCAAGCTGTGGGAGACGCTGGAGACGCCGAGCCGCCACATCTTCATCGGGCGCGTCGAGCGCATGCACGCGCGCGACGAGCTGATCGACACCGAAACCTGGCGGGTCCGGTTGCAGAACTACTTCCCCGTAGGGCGTTTCGGCGCGAGCTTCTATGTGGACACCCGTAATCGTTTCTCCCTGGAGCAACACGACGGTCAGCCTACCGCCGCGACAGCCGTCGACGAGATGTGAAGGGGCCGGTGAGTCAGCAGGATGAAGGTTCGGAGTCCGTCGATATTGATGGGGCGGCCAGGATTTGGGGGGGGCGGTTTTCGTCAGGAAATCCTGTATCGAACTAATAGAATTGATGTGGTTTCCTGATAATTCGGACGCCGATTTTAAAATAATGAAAATATATCAACGGCACGTTTAATATTTCTTTTTAAATGCGTGTGGGCCTTTACCAGAAAGGCTCCCGCTTGGAATTCTTTCGCTTTTTCGCGGCGGTTAAGGTCCGGGATCGGAAAACTTCGATCGATAACTTAAAGAAATTTCGGAACCCTTCCGTAATGCTCTGTCTGGGCCGGTTCTCACTGGCTAGGAATTCGAAGGGCGCGGCACTCTGCGCAAAGTCGGCACGACACGATAGCCGGCGCGCGGGGCGCCGTTCGGGGACCGCATGGGGCAGGGCGATGGCCATGCCCGCTGCGGCCTTCGGATGTTGCGAGCGGTACGACAACCAGAAAAACGAAAGATCAGATGCCTTGGCAATCAACGCGCGAAGTCTCGCCGTTGGCCGGCGGGATTGACGGGCACACTTCACACGGTTCGGGGATTCAGCGGTTTCGGGCGTCTCAGACGCGTCAAACGGTAAGACGGGTATTCGGCTTCAGCCTGGCGACGGTACTCGCCATGGCCGCGCATTGCCGTGCCGCGGGCATCGTTCCCGACGGCGGCACGGCGACGTCCGTCACCATTGGCGCCGATGGACGCCAGAACGTCGCGATCGCCCCGCCGGTGCGCGGGGTGTCCCATAACACCTACGCCAGCTTCAGCGTCGATCGCGCCGGGGCGACCCTCAACAACAGCGGGGTCAACGCGCGCACCATCGTCAACGAAGTGACGGGTACGGCCCCCAGCCTGATTCAGGGCCAGATCGCCGTGACAGGACCGCGAGCGAACGTCGTGCTCGCGAATCCCAACGGCATCACGGTCAATGGCGGTACCTTCGTCAATACCGGCCACGTCGCGTTGAGCACCGGACAAGTGTCGTTCAGCGACGTCCTCGTCGCGCCCGGCGTGTATCAGCGCAACGTTGTGCTCGACACCGGACGCGGCACGATCGAAGTCGCGGGCGGCGGGCTTGCGGGCACGCTCATCGGCCTGGAACTCATTGCGAAGACGGTCAGGGTGAGCGCGCCGATCACCAACGACTTTTCGTCGCCCACCGCATATGTGCGCGTGATTGCGGGCAGCAGCCGGGTGTCGCTCAACACCGGCTTCTCGCCCGACGACAACAACAACGACTGGGTCACGCTCGCGAGCCGGCAGCAGGCGAACCCCGATGCCATCGCGCTCGACGTCGAGCCGTCCGGCAGCATCACGTCCGGCCGCATCCAGCTGTTGACGACGGATCTTGGCGCCGGCGTGCGCCACGCCGGATCGATGATGGCCAACGCCGGGGATTTCTCGCTCACCGCCGCCGGCGATGTGCTACTGGCGCCGTCCAGCAGAATCGATGTCGCGAACAACCTCTCCTGGCAGTCGGCGGGACAGACCACCATGCAGGGCGCGGCTGTGCTGACGGGCGGGTCGATTCAGCTCTCGAGCCACGGCGTGCGCATCGCCAACGCCGGCGCCACGCAATCGACGCTGGTGTCCCAGCGCAGCGGCGTCGTGATCACCAGCCAGGGTGACATCACCAATGTCAGCAGCCTGATCCAGGGCGTGACGCGCGATACGGCGATGACGACGTCGGCGGGCGCGGTCACCCTCGACGCCACCGGTACCATCACCAACACCTCCGACGTGTCCCGCCCGGGCGGTGCGTTCGGTGTGGTGTTCGGTGTGAACGACGACGTCGTGATGCGCGCTGCCGGCGATATCGTCAATCTGAACGCCCGAGTCGAATCGAATCAGTCGGTGTCGATGCAGGCGCAAGGCGATCTAAGCAATGTCATTTCGCATCTCGAAGGTGCGAACGGCGGTGTCGCGACGGCCTATGCGAACAGCGGCCGCCGCTGGCTGCTCTTCTCCAAGCGCGACGAAGGCTTCTCCGTCGACTACGGCGCGATTCCGGCGCCGGGGCAACTGTCCTACATCATCGCCGACGCCGGCAACGTCACCCTCTCCGGCCGCAATGTGTTCAACACCGGCGGCACGGTGCTGACCAATGGCGGGAACATTCAGGTGACGGCGACCGGTCAGTTCGTCAATCAGGCGGTCATGGCGGGACAGGCGTCGTATCGGCGCTCGTGCTTCATTGTCTGCAAGGCGGAGGCGTCCAGCACGACGACCTCATACGGTGGGCAGATGCAGGCGGCCGGAAGCATTGCACTGCGTGCCGGACAAAGCGCCAGCAACGTTGGCGGCAACGTGATCGCGTGGTCCGGCAATCTGACGGTCGACGCCCCGCTCGTCACCGCGCAGGGCCTGCTCGGGTATACGGCCTACAACGGCACGCGTGGCCTGAAGGCCTGGTTCGGCAATCACTGGGCCGCCATCTATGCCCAGAACGACGGCGGCCTGTTCTCCGCCGCCTCGGGCGAAGTCGTGCTGACGGGACGTGGCCTGATCAAGGGCGGCGTGATCACCGGGGCCAGGGGAGTGAGGGCGGCGCAGGGCATCGAGACGGCCTACGTGCCATACCGTGAACCGGCGCGCATCGGCACGCACCTTGGCTTGATGACGTGGTTCGGGCTATGACGATACGCACAACGATCGCCACGCGTGCCTGGGCCGCGGCACTGGTTGTCATGGGGACGGTGAACACCGCGTTCGCGCAAACGCCACCGGTACCGGCGTTGCCGCCGGGCTTGGCCCCGCAGCAGGATCCCGGGCAACGACTGCTGGAAGAGCAGCGCAACAGCGCGCTGCAACGCGAGCTCGATCGTGGGCCCGCACAGATCGAGACGTCGCCCTCGGCCGCGCCCGGGGTTCCCGATCTGCCCGCGAACGCCGACGTCGATACCTTGCCCGACCCGGAGCCGACCTTTCGCATCGACCGGGTCGAGTTCAAGGGCGACGCGGTGCTCGCGCCGTCGCGACTCGACGAGATCTGTGAGCCGTTCCTGCACAAGGCCCTTGGCCGTCGCCGCATCGATCTGCTGCTGCGCCGCCTGACAGAGGCATTCGTGGCGGACGGGCTCATCACCACGCGTGCCTATCTCGCCACGCCGCAGAATCTGTCCTCCGGGACGCTCGCCATTACGATCGTTGCGGGCCGCATCAGCGGCTTCACGTTGAACGGCGGTGCATTGCGTCCGGCGGGCGACGGCAAGCCGGGCGACGGGGGAGGGCTGCTCACGGACGCGGGTACCGCGTGGGCCTTCCCCGCATCGGTCGGCGATGTGCTGGCGCTGCCCGCGCTCGAACAGGGTGTCGATCAGATCAACCGGCTGCGCCGCAATCAGGCGCAGATCCAAATATTGCCGGGGCAAGCGCCTGGTGAGTCCATTGTCGCGATTCAGAACCCCTTCGGCAGCCGTCTGAACTACAACGTTGGCCTGGACAACTACGGCAGCACGGCAACGGGACGGTGGCGCACGCGGGCATCCGTGGACGCCGGCAACGTCATCGGCTTGCAGGAGTCATTGAGCCTGGCTTACACCGGCACGCGCGACAGCAACGCGCTCGTCGTCTCGGCTGCCGTTCCCTACGGCTATCAAACATTCAGCTACACGGCGGCGCTCTCCGAATATCAGCAAATCATCGGGGGCACCGCGCTGCTCTACGGCCGCACCCTCAGTCAGATTTTCGGCTGGAACACGGTGCTCAGGCGATCGGCGTCGCAACGCGTGAGTCTGGACGCCACGCTCACCAAGCTGTCCACCGAGCGCGATGTCAACGACATTCCGCTGTCCCCGCAGGCGCTCACGATCCTGCGTGTCGGTATCTCCGGACTCTGGCGCTTCACCCGAAACGGGCAGCCGGGTGCGTTGACCGCGTCGCTGGGCGTCTCGCAAGGCCTGCCGTGGTTCGATGCCACGCGCGACTTCGACGGTATCCAGAAGCAGGACGCGCACGCGCAGTTCACCAAGGTGGACGCCGGCACGACGGTGCAATTGCCGCTCGCGCGAATCGGCCCGACGCAATGGACATGGCGTACCACGTTCACCGGCCAATACAGCGCCGTAGCGCTCTTCGGCAACGCGCAGATTTTCCTCGGCGGCACGGACTCGGTGCGCGGCTTCATGCAGGGAGGCATTGCCGGCGACAGCGGCTTCTACCTCCGGAACGAGGCCGTCTGGGCCAATGCCCCGGTATGGCAGGGACTGCGCTGGGAGCCTTACGCGTTCCTCGACGGCGGCAAGGCTCACCTGGTGGCCGAGCCCGGCTGGCCGACGCTGATCGGCGCGGGAGTCGGCGTGCGTGCGCAATGGCAGTTCCGGGGGCAGACGTTCTCGGGCGAGCTGATGGCCGGGCGCGCACTGGTGCAGCCCGCGTCGCTCGGCCCGAAGGGCAGTGTCGTGCTCGTCACGCTCAACTGGGCGGGATGAATTGTGAAAACGCAGGCGTAAGGGCCATTCGCTCGCGGCGCCTGCCAACGTTGTGGGAGAGATGTCGATGAAAGCGAAGTTCATCCGGGGGTGGGGTGTGGCGGGTGCCGCGGGCGTATGGGTGGCGCTGAGCGTTGCGATGGCGCCGGCGATGGCAGCCAGGGCGGCCAAGACCGACAGTCAGTCCGAGACGAAAGCCGGGGAGAAGGTCGACAGCAGGACTGCCGCGCCGAAGCCGCTGGGCGCCGATGTCGTCGCGAGCGTCAACGATGTCGGGATTCCGAAAGCGTCGGTGGACGCGATGGTCAAGGCGAGCGGCCAGCCGGACAGCGCGCAATTGCGCGAGCTGTTCAAGGGGCAACTGATCGCGAACGAATTGCTCAGGCAGGCGGCGCTACGGCAGCACTACGAGACGCGCCCGGAAGTGCAGGCTGCGCTGGAAGCCGCAAAGACGGTGATCGTCACGCGCGCCTACATGACCGAGCATGCGAAGGCCGCCCCGGTGACCGATGCCGACGTCAAGGCCAAGTACGACGCCGTGGTCGCCTCGCTGGGCGAGAACGAATATCACGCCAGCGCGATCGCTGTGCGCGATGCCGCCACGGCACAGACCGTGCTCGACGAGATCAGGAAGGGGGGCGATTTCGCGGCGTTGGCGCGGCAGTACAGCCAGGGGCCGAACGCTGCGCAGGGCGGCCAGTTGAACTGGGTGTCGTTCAAGACGCCGATCACGGCAGGCAATACGCAGAACTGGCCGCAGCCGATCGCCGAGGCGCTGGTGAAGCTGCCCAAGGGCGGCGTGTCCGCCGAGCCCCTGAAGGTCGGCGAGCAGTTCTGGATCCTGCGCGTCGACGACAGGCGCGCCACGCAGATCCCGAAGTTCGAAGAGAGCGCCCCGCTGCTGCGCAAGCAACTCGAGCAGGTGGCGATGGAAAAGGCCACGGCGCAAATGATTGGCGATCTCGTCAAGAGCGCACGCATCCAGCAGTAATCCGGGAGTCACCGATCGACGCCGGGCGCGGTCGAGCCGCCCCGCCGGGCGTCGTTCGACCTTGTCGCGTTTCGCCGAATCGCGGTTTGCCGCACGCAGTCGTCGGCGGTTAGCAGTGAGCAGGTCATCGAGCCGCCGCATGTTGCGTGGCGGTCTCGCGCTACACACGTCCAAAGAACGAACAGGTCACGTCATGAACGCATCTTCGCGAGGAATCACCGAAGTTGGGGAAAACGCACGTCAGTCGATCAATGTCGACGACGAGGCTATGGATTCCCACTTCCCGGAGAAGCCCGCGATTCGAGTGTGGCAGCGCGCCATTGCGGCGTGCGTTGCGCTGACGCTGCTCATCAGTCCGATCTCGGTGACGTTCGAACTGAGCCAGTCAGCCGCTCGCGAATTGGCCGCCAACGCGACCGGTAAAGCGGGCTTCGACGAAACCGCCCTGACGGTGCTGCGCTCGCTCGCGTCGTTGCGTCTTCGTGTCGGCATGCAGACGGTGTCGGCGGCGCCGATCACGGATCCGACGGCGCCGGTCGTCTTCGCACCGAAGATCACGACGAGCGGTAACGGCGTACCCGTCGTCAACATCACGGCCCCCAACGCGGCGGGCATCTCGCTCAACCAGTACCAGAGCTTCAACGTCGATGCTGCCGGACTGATTCTCAACAACAGCCTTCTCAACGGCACGTCGCTCAACGGCGGGACGATGGCCGCGAACCCGAATCTGTCGGGCCGCACCGCGAGCACCATCGTCAACCAGGTGACGTCGTCGGGCGGCGCTTATGCCTCCGCGCTCAATGGCCCGCTCGAAGTGTTCGGCGCGCCCGCCACGGTGATCATTGCGAACCCGAACGGCATTTCCGTGCGCGGCGCGGGCTTCACCAACACCATCGGCGTGACACTGACGACGGGGACACCGCAATTCCTCTCCGGGCCGGGCGGCACGCCTACCGATTTCGCTAACGCCAACGCGCTCGGCTACAACGTCACCGGCGGCCATATCCAGCTGGAAGGGAATGCGGGAATGACCGGCCCCGGCAGCGGCATCGAAGGCACCGTCGGCGCTATCGATCTCATCGGTCAGACGGTCGGCATCAACGCGCCGTTGTATGCGGGCACGCGCATTAACGTCATCACCGGAAATCAGCAGGTGCTGACAGAGGCAGTCGACGGCACGGGTACGCGCTACATCACGTCGGCAAACGGCACGGCCAATACGGCGCAAGCCATTCAGAGCGCTACGGGCAACGCGCAGGCGTTCGCCATCGACGCGACGCGCTTCGGCGCGATGACCGCCGGGCAGATTCAGGTCATCGGCACGACGGCTGGCCTTGGTGTGCGCATGGCGGGCGATCTCGCGTCGACGACCGGCGACCTCACGCTCTCGTCGGGCGGCGATCTGACCGTCGCCAACCACGCGGCGCAGCAGCAGGTGCAGATAACGAGTGCGGGTAATGTCGCGCTCAGCGGCACGGGACTCGGCGAGAACGGTTATCGGCTGACGGCGAGCGGCGATGTGACGTCGTCCGGCTCGCTGCAATCGGGCAAGGCAATGGACGTGCAGGCGGGCCGCAATCTCACGCTCGCCAACCTTCAGTCGAACGGTAACACCGCGCTGACCGCAACGAAGGGACTTGCGCTGAACGAGGCGCAAATCGGCGGTGATCTTTCGCTCTCGACGCAGGACGCTGCGCAGGGCGACATCCGTCTGACGGGCCCTGAGACCGTGGGTGGCGCGCTCGTCGCCAACGCGGCGCGCAGTCTCGTCGTGTCGGACAGCACGGGGGCCAACGGCAACGTGTCCGTCGTTGCGGGTGGCGATTTCCAGATCGCGCAGGCCGCAAAACTGACGGGCCATGGCGCGGTATCGACGCAATCGGGTGGTGACACGCGCATCGATGGGACGCTGGCGTCCGGCGCGCAACTCGACATGACGTCGAATCGCCGTCTCGACGTACAGGGCGATGTGGCGTCGAGCGGCACCGCGCACCTGAGCGCGGGCGAAACGCTGAACGTCGACGGCACGTTGCTCGGGCAAGCCGACGCGACGCTGCGCGCAGGCAGCGACATCACGGGCAAAGGCAAGCTCGCTTTCGGCATGGATGCCACATTGCGTGCCGGGCGCGACATCTCGCTGACCGGGGCGTTGCTCGCAGGTGGATTGGACGTCGAAGCCGCGAACGGCCTGTCGCTGGCCGATGTGCAGAGCACGGGTGTCGCCGCATTGCGTGCGTTGGGCAATGCAGGCGGTGGCGACATCGCCCTGCAAGGCAAGGTCTCGTTTTACGGCGCGGCGGCGCTCACGGCAGCGCGCGACATTCTCGTGAACGGCACCACGGCGGGTGCGGATGCTGTGACGCTGAACGCTTCGCGCGACGTCAACGTCGCAGGCTCGCTTCAAACGGCGGGCACCGGGAATCCGCTGACGATCGCTGCGGGCAATGCCGTCACCGTCCCGGGCACGATTCAGGCGAGCGCGGACCTCAAAACGAATGCCGGTGCGACGCTCGACGTAGCCGGTGCCGCGACCGCGGCGGGCGACGTCGCCCTGCAATCCGGCGGTGACATGCGCGTGACGGGCAACGTGTCCGGTCAACTCACCGGCAAGCTCGACGCAGGTGGCAATCTCGACATCGGCGGTGGCGCGCATTTCCTCGGCGACACCTGGCTGACGTCCGGTGCGAACGCCACGCTGAGCGGCAAGTTGCAGACGGCGAACCTCGTCGTCACGAGCCGCAACGCGGTCACGCTGGGCGATGTCCAGACCGGCGGCACGCTCGACGTGCTGGCGCGCGGTCTGGACGGCAGCGGCGACATCCGCGTGGCCGGACCGTTGGCGTCCTTCGGCGCGGCGACGTTGAATGCCGCACGCGATGTCGCCATTGCGAGCACGGGCAAGATTGAAGCGAACGACAGGCTCGTCATCACGGCACAACGCGATGCGCAACTCGACGGTAGCGTGGCGGCAGTCGGCGACGTGGCGATTACCGCGACGTCGGGCAATCTGAACACGACGGCGAATCTGAGCACGAATAGTCAGCTCGCATTGACCGCCGGGCAATCCGTGGCGCTCGGCGCACCGCAGACGAGCGCCATCGGCAACGCCACGGTCACCGCGGGACAGGACATCGTGCTGAACGGCGCGCTGGTCGGCCTCGCCGGTGCCTTGCAAGCCGGACGTGATCTCGTCGGCGCAGGGGCGTCGGCATTCACCAACACCGCGACGCTCGGCGCGAACCGCAATGTCAACCTGTCCGGCGTTTTACAGGGTAACGGTGTGAGCGTGACGGCGGGCAGCAGCGCGACGGTCTCCAGCGTCACGTCCAATGGCCTGTTCTCGGTATCGGCCAACGGCAATGCGGATGGTGGTGATGTCGTCGTCAACGGCGAGTCGAGCGTGGTCGGTGCTGTTAATTTGAAGGGCGCGCGCGACGTCGCTGTCGCAGGCACCTTGCAAACGGGCGCAGATGCCTCGCTCACCGGCGCACGCGACGTCAATATCACGGGCACGGTCCGCTCGGCGAAGGACGCGACGCTGACGGCGACGCAAGGAAGCGTCAACGTCGACGCGCAGGGCAAGCTCGGCGTGGGCGGACAACTGATCGCGTCGGCGGGGACGGATGTCGTCATGGGCGGGCAGACGGCCGTTGCGGGCAACACGACGCTGACGTCGGGGCGCGACACGCTCGTGCAGGGCGCGCTGAACGGTCAAGGCACCGGACGCATCGATGCAGGCCGCGACGTAAGCGGCGCGGGTTCGGCATCGTTCACCGGTGCGCTCGACGTGAGCGCCGCGCGCGACGTCGACCAGAGCGGCTTGTTGCAGGGCGGTGATCTGACGGTTGTTGCGGGCAACAGCGTCACCGTCAAAAATGCACAGTCGACCGGCGCATTGACGCTGACTGCCAAAGGCCTCGCAGGCGGCGGCGACATCGTCGTCAATGGCGAATCCGGCGCACCGGGCACCGTATCGTTGCAGGCCGCGCGCGACATCAACGTGGCAGGCACGCTCGGCGGCGGCGCGGGCACCACGCTCGACGCGCAACGCGACATCGTCGTGGGCGGCGCGATCCAGTCGGTAGGCGACGCCAACCTGACGGCGCACGGCGGCAGCATTCGCGCGACCGGCGGTGTGAGTGGCGGGGCGAATCTCTTGTTCAACGCAGCGCAAGACGTCACGCTGGGTCAGTCGACCAGTGCATTGCGCGACGTCACGATTAACGCCGGACGCGATCTGCAACTCGGTGCCGTGTTGCTCGGCGTGAACGCGAACCTGACGGCAGGCCGTACGTTGCTCGACACCGGTGACGGCAGCAGCACGGCTGTCTTCACGGGCAACGCCACGCTCGCGTCGGCGGGCGACACGCGACTCACGGGCGGTGTGCAGGCGAATGCCATCGACGCGACGGCCGGTGGCAACGCGACTTTCGGCGTCCTCAACTCGGCCACCGGCATCAAGGTCACGACGACCGGCACAGCGGGTACGCTGGGCGGTCCGGGCGACATCGTCTTCAACGGCGCGGTGTCGTCGCCGAATGCGTTCTCGGCGACGGCTGCGCGCGACATCCTCCTTGCAGGCAGCCTGGCGTGCGGTGCGGCGTGCGAACTGACCGCACAACGCAATCTGTCGATGACGGGTACGGCGCTCACGATGAGCGATCTCTCGTTGATCACGCGGATGGGCGACCTCGCCATCAGTGGTGAGGTGACGACAGCGGGTGCGCTGCTGGCGACGAGCGCGGGCAACGCAACGCTTGGCGGCAAGCTGAGCGTGCAAGGCGACTTGCGCGCTGCTGCTGCCAACGATCTCACGCTGACCGGGCAAAGCAACGTGCAGGGCATCGGTGCGTTGCGCGCCGGTCGCGACGTCCTCGGAGACGGCACAGCATTGTTCGGCGGCGACGTCACGCTAGATGCCGGACGCAACACGGCGCTCACGGGCGCATTATCCGGCCAGAACGTCGACGTCCACGCCGCGAACAACGCGGGCCTGCATAACGTGCAGGCGACCAATGCACTGACGGTAACGGCGGACGGCGGCGATGTGGCCATCACCGGCGACGCCGTCGCACTGGGCACGGTGATACTGACTGGCGCACGCGACGTCGCCGTGGCTGGCAAAACGGTCGGTGGCGACAACGTCACGGTGACTGCCGCGACGGGCGACATTCGTCTGCACGGCGATACGGCTTCCGAGCGCAATCTCACGCTGACGGCGGCGAACGGTGCGATCACGACGGGTAATGCGGGTGCGCAGGGTGACGTCACCGTCAACGCGGGCAAGTCGCTGACGATGCAAGGCGATACGACGGCCAACGGTCTGGTGCGTCTGACGTCAGGCGGCGATATGACGCTGGGCAATGTGCGCAGCGTCGTCGCAGACGCTGTTGCCGGGTTGCTGACGGCAGGTGGCAAGCTCAGCGCTGCGTCGCTCACGTTCGGCAATGGTGGCCTGACCACGCTGTCAGGAGGTGCGACGCAAGTCACGGGAGCCATCGTCGCAGGCGATGCCCTGACGATGACGACGACGGGCGACCTGACCGCGGGCGCTATCCAGGCGGGCAAGTCAGCCATGCTCACGGCGGGCGGTGTGGGAGACGTTCGCGTTGCGGGCGACATCGGCACGGGTACGAGCTTGACCGTCAATGCAGGACGCGATGTGACCCTCGGCGGCGCAGTGACAGCGGGTGAGGGCGTGAGCGTCACGGCCGCACGCGACCTGTCGGTGACCGGCGCGCTGTCGGCGAATCAGGACATCGCACTGACCGCGACGCAAGGCAGTGTCACGCTGACCGGCCCCGTTACTGCGATCCAGAACTTCACGGCAAAGGCGGGCGGCGCGCTGTCGATGGGCGCCGCGCAAGTCAACGGCGACACGTTGCTGACGTCCGGTACCACGATGGCACTGGGCGGTCATCTCATCGGCAAGGGCACGGCGACGCTGCAATCCGGCGGCGACATCACGGGAAGCAACGGTGCGCTGACGTTCGGTAAGGACGTCGCGATCACGTCCGGCGGCAAGCTGGCGCTCGGCGGCGTGGATACGGCAGGCGATGTGAAGGTGACGTCGGCAGGCGACGCGTTGCTTGGCGCATTGACCTCGATGGGTAAGGCGTCGTTCACCAGCACGTCGGGCAGTCTGACGGTGGACAAGGTGCTCGTCGGCGGCACGCTCGACATGACCGCTGCGACGAACCTGACGGCGCTGCAAGGCTTGTCGAGCATGGGCGCGATGACGTTGACCGCGCAGAACGGCAACCTCAACGTCGCGAACGTCTCTGGAAACGACACGGTTTCGCTGCGTGCGGGACAGACGCTCACGCTGGGCGGTACCAACACCGTCGTCGGCGACATGGCGCTCGATGGCGGCAACGTCGTCATCAATGGTGCAACGACGGCATCCAAATCCTTCACTGTCACGGCAACCGGTGCGCTCGATGCAAGCGGCGGGCAACTCTTCGTCACTCAGGACGCGAAGCTGAGCGGCGCACGCATCGACACGGGCGCGATGATCATCGGTGGCGCGCTGGATGTGACCGCGACGCAGTGGATCAGGACGCACGGCCTCGCGCTCGTCAATGGCGCGACGACCTTCAATGCAGGCGCAGGCACGTTCACCAACTCGGCGGGGGCATCGGTGCTGAGCGCCGGGCCGTTGTCGGTGACGGCGGGCGGCATCGTCAACGAGGCGAACGGGCAACTGGCGTCGACGAAGGCACTGACGCTGACGTCCACCGGCAACGTCGTCAATAACGGGTTGATGAACGGCAGCACGACGTCCGTCACGGCGGGCGGCGCGCTCACTAACACCGGGACGGTGCTCGGCGCGAACGGCGTCACGCTCAACGTCGGCGGGTTGAACAACAACGGCGGCATGATCCTCGCGGGCGACGTGACGGGCGCGACACCGGCGAGCGCCGATCTCGCGCTGACGGTGACGGGCGGCGGTACGGTCACGAACGCGGGCGGAGAGCTTGCTGCCACGCGCGAGTTGTCGGCACTGATGCGCTCGGCGGTATTCGATGCCACCGGGGGGGCTTTGCAAGCGGGCAGCACGCTGTCGATCACGGCGAACGTGATCACCAATTCCGGTACGTTGCAGATCGGCGCGCTCAATGCTGTGCTCACCGGCGTGAATTCGTTCAACAACAGCGGAACGTTGCAGAGCGACGCTTCGCTGACGCTGGCGAGCCAGGGTTGGTTCACCAATACCGGCAACGTGGTCGGGGGCGGCGACGTGACGGTGAACGCGGCGCTGCTCAATGGCGCGGGCGCTTCGGTTCACGCGGGGCGCGATCTGTCGATGACGGGCGATGTCGTCAACAACGGGTTGCTGGAAGCGGAGCGGAACCTGTCGGCGACGGGCGGCAACTTCACCAATGTGGGCGCGAAGACACAGGCGGCCGGCAATGTCACGTTCACGTTGCCGGGGCAACTGAACAATATTGGCGGCACGATCATCGCCGGCAATAACCTGACGGTGAACGCCGGGGCCGTGATAAACGATCAGGCGGCCGGGGCTGGTGCCGTGACCACGACGACGACCGTCATCGATCCGGGTCTGATCTGGAGCGCCGTGATCGGCACGCGGGGCACGACGATTCGCGATTGGTCTGCACCGACCGGCGGCGAGGGCGACATGAACCCTCGATGGATGACCGTGTCGTCCACGGCGACGCTCGGTGACTTGCTCTCGCCGACGGGCGTCACGCTGGAAGGCAAGACGGAAGGGATCAACCCGTGGACGGGAGATCGGTGCGACGGCGCCTTCGGCGTGAGTTGTGATGCAGGAACGGCCGCACCGGTGACCGGATCGGGAACGTTCTACATGAACAAGCTTCGCGGCAGCCGGATGGTTGGGGACAATCCGGTCGATTATGACTACTGGATGATGAGCGCCACCCCGATATCCGGGGCGCAGGCATCGATCGCGATCGCGTTGCCGACGGTCAGCCAGACCTCGACGGTGATGCAGATGGGGGCGTCAGGCGTGATGATCGCCGGAGGCGACATCTCGCTGACAACGGCGAATCTGTCAAACAAGGGCGGTCAGATCGCGGCGGGACGCAACCTGACGCTGAATGTTGGCGCGTTGTCCAACGGCGCGGTGTCGCCCACGACCACCAGTTCGGTGGTGAACGCGGTCGATCAAGGGCAGTACTCTGCCTTCCTCGCGCAGCTTGCATCGCTGGGTACCATCGAGGTTCCTGCATATCAAGGCGAGAATTTGTCTGACGCACAGCTCGCGCACTGGACGGTTTCGTTCAACATTGCAACGGGATCGGCCGCGCCGACGTCAACGTCGACGATTTCCTGGTCCACGTCGCTCGGGCTGATCACCGCAGCGAACACGCTGAACCTCTACGGCGGAAATCTGGTGAACGAGGGCATGATCTATGCCCAGAACAACGTCAATATCTTCGCTGCGAGCGTTACGAATCAGGGCGGCAATACGCAGCAGTTCACGTCTCAGGCGGGGTGTGCGCCGGGCACGAGCAACGTTGCCTGCTACCGAGGCAACGATGTCCGGGGGCAGAATCCCGACACCACGAGCTTCACCTACGCGCAGAACAACGCCGCAATCATCGCAGGCAACAACCTTACGATTGCCGCGGGCACGATCACCAATAAGTACGGCGATCTGATCGCAGGACGCGATCTCGTGATCGGTGGGGTTGGCTCGTCCGCGACGGGCACGACGGCGGCCGATTCGCTGACCAATACGTCGGGCAACATCCTCGCGGGCAACAACCTGACGCTTAACGTCGCCGGTGGCATCACCAACACGCTGCCACCGCCGGTTCAGGTGCACGAGAACTACGGCAAGCTCGAAAAGTACTCGGGCTGTATGACGGCGGGCGGCTACAAGGAAAGCTACTGCGAGGCATACGTCGATCAGCAGTCGGGCAATTCATCGATCATCGGTGCGGGGAACAATCTGACGATCAACGCCGGGTCGCTGACGAACGTCGGCAGTCTGATCACGGCGGGGCTTAACGCGACGATCAACGTCAGCGGTCCGGTGGTCAACAGCGCGCAGACGCTCAATGCCTACTGGCACTCGCACTGGGTGCAAGAGACGGGCATGTTCGAGTCGGACAAGCGCCACGACGTGTGGAGCTGCGGCAGCGCTGCGGAATGTACGTCGCTGTATGGGGATGCCTACACGAGCGTGGGCGGCGTGATCAACCCGCCGACGCCGGTAGGCAACATCGCGGCGACGATTCAAGCGCCGAACCTGACGGTGACGTCGGGCGGTCAGATCGTCAACGTCGGTAACGTGGTGGGACAGTCGGTGTCGCTCACGGGCACGAGTCTCGTGAATGGCATCACGACAGCGAACACGTACACGCCGCAAGTCGGCAACGCACCGCAAGTGATCAGCCTGGCGCCGGCGAACGGTGGTCTGAATCTGACGATTCCGGCGAGCCTTGGTGGTTCGGCGTCGTCGATCCTCACAGGCGCTGCAGGCCAGCAGAACGGCCCGAGCTACGTCGTGGGCGGGTTGGGCGCAACGCTCGATCCGGTTTCGCCGCAAGTGCTGATCTCGAACTTGCCCGCGTCGCTGCAACCGAGCACGACGACGTTCTACTTCTCACCGCAACAAGAAGCGATTCAACTCCAGCAAGCCGCCCTGATGCAAACGGGCAAGGCGAGCTTTATCAATGGGTTGTCGACGGACAGCACGTCACAACTTACCGTCAACGACCAGCAGAAGCTGGTGCTATACGGCAACGCGGTCGAGTACGCGAAGGCGAACAACATCCAGTTGGGTCAGGCACTGACGCCTGAGCAGATCGCAGGGTTGTCGCAACCGATGCTGTGGTACGTCGAGCAGACGGTACCGGAGCCGGGATGTGCTGCAACGGGCAACGCAAAGTGCCCGACGGTGACGGCGCTGATGCCGCAGGTGTACTTGCCGGAGAACTTCACGGCGCTGTCGGCGGGCGGGCAGATTCTGGCAAGTAACGACCTGTCGCTGAACTTCGGCAGCACGGCGACGGGTGGCAGCATCCTGAACACAGGCTCGATCACCTCAGGCGGGACGCTGACGGTGAACACGGGCACGCTGACGAACCGCGCGAACGTGGTGGACGTCGGTGAAATCTGGAGCTACATCAAGGACGCGGGTTACCTGAAGACGACCGGCACGATGGTGCAGCCGGGCGGCTTCATGAGCGCAGCGGCGGGTGGGCTGACGCTGAACGTCGACCAGTTCAACCAGATCGGCGGCGCACTTCAACTCTTGGCCCCGAACGGCCAAGTCGACCAAGCCGCGACGCAAGCATTCATTGCGGGTGTGTCGGCACAGTTGGGCGCGAACTTCCTGCAACAGGCACTGAAGGACGACCTGCACACGGACTTCGTGAAGCAGGGCGGTGACTTCGGGATTCAGCAGGTTGGGATGATCATGGCGGCGGCCATGACGGGTGCAGCTCTTGGCCCGCTGTTCTCGGGAATGGTTGCGGCCCAACTTGGCACGACGGCCGCGACATTCGTAACGGGTGGATTGGGCAACGTGATGGCGAGCGCAGCGCTCACCGCCATGACGAGCTCCACCCTCACGCAAGTGATGTTCAACGGCACGTTCGATCTCGGCTCAGCGCTGAAGACGGGGTTGTCTGCGGCGGTTACGGCGGGGTTGTTGAACGGGATCACGTATTCGAGCGCCGATGGCTTGGGGTTCTCGACAACGGCGTCCCCGAATAGCCTGGCGAGTCTCGCAGGCGTGAAGCCGACGTTTGTAGACGGCGCAGTAAGTCAAGCCGGTGCAACGACCGCAAGCCAGTGGCTCACGCAAGGCATGGCGATACTCGGCCAATCGGTGATTCAGGCTGGGGTGCAATCAACGATTCAGGGTGGGAGTTTCCTTGAGGCGTTGCAGACAAGCGGTATTAGCAACCTTGGCGCAGCGTTGGCGTTCCAGATTGGCGAAGCGAAAGTCGGTGGCCTGTTTGGTGATGGTCTAAGCAAGGACATTCTTTCCATTGCTGCACATGCAGCACTAGGGTGCGCGGGAAGTGCCGCGTCCGGAAATGGATGTGCAGGCGGTGCAATCGGTGCGGCAGCAAGTGCGGCATTTGCGCCGGACTTCATCAAAGGACTCGATCCAAGCGGTGCGCGGCTTAACGACGGGCAGTTGGCTGCACTCTCAATGCTAACTGGCTTGATGGGGGCGGGGCTATCAGGCGCGGCTGGAGCGGATGCGAACGCTGGGGCGTTTTGGGCACAGAACCAAGCGCTGAATAATGAAAGTGGCAGTGATAAGCACACGGCTGATGCGGTGGATCGAGGCGGGGTAGGCGGTGCCATAGCAACGTGGTTGAACGACACTTACGGTGATCCGGTCGGCTCTATAAAGAGCTGGGGCAATCAGTTCCTTGGGCTGATGACGTTTAACAACGGGCAGACGCCGCCGTCCGACCCAAACAATCAGCTATCGGGTGGGAGCAATGGCAATCCGCCGAATACCGGTGCTGCTCCGGTGATGCCGCCGACGGTGGTTTGTATCCCGGGCGCGGGATGCGTGGTAACGCCGCCGCTGGTTTCGCCTGGATCACCGAACAACGTGCCGGACAACGCAATTCTGTCGAGCGGCAACAGCGGGAATGATGGCGACGGTGCAACTGGGCAAGGGCCGACCACCAACAGCGGTTCCGGCCCTGACGTAAACTTGGCTTCGGCTGACCGGACCAATCATATTTTGAATGGCGACGCCACTGGCGGGGGACATCTTTGGCCTGGTGCTCCCGGCAAATCTGCCTTCCCTGAAAGTTGGTCAGCTCCCAAGGTGATGAATGCAGTGTCCGATATCGCCACCAATCCGTCGATTCCTGAAAAGGTTCAAGCGAACGGCCGGATTGTAAAAATTGGCACGGTCGATGGCGTCAATATCCGAGTGGTGATCGAGCCGCCCAATAAGGGGGGAGGTATCGTGACAGCGTTTCCAACGAATGTTCCTAGGAACCCGAAATGAAAAAGAATACATCTCATTATTGCGAGTTGGAGAGACTACTTCGGGAGTCGCTTGCAATGGTTGTCAGTGATATATCCGATCAAGATCGGAATGACGTCCACGAGTATCTCGAACATGGCGAATACGGGGTCGCGTATGAACTGCTGGAGTTCGTAATCGGCAAGCAGGGAGTGGCGCGCCCAACGGCATTGGTGGAAGCAGGCAAGCGGATGGGTATGAATCGCCCCGGATTTGGAGGAGGCTCCAACTCTTGAGAAAATGGAGCCATGAACAAGAAATCGAGCAAGTTTTCCCCGGAAGTCCGGGAGCGCGCAGTGCGCCTGGTGCGCGAGCAGCGTAGCGAGCATCCCTCGCTGTGGGCGGCAGTCGAGTCGATTGCACCGATGATCGGCTGCACGCCGCAAACACTGAACGATTGGGTCAAGCGCGACGAGATCGATAACGGCGAACGTGCCGGCCTGACCACGAGCGAACGCGAGCGCCTGAAAACACTGGAGCGCGAGAACAAGGAATTGCGCAAGACCAACGAGATTCTCAAACTGGCCAGCGCGTTTTTCGCCCAGGCGGAACTCGACCGCCGTATCAAGTCCTGAAAGCCTTCATCGATCAGCATCGCGACACCTTCGGGGTCGAGTCGATCTGCAAGGTCTTGCGGATTGCCCCGTCGGGTTACTGGCGCCATGCTGCCCAGCTTCGCGATCCATCGAAGCGCTGCGCCCGAGTCAAGCGTGATGACGTGCTGTGCCCGGAAATCCAGCGTGTCTGGCACGCCAACATGCGGGTCTACGGCGCAGACAAGGTCTGGAGGCAGATGAACCGGGAGCAAATTCGTGTGGCCCGCTGCACGGTCGAGAGATTGATGCAGCGGCTGGGATTGCAAGGCGCGGTTCGCGGCAAACGGGTTCGCACGACGATTCCAGATGTCTCGGCACCTCGCGCGCTGGACCGGGTCAATCGCCAATTTACGGCCGACCGGCCGAATCAGCTTTGGGTTTGCGATTTCACCTACGTTTCGACGTGGCAGGGCTGGCTGTACGTGGCGTTCGTCATCGACGTGTTTGCGCGGCGCATCGTTGGCTGGCGGGTGAGTCGGACGATGCGCACCGACTTCGTACTCGATGCGCTTGAACAGGCGCTGTATGCCCGCCAACCGGGCGGCGACGGGACGCTGATCCATCACTCCGACAGGGGATCGCAATATGTTTCCATTCGGTACACCGAGCGACTTGCCGAAGCGGGCATTGAGCCATCGGTCGGCAGCCGCGGCGACAGCTATGACAACGCCCTGGCGGAAACGATCAACGGTCTATACAAAACGGAACTGATTCACCGGCGAGCGCCTTGGAAAACAAGGGAATCCGTCGAGCTCGCCACCCTGGAATGGGTCGCCTGGTACAACCATCATCGGCTGATGGAACCGCTGGGCTATATCCCGCCAGCCGAGGCTGAGGCAAACTATTACAGGCAACTCAGAAATACTGCTGAAGCGCCCGCGATAACTTAAACCAAACGGCCTCCTACAAAGCCGGGGCGATTCATGGGTAACTTTAAATTTATAATTACTAAGTGATATGGGAGGGCTGCGTGAAAAAAATTAGTGATCTGGAAAAAGCGTTAGGCGGACGTCTGGAGTCGAGGGATGAGCGGACTATTCCTGGAGTCGTTGAGGTAAAGGGCGTAGAGGTTGTATATTTTTCCGATAACGGTGTAGGAAATTTCAAATCACAATTCCGGAGGTTAGTGAATCTTGTTAACCCACCAAACGCTAAATTTGGTGGGGTTAATGAAAGGGGGTGTTCGATTTCGCTACCTGATGGTCAGGTGTTTCACGCGATCGGATATCACGGGGACGTGGAAGGTTGGAGGCGGGATATTGAAATCGGAGCGGCTAGATTTGGACTGCTGCTTGCTCGATTCATTGATGGTTCGCTAGCAGTTTCAGATGGTCGAATATTTTCTCTGGAAGAGTTGGGTATTAAATTTACGTGACTAGGTTAGACTCATCGGCTTATACATATCTCCGAACCCCGTTGACCCGCGCCCTTCAATTGGGCCAATGGCTTCTAGCAAAGTCCCGTTAAACCAGCTGACAAACATGTTGCGGATACGGCCAAAAAGGGAGGCTTACTCGGGCTGGCTGTGAAGTCGATATACGACAGCATAGCGTTGACGCGCAACACAGCGTTGGGGGCGACCGAGACGATAATCAACCTCCCCAATGGAGGACCATTTGCGACCCCTGGAGACCCTGGGTACATTGCGCTAGCAGACAAGCGCTGGCCATATTTGACACTTGATTCGAGTGCTGCGGCAGACGCAGAATATTGGGCGTCGGCGGGGATGGCAGTGCTGATGGCCGCTCTGGCGCGCGGCACCAACGGCGCGGCACAGGGGGCGGCGTCCGAACCGGCGGGCCGTGGTTCGGCCTCAGGCAGAGTTCCGACGGGCGGTGACGTTGATTTGCCCAACGTCTACAGCAATCGGGTGCAGGTATCTGCCACAAACACGGCGGCTCAAGGTGTGAATGCCGTCGTTGATACGCGGAAGTTTTCCGACTACATCTTCAAGCCCGGCGCAGATCATGGGAAGAACGTTGTATTCGAGTCGTTGGGCTACACTGCTGATGATTCCGCACAGCTATCCCGGATTTGGGAAACACAAGCTGCGAAAAAGTATGCGAGTGGCGACTTCACACTGGGTAAGGCCGACCAATATGGGCAACGAGTCAACATTGAAATTGCGTTGCCGGGCAAAGGTACGGCTAGCGGGCAGACTAGTTACTTGCAGTCGGGGTGGATGGTCCAACCAGATGGTTCCCTGAAGCTGAATACACCGTTCTCGGGCTTTACAAGGAGCCGTCCATGAGCCTTTCGATCTACAGCCGAGTTCGCTATGTTGGTCTGGTCAACGTCATCGAGCAGATTAATCCGGGCGACGTTGGATATATCATTGAAGACTATAGCGACGGTAATTACGAGGTAGAGTTTTCGGACCCTGATGGGACAACGCGAGCGCTGGTGGTTATCGCCGGAAGCGATTTGGAGCTGGCAGAGCGGTAGTTTCCACAAACAATGCAGTAGCCGATTCTGAACCGCCGAGGGTGTCAGAAATTCCGTGT
>NZ_AYXJ01000030.1:0-252099 GCF_000681415.1 Pandoraea sp. E26
GCGTGCAGGTGCATGTGTTTTACACGTTGGTGGGGGTGGGGATATTGATCGCGCGGGTGCCGTGGATGTTTGGGGTGATCAAGTGGGTGGGGGCGGCGTACCTGGTGTACATCGGTTGGCGGACCTTGCGGGATCGGTCGCTGGTGGTTGATGTGGTGCGGGAGGGCGAGTCGACGGGGGGCGTGGTATCGGGTGGGGGATTGCAGCGCGCGGACTGCGGAGGTGGACGCCGGTTTCGGGGGAAGGCGATGGTGGCGGTGCGCACGGGGTTTTTCACGAACGTGTTGAATCCGAAGACCACGTTGTTTGTGGTGAGTACGTTCACGCAGGTTATCCATCCCGGGGCGGGTTGGGGGTTGGGGTTGGCGTATGGGGTGTTCATGTCGCTGGCGCATTGGGCATGGTTCAGTCTGGTCGCGTTGGGCGTTTCGGCGGGATGGATGCGGGCGGCGATGGTGCGTCGCCAGCGGGCGGTTCGCCGGACCATTGGCGGGGCGCTCATGGCGTTGGGGGGATTGCTGGCCGTGGCCAGTCGCTGAAGCAGGGGGCGGCGCAGGGAGCGACGAAAAATGCGGGTCCGGCCGATGCATGACACTCACGTTATAACATCATGATAATTTGGTGGTAATTATCCGAATCGCTCCGGAATGCTGCAGGAATGACGCGAAAATGGCGGTTGAATGGCGGGAATCCGGCAAAAAAGGAAAAGAAATCCTTTCGAAATGTCCGTTAGTCACAAATAGTCACAAATTTATGACCGCCGTGAAGTGCCGTCATAGCTGACGATCGGGGTAATGTGAGTGCCTGCTTCGAAGGTTTTGCCGATGCGCCTTTAGTCAATCGGGAAATGAACGGGTAAAATTGCGCGTTCGGCGCACGCTGGCTGCGGTCAGCACGCGCATTACATGCCACTCCTCACTGCCGATGGAATTCCTGTCCACCGCGAGTTTCCGCGTGATATCCCGCCGTGTCCTGCGCCTGGCGCTTGCCGGCGCGCTCGGCATTTGCGCGTTGTGCTCCGGCGCCGCCCATGCCTTCTCGTTCGACGACGTCGCCAAACAGGCGCGCACGCTGGCGAACAATCGGTACAAGCCCAAGGATCCGAACCTCCCCAAGGAGCTTCAGAACCTCTCGTACGACCGGTACCGCAACATCCGCTTCAAGCCTGAAAAGGCACTTTGGCGCGCGCAGAAACTGCCGTTCGAGTTGATGTTCTTCCACGAAGGCTCGTACTACGACCGGCCGGTCAAGATCAACGAAGTGGTCGGCAACGCCGTGCGCGAAGTGCGCTACAGCCCCGACATGTTCGAGTTCGGCGCGCTCAAGGTCGACCCGAAGCAGCTCAAGGGTCTCGGCTTTGCGGGCTTTCGCATTCACTACCCGGTCAACGCGCCCAAATACAAGGACGAAGTGATGGTGTTCCTCGGCGCGAGCTACTTCCGCGCGCTGGGCAAGAACCAGACCTACGGCCTGTCGGCACGTGGCCTCGCGCTCGACACCGCGCTGAACTCCGGCGAGGAGTTTCCGCGGTTCACCGAATTCTGGATCCAGCGGCCCGCGCCGGGCGCCAAGGAACTGACCATCTACGCGCTGCTCGATTCGCCGCGCGCCAGTGGCGCCTATCGCTTCACGCTGCGACCCGGCGTCGACACCACCGTCGACGTCAAGGCCGAACTGTTCCTGCGCGAGAACGTCACCAAGCTCGGCATTGCGCCGCTCACCAGCATGTTCTTCTTCGGCGAGAACCAACCGGCCGCCGTGCCCGACTATCGCCCCGAAGTGCACGACTCCGACGGCCTGTCCATCCAGTCCGGCACCGGCGAATGGATCTGGCGTCCCCTCGTCAATCCCAAGCGCCTGCTGGTCTCCTCGTTCGCCTTGTCCAACCCGGCGGGGTTCGGGCTCATGCAGCGCGATCGCGACTTCAGCGACTACCAGGACCTCGAGGACCACTACGAGTCGCGTCCGAGCGCCTGGGTCGAACCCAAGGGCAAGTGGGGACAAGGCCGCGTCGAACTCGTGCAGATTCCCACGCCGGACGAAACCAACGACAACATCGTGGCGTACTGGGTACCCGATGCGCCGCCCAAGCCCAAACAGCCGTATTCGCTCGAATACCGACTGTCGTGGCAAAAGGATAACGACAAGCGCCCGCCGATGGCGTGGGTGTCGCAAAGCCGTCGCGGCCATGGCTACCGGGGAAAACCAGACGACAGTCTGCTGTTCGCGCTCGATTTCGAAGGCCCGGCGCTCAAGAAACTGCCGGAAGACGCCAAGGTCGAAGGGAATGTGTCCATCGACGGCAATGGCAAGATCCTCGAAGTGCAGACGCAGCGCAATGACGTCACGGGAGGCTATCGCGTCATGCTGCGCATGCGCCGCCTCGATTCCGAGAAACCCGTCGAAATGCGCGCCTACCTGCGCAACGGCAGCAATACCCTATCCGAAACGTGGAGCTACCTGTTACCCCCCGAGTGAGCGACCGCTCCGACATTCCGGTCGACGAGTTGTACATCGACCGGTTGCCCCTGCCCGCTGAAAAGCGTCGCGCGCTGCTCGCCCAGGCGAAGCGCGACGGCGGCGATTCGCTCGACGTTCTGACGCGCTTGCAGCGCTTGCTCGCCGCGCGCCTGACGCACCCCGCGAGCGACGCGGCGCCGGACGTCGACCCCGCGCATGCGACACCCATGGTGGGCTCGCCCGAGGGCGACGCCGGCAATTCGAGCCAGGGCGCCACGGTGACCGATGCCCACGTGGCAACCGCCGCGTGGCACCCGCACGACCTCGCCGAGATCGAATCCGACAGCGCGGCCGTGCTCGACTCGCAGCCCGCGCGTCTTGCCCTGGCCGAAGGCGGTTCGCTGGCGAGCGCGGCCGGCCTGAACGAAGTGCGCGGCGTGCAGACGCTGCGCATCGCACCGCCCGTGCGTCGCGCATCCCTCATTCCGCGCGAATGGTCGCTCAATCCGCTCGCTCGCCTGTGGCGCAAGCTCATCGGCCGCGAAGACCCCGATCCACTCGTGCGCGACGCGCCCGACCCCAAGGGGAAATGGTCGCAGGCCGGCCGCCGCCGCCGCTGGATGCTGCTCGCGCTGATGATCGCGCAGACCGCACTCGCCACGCACTTCATGGCATCCGTGTTGCCCTACCATGGCGCCGATCCGCTCGAATTCGCCGTGCTCGTGCTGTTCGTGCTGCTCTTCGGGTGGGTGTCGGCCGGCTTCTGGACGGCCGTCTTCGGCTTCTTCGTCCTGCTGTTCGGCGGCGAGCGTCACATGATCTCGAAGATGGCCGCCGGCGATGCGCCGATCGCGCCCGATGCGCGCACGGCGATCGTCATGCCGATCTGCAACGAAGACGTCGGTCGCGTGTTCGCCGGTTTGCGCGCGACCTACGAGTCGCTCGCCAAGACCGACTCGCTCGATCGCTTCGACTTCTTCATCCTGTCCGACTCCAACGAGGCGGACAACTGCACCGCGGAAGTCGACGCCTGGCAGGCGTTGTGCCGCGAAGTCGGCGGGTTCGGACGCATCTTCTACCGCCGCCGCCAACGGCGTGTGAAGCGCAAGAGCGGCAACCTCGACGACTTCTGCCGTCGCTGGGGCAGCAACTACCGCTACATGATCGTGCTCGATGCCGACAGTGTGATGAGCGGCGAATGCCTGACCAAGCTCGTGCGCATGATGGAATCCCATCCGGGCGCCGGCCTGATCCAGACCGCGCCGCTCGCGGCCGGTCGCGAAACGTTCTATGCGCGCCTCCAACAGTTTGCCGGCCGCGTCTACGGTCCGCTCTTCACCGCCGGCCTGCACTACTGGCAACTGGGCGAATCCCATTACTGGGGGCACAACGCGATCATTCGCCTGAAGCCTTTCATGGACCATTGCGCGCTCGCCCCATTGCCCGGCAAGGGCGCGATGTCCGGTGCGATTCTCTCGCACGACTTCGTCGAAGCCGCGCTCATGCGACGTGCGGGCTGGGGCGTGTGGATCGCCTACGACCTGCCCGGCAGCTACGAGGAAATGCCGCCGAACCTGCTCGACGAGCTCAAGCGCGACCGCCGCTGGTGCCAGGGTAATCTGATGAACTTCCGGCTGTTCCTCGCCGAAGGCATGCACCCCGTGCATCGCGCGGTGTTCGTCACGGGCGCCATGGCGTATGTGTCCGCGCCGCTATGGTTCATCTTCCTGATTCTCTCGACGTGCCTGCTCGCCAAGCACACCCTCGTGGTGCCCGAATACTTCACGGCGCCTCGCCAGCTGTTTCCGGTCTGGCCGGAATGGCACCCGGAGCGCGCGCTGGCCTTGTTCTCGGCGACGGCAACACTGCTCTTCCTGCCGAAGATCCTGGCCGTGCTGCTGATCTGGGTGAAAGGCGCGAAGCGCTTCGGCGGCTGGTTTGCCGTGACCGTGAGCATGTTCATCGAGATGGTGTTCTCGGCCCTGCTCGCGCCCGTGCGGATGCTCTTTCACACCCAATTCGTGCTCGCGGCGCTTACCGGCATTGCCATCCAGTGGAAGTCGCCGCCGCGCGAGGACGCCGAAACGCACTGGGGTGAGGCGATTCGTCGCCACGGTCTGCAAACCGTCATCGGTATGGGCTGGGGGGCGGTCGTCTACTGGCTCAATCCGGACTTCATCTGGTGGCTCATGCCGATCGTCGGTTCGATGATGATCTCGATTCCGGTGTCCGTGTTCTCGAGCCGAGTGTCGCTCGGACGCGCGCTCAAGCGCGCCCGCCTGTTCCTGATTCCCGAAGAGTCGTGGCCGCCCAAGGAACTGCGCATGACGGAGAAGTACACGGACGAGGCGGGCAAGCATGTCGACTTCGTCGACGCCGTGGTCGATCCCATGGCCAACGCGCTGGTCGCGTCGAGCGTGGCGCCGACCCGCGACGACGCCAAGCGCGGCGCCTTGCGCGCCGGGCGCGTGGAGACGGCGTTGCTCAAGGGGCCCACCCGTCTGACCAACACGCAGAAGTGGGAATTGCTCAACGACCCGCGCGGTCTCGCGGCGCTGCATCTGCTCGTGTGGACCGATCCGCGGGCGCATCGGGAATGGCGCGACGCCCGGGCCAACGGACTGTCGCAGGGATTTCTCGCATCCGCCTGAACGCGGGGGGAGGCAAGGCCTGCGGGACGGCGTTGCGCCGCGCGCAACAAAAGAACGGCAAGGCATTGCGCCTTGCCGTTTTGCCATCATGACGTCACGCGGGTCAACGCGATGGCAGGAAGTCTCTCGGGTTGAACGGCGTGCCCTTCTGACGCACTTCGAAATGCAGCTTCACCGTGCCGTGCGAATCGGTGTCGCCCATCTCCGCAATCGTCTGGCCCTTGCTCACCGACTGGCTTTCCTTGACCAGAATCGCCCGGTTATGGGCATAGGCGGTCAGATAGCCGTTCTCATGCTGGATCATCACCAGGTTGCCGTATCCGCGTAAACCGTTGCCGGCGTAGACCACCTTGCCCGCGGCGGCGGCGTAGATCTTGTCGCCCGGCCGCCCGCCGATGTCCACGCCCTTGTTACTGCTGCCGTTGAAGTTGGCGAGCACCGGACCGTCGGCGGGCCAGATCATCGGGATCTTGTTCGTGGCGACGCGTGGCGCGGCCGGCGCGGGCGCCGGGCGAGCCGCTGGCTTGGTCTGCGGGCGCGGCCGGGCGGTCGAGGGCGACGTACTGCCGCTCGACGCCGCGGCCGTGGCAGGCGCACCGGCCGCGGCGTTCGCGCCCGCGGGCGGCACGACGCGCAGCACCTGACCGACCTCGATCTTGTCCGGATCGGTCAACCCGTTCCAGCGCACCAGATTGGCCGTGCTCGTGTTGTTCGCGCGGGCAATGCCGTAAAGCGTGTCGCCCGACTGGACGCGATAGCTGCCCGCGGGTACCGGGCCATAGGTCGGCGAACCGGCACAGGCGGCGAGCGTCAGACAGACGGTCAGACTGAGCGTGTGCGTGCGGCAACGGGCGAGCCAGCGGGATTGGCTTGTCGTCGGGACTGCAGATTGCGATCGATTGGATCGCTTGAGGCGGTTAGGCTCCATCCGTAGGCAGGTGAGAGGCCCAATGGCGAGGGCGCAACGTGGCAGCGAGGGCGTCAAGGAAAACAGCGCTGGATCCGGGAACGGAGAAAGAGGGGAAAAACCCCCGAAAACGCCTTCGGACAGCACAAAACGCGGGCCAGACGCGCGACAACGGCATAGGCGCGGAACAAAACGCCCATTGTACGGGCAGCGACGCGGGGTCGGACCACCGATGAGCGTCCAAATTCCCCGTCAATTGGGAAAATTGTTACTTAATTTGCGGTATTTCTCCTGTTGACAAGCGCGAGCGGGCCACGTATAAAACGAACTGCAGATTGTCAAGCCGCGAAGTTGTTGTCCGACGTAGTTTTCCTGCTTCTCGCTGGTTTCTAGTCCTTCATTTTCCCTTGATTGTCAGCGCTGGACGGGGTCATTCCGATCCCAGGCTATTGTTTTATTAGGAAAAAACATGGAAACCGGTATTGTTAAGTGGTTCAACGACGCAAAGGGCTTCGGCTTCATCACCCCGGACGCCGGCGGTGAGGACCTGTTCGCTCACTTCTCGGAAGTGAAGGTTGACGGCTTCAAGTCGCTGCAAGAGAACCAACGCGTGTCGTTCGAGGTCAAGGTTGGCCCGAAGGGCAAGCAAGCCGCGAACATCAAGCCGCTGTAAGCGTCTTGCTCGCATTCACGTGATACCGCGCCAGCCCTTCGGGCGAGGCGGAATCCCGCGATAGACAGGCCCGATGACGAAAGTCATCGGGCCTGTTTGTTTTCCGGTCGCGCCCATCGCGCAGCCCGGCCGCGCCGTGGCAGCGGGAGGTGCACGCGAACCATGTCACCGTCGCGGTTCGACGCTACAATGCCAGATCGAATTTCCGTCGGCATTCTTTCGAGGCAATCATGAGCCTGCAAACCTGGTGGCTGTATGTCGTCACCGTTTTTTTCGTCTCCGCGACGCCGGGTCCGAACATGCTGCTCGTCATGACGCACGGTGCGCGCCATGGGCTGCGGCCGTCGCTTGGCACGATGGCAGGTTGCATGACCGCACTCATCGCGATGATGTCGATTTCGGCCGCCGGTCTCGGTGCCGTGCTCAAGGCATGGCCGATGCTGTTCGACACGCTGCGCTACATTGGCGCCGCCTATCTCGTCTATCTCGGCTACAAGAGCTGGCGCTCGCCGGTCGACACGAATGAGGCCGCCGCCCGGCTCCGGGCGCCGCTGGCCACCGAGTCGAGTTTCGGCAAGCTCTTCAAGGCGGGTTTCCTCGTTGCCGGCAGCAACCCGAAGGCCATTCTCTTCGCCGCCGCGTTCCTGCCGCAGTTCATCGATCCGACGGCCGCCAAGCTGCCACAGTTCTCGATTCTGCTCGGCACGTTCGCCGTGATCGAGGTGAGTTGGTACCTGGTGTACGCGACCGGCGGCCTTCGCATCGCACCCTACCTGCGCGAGGCGCGCGTGCTCAAGGCGTTCAACCGCATCAGCGGCGGGGTGTTCATGGGGTTTGGCGCCTTGATGGCAGCGGTTCACCGCTGAGTCGTCGGGGCAACTACGGGCGTGGAGACACGCCTGAGCGGGGCGCACGGCACGGGGAGCAGTAGGTTCGTGCGCCGCAGTGATGCTCAATATTTCCGGCCGGCGACCGTTAACGTCCGTGAACGTCCGTGAACGTCGTTGACCACGCCCATGACCCCGTCCACGACCCGAGGCATGGCGCAGTAGCGAGGTAGCGCGTTTCGCAAAGGCTTACATTCGTACGGTCCGCGCCGCAAGGCAGCCGTCACGGGAACAAATAAAAGATCAGGTATGGAAACGACAGAACCGCAGGTGACACCGGCGCCCACGGACGACGAGTCTCAACTGCACGACTCGTATCGCATCAGCAATCCGCTGGAAATCGGCGGTGTGCTACGTCATCTGGCGACGCGCGGCGATTTCATGACGGTGTACTTCGCCAACGGCCAGCGTCAGCTCGTCACGCGATTGCTCAAGGTGGAGCCGCAGGCGCGCGGATTCTATTTCGACTGGGGCGGTGTGGAGTCGGAGAACCGGGCGCTGCTCGCGAACAAGCGCGCATTGTTCGTCGGCGTGCCCGAGGGGATTCAGGTGCACTTTCCCATCGGCGATGTGGAAGAGCGCGAGTACGAAGGCTATCCGGCGTTCTATTCGTCGTATCCCGAGACGCTCGTGCGTCTGCAGCGACGCGACAACTTCCGCGTGAAGACCCCGATCCTCGATCCGTACCAGTGCACGGTCAAATTCCCGGATGACACGCCGATGCGCCTGTCGGTGTTCGACCTGTCGCTCGGCGGCGTAGGGCTGCGCACCAAGGCGGAAGTGGCTGCCGAGATCCCCAAGGGGTCGATGCTCATGCAGGCCGAGATCGAATTGCGCGATTACGGTACCGTGCCGGTCGACCTCGAAGTGTGCGCGATTCGCAGTGTGCCGCTCGCCAAGGACGTCGAGTATCACATCGGGTGCCGCTTCATCGCCCTGTCGCGCGCGGCAGAGTCGCGCCTGCAGAAGCTCATCACGCAACTCGAACTCAACCGCAAGGCGTTCGCGCGCGGCTGACGTTTCCCGGCATGCGTGTCTCGACGCATTGCACCCAAAGGGCGGCCCTGAGGCCGCCCTTATTCGTTTCCATTGCGTAGCTCGCGCCGACCGTGCCGTCAGCGGCCAGCGAAGGTCAAGCCGCTCAGTGCTCGTGGTGCTGCATGGTCGCGTGCGGCGATTCGCCGCGCGCTTCGCGTACCCCGTCGGGGTAGACGCGCACCAGCACGATGCGTGGGCCCTGCATCTTCTTCACGACGACGGAGAAGCCGTCGAAGTCGACCTTCTGACCCTCACGAGGCAAGTAACCCAGCGCGTTCATGATCAGTCCGCCGACGGATTCCGCATGCTCGCTGGGAATCTCCAGGCCCAGGGCGCGCTCCAGCGTGAGGATCGGCAGGCTGCCGCGGCCGATGAGCGTACCGTCTTCCATGCGCGTCCAGTCGTCTTCGGTCTGACGGAATTCGTCGCGGATCTTGCCGACCAGTGCGGACAGCAGGTTGTCGAGCGTCAGAAAGCCGATCGGCTTCTGGTCGGGCCATCCGACGATCGCGAAGTGGGGCGCGCCTCGGCGAAAGCGGCTGAAGAGCTCGCGCGCGGGCATGTCAGGCTTCACGCGTTCGACCGGGCGGGCCATGCTGCCGAGGTCGTCGATGGACTGGCCGTGGTGTTCGGCGAGGAACAGATCCTTCAGGTGAACGACGCCTAGTACCGTCTCGCCGTCGTTATCGAAGAACGGATAGCGGCTATAGCGGTGACGATAGGCCGTATCCATGTTCTGCGCGAACGTCGCGTCGCGGTGAAATGCCGCGACTTCGCTCATCGGACGCATCAGGTCGGACACGGTCAGATCGCTGAAGTCGATGGCATAGGCGACCACGTTCCAGTCATCGCGCGAGAGCTTTTCACTCGTGGCGCCCCGGCGCACGATCAACTTGATTTCGTCGGCCGAATAATGCGCGTCGGTACCGTGCGACGGATCGAGTCCGGTCCAGCGCAGCAGGCGGTTGGCGCTGTGGTTGAGCACCCAGATCGCGGGGAACATCAACCAGTAGAAGCCATACAGCGGTGCGGCCGTCCATATCGAAATCGCTTCGGGCATGCGCAACGCCATCGATTTCGGTGCGAGTTCGCCCACGACGATGTGCAGATACGAAATCGTGAAGAAGGCGATGAAGAACGCCAGCCCGTGAATCAATTCCGGCGAGCTGATGCCCAGTGCGGCGAACAGCGGTGTAAGCACGCGGGCGAATGCGGGTTCACCGATCCAGCCCAGACCGAGCGACGCGAGGGTGATGCCGAGTTGGCACGCGGAGAGGTAGGTGTCGAGCTGGCCGTGCACCTTGGCCAGGATACGGCCGCGCCAACCGCGTTGGCGGGCAATGACATGAACGCGCGTCTGGCGCAGTTTGACGAGGCCGAATTCCGCCGCCACGAAGAAGCCGTTGAGCAACACGAGCAGGATCGCAGCGACGATCAGTAAGAAGTTTTCCAAAATATCAGTAATGGGACAACAGGCCCGTCAGTATAAGTGACATTTGCCCGGCGTCATAATTTTCCGTGAAGTTCTGGTGTTTTGTCGGCCGTTGACCGGCCATTCAGGGGGCTTTCGCGGCGGATGCAGGAAGATTCGTGGTGCGCGCGTTCTCGTCGAGCGCCCGCCAGCCGGGCATGGCAAACGCCTCGACAAGGAAGTCGATGAGCACGCGGACCTTGGCGCTCAGGTATTTGCGCGTGGGATACACCACGTAGATGCCCGTCTCGCCCTGCGTGTATTCGGGCAGGAATTCGACGAGTTGGCCATCGCGCAGGGCGTCCTGCACCAGAAACGCCGGTTGCAGGATGATGCCCGCGCCGGCCACGGCGGCCGCCAGGCAGGTGTCGCCGTTGTCGGCGATCAATCGCGCATGTGTGCGTACCGAGACGGGCCCGTCGGGGCCGTCGAAACGCCACTCGCGTCGATGGGAAAAGTAGCTGTAGCCCACGGTCTCGTGATGCGCCAGCTCACTGGGATGCTGGGGGATGCCATGCCGCCCCAGATAATCGGGGGACGCGCACAGCACCATCCGGGTTCCGGCCAGCCGGCGGTGCACCAGCGACGAGTCGGGCAGCCGCGTGATCCGGATCGCCAGATCGAAGCCCTCGTCGACGATATCCACGAGGCGGTCACTGAGCGTGATGTCGAGCGAGACCTGCGGGTGCCGTGCGAGAAAAGTCGGCCAGAGCGGCGCGAGATGCAGCACGCCGAACGTGTGTGGCGCGTTGATACGCAGCGGCCCGGCCGGTTGCCCGTCCTGCTCGCCTGCCATGGCATCCGCTTCGTCGAGTTCCGCGAGGATCTGGCGACAGCGCTCGACGTATCGTTGCCCGGGCTCGGTGAGCGACAGCCGGCGCGTGGTGCGCTGGAGCAGACGCGTGCCGAGGCGCGCCTCGAGATCGGCGACGTAGCGCGAGATCGCTGTCTTCGAGATGCCGAGCGTGACCGCGGCTTTCACGAAGCTGCCCGATTCGACGACGGCGATGAAGCACTCGATCTCGCGAAGTTTGTTCATGCCGGGTACAGGCTCCTCGGAATGGGATGGGCGGGGGGCCGCCGGACGCGCTCGCGGGCGACGGCGGAGCGAGCGAGGGAACCACCGTTCCCTCGTCGTCCGTCCATCCCCCGCAGGGCTCCGCTATCGGCGTCGATGCCGCTATTGTGCCAGCGCGCTCACGTCCGCGAGCGACGGGGCGGCATCGCCGAATGCGAAGGCGTCCATGCGCAGTGCGCCGTAGGTCGAGCCCGTGTCGAAGTGCGTTTGTTGCGCGGCATTGTCGGCCGCACCCAGCGCAATGTAGAGCGGTAACAGATGCTCGTCCGTCGGATGCGCGCGCTCGGCATGCGGGGCGCGCGCCCGATAGTCGAACAGGGCGTCGAGATCCATGGCGGCGAGATGCGACGTGAACCAGGCGACGAACTCCGACAGATACGGTGCTTCGGCACGATCTTCCGACGGCGCACGGAACACCTCGTGCAGGTTGTGCGTGAAGCTGCCCGACGCCACGATCAAGACACCTTCGCGCGCGAGCGGCGCGAGGCGCTGCCCGAGCTGATACTGGTATTCGGGACCCATGTGCCGTTGCAAGGACAACTGCGTGACCGGTACGTCCGCATCGGGGTAAAGGTAGCGCAGCGGCACCCAGGCGCCGTGATCGAGCCCCCATTGGTCGTCGGTGGATGCGGGCAATCCGGCGTCGCGCAGCAATTGCACCGTACGCCCGGCCAGCGCGGGCGCGCCGGCCGCCGGATACTCCAGTGCGTAGAGTTCGCGAGGGAAACCGCCGAAGTCGTGGATCGTGCGTTGTTGCGCGAGACTGCCCACGCGCGGCGTCGGTGTCGACCAGTGCGGGGAGATCACGAGAATCTCCTTCGGACGCGGCACCGCACGTCCCAACGCCGTCAACAACGGGCCGGTGCGGCCCGGATCGACCGCGAGCAGCGGCGAGCCGTGAGAGACGAAGAGGGTGGGAAGGGCAGACATGGCAATCACTCCGGCAAGTACGGCAATAACAGCATTAACGGCAATACGGGCGGCGAAGATGGCTTCGCCGCCGCCGCCGTCGTTCAGGCAGTGCGCGCGCGACGGATCGCGAAGGCGCCGTCACCCAGCAGGGCCACGACGAGCAACGCGACGAGCCAGAACGCGGGGAACTCCCAGCCACCGCCCTTGTTGGCGAACATCCAGCCATTGTGCCCATGCACCGAGACGATGGTGCCGAGCATCAGTGCGGCCAGGGGCAGAGCGGCCCAGCGGGCGTAAAAGCCGGTGATCAGCATCAGGCCGCCGACGAACTCCAGCGCCATGGTCGCATAGGCGACGACCGGCGGCAGGCCCAGCGAGCCCATGAAGCCGACGAAGCCGGGAACGGTGAACACGAACACCTTGAGCGAGAGGTGCGCGAGGAAGAGGATACCCAGCGAGACACGCAGCAACAGCGCGGCGTACGGGGCGGTTTTCGTATCGATCATGACAGGCTCCGGAAGGGAAATCGGGGGAAGCGTGGGCTCGGCAATCCGGCGGATCGCCGACACAACCCCGATTCTAGGGAGCGTCATCGTTCAGATAAACGAGGGGATGAGGGATTGATTGTCCCGCATGTCGGGATAATATCCGCGACGAACGCGGACGCCACGGAAGGCGTGCGTGTCCGTCGCGAGGTGCGGCCTGCGACCCGGGGGCCTATGCCGTTGCGATCATGCGGTCGAGCAGCTCGATCCAGTGCTGGACCGGCGCATGATCGCGTGCATGCTCGCCCTTGGCGGTCGCCTGCAGGTGACAGATGCATCCGACGTTGGCCGAGACGACCAGCTCCGGCGCCAGGGCGTCGAGCGACTTCCACTTGGCATCGCGCAACTGATGGGACAACGCGGGCTGCGTCACCGAATAGGTGCCTGCCGAGCCACAGCAGATATGGCTGTCCTGCGGCAGCACCACGTTCACGCCCACGCCGGCGAGCACCTTCTCCACCACGCCCTTGAGTTGCTGGCCGTGTTGCAGTGTGCACGGCGGATGGTACGCGATCTTGCCAAGCTTGCGATTCGGGACGCGGCGCTGGAGGGCTTCGAGGTTGTCGAGGAGCACTTCGGACAAATCGCGCGCGAGTTCGGCGACGCGTTGCGCCTTGCCCGCATACTTCGGATCGTGTCGGAGCAGATGGCCGTATTCCTTGACGGTCGCGCCGCAACCGGACGCATTGATCACGATCGCCTCGGCGCCGGCTTCGATGTCGGGCCACCAGGCGTCGATGTTGCGGCGCACGTCGTCGAGACCGTCGTCGTGATAGTTCAGGTGCAGGCGGATGGCACCGCAGCAGCCGGCCGACGCGGGGCGGATCATCTCGATGCCGAGCGCGTCCATGACCCGCGCGGTGGCCTTGTTGACGTTGGGCAGCATGCCCGGCTGCACGCAGCCCTCGAGCATGAGCATGCGTCGGGCGTGCTTGCCCTGCGGCCAACTGCCGGAGCGCTGCCGATGGGGCACCTTCTCGCGCAGCGAGCGCGGCAGCAAGGTGCGGAACTGCTGGCCCAGACGCAGTGCCGGTGTGAACAGGGCGCGGTTGGGCAGCACGCGTGCGAGCGTCCAGCGCAGGGCGCGTTCCCCGGCCGGTCGGCCCACTTGCGCGTCGACATGACGACGGCCGATGTCGGCCAGACGTCCGTACTGCACCCCCGACGGACACGTCGATTCACAACTGCGGCAGGTCAGGCACCGGTCCAGGTGGCGCTGGGTCTCGCGCGTCACGCCCTGGCCTTCGACCATTTGCTTGATGAGGTAGATGCGACCGCGCGGGCCGTCCAGTTCATCGCCCAGCAATTGATATGTCGGGCAGGTCGCGGTACAGAATCCGCAATGCACACACTTGCGGAGAATGGCTTCGGCTTCGTCGCCATCCGGGGTCTGACGGAGGAATTCTGCGAGGTTCGTTTGCATCGTCTTCTTTAGCAATACAGCCGATGGCGGTTGAAGATGCGGCTCGGGTCGAAAGCTTGCTGCAATCGTTCGCCGATAGCGTGCAACGCGGCCGGTGGTGGGGTGAACACCCCTGCCGACTTGTCGCCATGGCGAAACAGCGTAGCATGACCGCCCGCGGCTGCGGCAATCGCGCGGACTTCGGCGGCGTCGCGCGGCGTGATCCACCATCGCTGCGCGCCGCCCCATTCGATCAGTTGCTCGTCGCCATGCACCAGCGGCGGCGTGGTCGGCGGCACCGACAGTCGCCACAGCGGCTGGCCGTCACCGGCGACCGGCGCCGCCGAGAAGAACGAATGTGTCTGCTCGCGCAGCGACTGCCAGAAGCCATGCGCCGCGATCGCGTCGAGCGGCTCGCCGCCCATGGCGGCGCGTGCCGCGGCAATCGCGGCCGCGGCGCCACCCAGACGCACGCTCAACATACCGTCGTGCCACGCCGAGCCCATGAGCGGCAACGGCTGGCCGCCCCAGCGATTGAGTTGTTCGATCGCCTGCGCCTGCGTCATCGCGAAGCGCAACGTGGCCTCGGCCACGGGGCAGGGCAGGACCTTGATGGACAGTTCGAGGAGCACGCCCAGTGTGCCGAGCGATCCGGCGAGTACGCGCGAGACGTCGTAACCCGCCACGTTCTTCATGACTTGTCCGCCGAAATGCAGCACCTCGCCCCGGCCATTCATCACCACGGCGCCGAGGACGAAATCGCGCGGCGCCCCCACGTGCGGGCGCCGCGGGCCGGCCAGACCGGCGGCGATGCAGCCGCCCAGGGTGGCGTGCGGGCCGAAGTGCGGTGGCTCGAACGGCAGTATCTGGCCCCGTTCGGCCAGCGCCGCCTCGATCTCGGCGAGCGGCGTGCCGGCACGCGCGGTAATGACCAGTTCGGCCGGATCGTACGAGACGATGCCGCGATAGGCGCGCATGTCGAGCGCCTCGCCCGATGGGGCCTGGCCGTACCAGCGCTTGGTGTTGCCGCCGCGAATGTCCAGCGGTGTCCCGCTCGACGTGGCCGCAAGGACTCGCTCGCGGATGGCCGCAAGCGCCTGCGCGGCGGCTTGCATCGGAAGGGGCGCCGCGGTGCGCGATGCGGGCGCCCGGGGGGCTTCAGGGACCTGAGGCACGTGAGGTGCGTGAGGTATGTGAGGTACGTGGGGGACTTGCGACATCAGAACCTCGGCAGTTCGGGGTGAGGCAACAGTCCGCCGCGCACGTGCATCTTGCCGTACTCGGCGCAGCGCGCGCGTGTCGGAATCGCCTTGTCGGCGTTGAGCAGGCCGGCCGGATCGAAGGCGCGCTTCACGGCAAAGAAGGCGTCGCGTTCCTCCGGCGAGAACTGTACGCACATCGAATTGATCTTCTCGATGCCTACGCCGTGCTCGCCGGTCACCGTGCCGCCGAGTTCGACGCACGCCTCGAGAATGTCGCTGCCGAAGGCTTCGGCGCGGTGCCACTCGTCGAGATCGTTGCCGTTGAAGAGAATCAGCGGGTGCATGTTGCCGTCGCCGGCGTGAAAGACGTTGATGCAGCGCAGACCGTATTGCACTTCCATGGCTTCGATGCGCTTGAGCAACGTGCCGATCGTGCGGCGCGGGATGGTGCCGTCCATGCAGTAGTAGTCGGGCGAGATGCGCCCGGCGGCGGGAAAGGCGTTCTTGCGCCCCGACCAGAAACGCAGACGCTCGGCCTCGGAGGTCGAGACCTGAATGCGCGTCGCGCCCGAGGCGCGCAGCACCGCCGAGACGCGCGCAATTTCCTCAGCGACCTCTTCAGGGGTGCCGTCAGACTCGCACAGCAGGATGGCCGCGGCGTCGAGGTCGTAGCCCGCGTGAACGAATTCTTCCACGGCCTGCGTCGCGGGCTTGTCCATCATCTCCAGACCTGCCGGGATGATGCCCGCGGCGATGATCGCGGCCACGGCATTTCCGCCCGCTTCGACATCGTCGAAACTCGCCATGATGACTTGCTGCACCTGCGGCTTCGGCACGAGTTTCACCGTGACTTCCGTGACGACGCAGAACATGCCCTCGCTGCCGATGAACACGGACAGCAGGTCCAGACCCGGTGCGTCGAGCGCGTGCGAGCCGAATTCGACGACCTCGCCGTCCATTGTCACGGCGCGCACACGCAGCACGTTGTGAACCGTCAGGCCATATTTCAGGCAATGCACGCCACCGGAATTTTCCGAAACGTTGCCGCCGATGGTGCAGGCGATCTGGGAAGACGGGTCCGGTGCGTAATACAGACCGTACGGGGCCGCCGCCTCAGAGACGGCGAGATTGCGCACGCCGGGCTGAACGGTGGCGGTGCGGGCGTAGGGGTCGACTTCGAGAATGCGCTTGAACTTCGCCAGCGACAGCACGATGCCGTCGGTGATCGGCATGGCGCCGCCCGACAGGCCCGTGCCGGCGCCGCGCGGAACGACCGGCACCTTGTGTTCGTGGCATGCCCGCAGGATGCGGCACACCTGATCTTCGTCGGCAGGCAGCACCACGGCCAGGGGCAGCTTGCGATAGGCCGCCAGCCCGTCGCACTCGTAGGGGGTGATCTGTTCGCGATCAGTCAACCACAGGGCATCGGGCGCGGCCGCACGCAATGCGGCGAGGCGCCTGGCCCGCGTGAGCTCGTCCACCGGCGCGAATACGGGTTCGTTCGGCTCCGGGGGCGGCACGGCCACCACGTCGGGACCTGGTGAACGCTGCGGTTCGGCACCCGTCGCGGCCGACGAGTGGGGAGAATAGGGCGACGCATTCGATGCCATCAGGCTTGCTCTCGGACGATCGTTGAGGTGTGATGAATTTTATATGGTCTACTGGTAGACTGGTCGACCAGTAATCTGATGACGTTATCGTATAGGGAATGATCTGATTCCGACTACAGGGTTAACCCTTGCTAAAAGGGAATTCCTCCGGTCGGGTCGTTTCCCTGGCCGGACGGGCGCCCCTGGCACGTCGGCATCCTGTATCGTGGCATCTGTGAATTTCGTCGAGAACCGAAGCCGACATGCCGTCCAACGAGCCTTCTCCGTCTATGTCATCTCTTTCCGCCGGTGAATCGCCGGGCACCGCCGCAGGATTCGCCCCGGTCACGCCGCCGCCGCGCCTGCGGCTCTCCGACATGGTGTACGAGCAACTGGAGACAATGGTGGTCGAAGGCCGGCTTGCGCCGGGCTCGGCATTGCCGTCCGAGCGCGATCTGGCGCAACAGATGGGCGTGTCGCGCCCCTCGTTGCGCGAGGCGCTGCTGCGGCTCGAGTCCCGCGGGTTGATCGTCGGACGGGCCGGGGGCGGATATCTGGTGGCGAACGCCAGCCAGCCGTTGCTCGCCGAGCCGCTTTCGCAGTTGATGTCGCGCCACACCAAGACGGTCGACGACGTGCTGGAGATGCGCGAGGTACTCGAGGCCAAGGCCGTGGAGCTGGCGGCACAGCGTGCGACGCCCGAGGACATCGCGCGTCTCGCACAGGCGCTCGAAGCGCTGGAGGCGGCGTATGCGGCGGGGCGCGACGGCCTGGACGGCGAGGGCGATGCGCGCGGCCAGACACTGCTCACCCGTGTGCCGGAACTCGATGCGCATTTCCACCTTGCACTGGCCGAAGCGACGCACAATCTCGTGCTGGTGCATCTGATGCACGCGATTTTCGAGCTGTTGCGCGGTTCGGTCGTCGACAATTACCGGGCGATCGTCGGCCACGGGGCCGATCTGGCGGAACTGATCGACCAGCATCGCCGCATCTTCAGTGCCGTGGCTTCGCACGACGCCGACAGCGCGCAACGTTCGCTGCGCGAACACCTCGCTTTTATCCGCACCAACTCAGGCGACGTTGCGCCGGATTGAGTTCGTGCGAGTCCGCGGTCCACGTGTCATTACCGACGCGTCGACGTCGCCTGTCCTGCCCGAGGGCAGGCGACTGCCGGGCACCGCAGGCCGGTTCGCTCGGGCTCGCCTGCTCCCGGGGATTCGCGCGCGATGCGGCTTCCCTCGACCCTCAGCACTTCCGCGACATTCACGTCCCACGCCTCCGCCCTCCGCGCCTTCCTCCTTTCGGCCGTGCAGGCCTCGCTCCCGCGTTCGAGCGCGATTGACGAGCGCCGAAAATGTCATCGTTTTCCCTGAGCTTGCATGGGCACCGAAGGGGTGGCCTGACGATTGAACACCCCGTCGCAAGCGGGTGCCGTACGACGCAAACGCTTGAATTCCGTACGTTTACCGCCATTCCGACGCCGACCATACGCGGTTTGTCCGGGGCATTGATGGGGGTGGCACGCGCACCGCTTGCCGACGCTCTCGGGTTGACAGCCATCCGGCCATCGACTAATTTTGGAACCATAAAAAATACTTAATTCGATATATTGAATCTTGTATATCAGATTCAAAGTGCCGAAACAGCCCGAACGGACGGCTTGGAAATCAAGGGTCGAGGGCTGGATTGGCAGGTTCATCGGAGACGGCAATTGGGTAAACCAGTCTTTCCTTTCGGGCAGTGTGTGTGGATGACTACATCTGCACGGACTGCCCTGACGCATACGCCGCGATCCTCCGGGGAAGTCGCCCGGGACTCGCGGTGTGTCTCATCTCCCTGCCGCCCGTCGCGGGCAGGCGATCTGGCGATTACGCGTCCGCGCGGCGCGCTCGCCTGAGTGAGAGGGCGCGGCTTGCGATGGGACGGAAGGCATCGACCATGACCTTTCGGCATCACAAGCTGGTCCGCACTCGAAGTCGTTTCATTTGTCACCCTTCGGCAGCCGGCAACTTGCCGGCGCGGGCTTGGAAAAGCCCGCGTCGCCGCGCCGAAGTGGGGGCCGGAAGTGTCCTTTGACGCTTTCGATAGTCAGTCAGCCGGGGCTCAAGCCCTGCGAGCGCGCCGCCAGGCTGCGTTCCGCGATCAAGCGGCCAAGCATGAGCCGCAAGTAACGCCAGGAGGCGTGCCATACGTGCCGATGCACGGGGCGCGCGATGACGTCGGGCACCGCACTACGAATCGCGGGCCGTCGTCAATCGTCTGACAGGAACAGGAGGCAAGTCATGCAAGCAACTGCGCAACCGGAGGAGAAGACCTCTTTTCTGGGAGGGCGCTGGTCACAACTGGTGATCGGCATCATCTGTATGGGCCTTGTGGCCAATTTGCAGTATTCGTGGACGTTGTTCGTCGAGCCGATGCAGGCCAAGCATCAGTGGGGCATCGCAGCCATCCAGGTGGCTTTCTCGATCTTCATCGTGGTGGAAACGTGGCTCGTGCCGATCGAGGGCTGGCTGGTCGACCGCTTCGGCCCGCGGCCCGTGGTGGCGGGCGGCGCAATCTGCGTGGCGCTGTCGTGGGTCCTGTACTCCTACGCGCAGACGCTGACGGTGCTTTACACGGCGGCCGTCATCGCCGGTATCGGTGCGGGTTGCGTGTACGGTACTTGCGTCGGTAACGCGCTGAAGTGGTTCCCGGACAAGCGCGGTCTGGCGGCGGGTCTGACGGCCGCCGGCTTCGGCGCCGGCGCGGCGATCACGGTGATTCCGATCGCGAACATGATTCGCCAGTCGGGCTACGAGGCCGCGTTCTTCAACTTCGGCATCATCCAGGGCGTGGCGATCTTCATCCTCGCACTGCTGCTGGTCAAGCCGCGTGTGCCGAAGGGCCTGACGGCGTCGCGCCGCAATCTGGCGACGAAGGTGGACTACACCTCGGGACAGATGGTTCGCACGCCGGTGTTCTGGGTGATCTATGTGTGCTTCGTGGCGGTCGCCGCCGGTGGCCTGATGGCGACGGCACAGATCGGTCCGATCGCGAAGGACTATGGCATCGCGTCGATGCCGATGACGCTCTTCGGTGCAACGCTGCCGCTGCTCACGATGACGCTGTCGATCGACAACCTGTGCAACGGCTTTACGCGTCCGCTGTGCGGTTTCGTGTCGGACAAGATCGGTCGCGAGAACGCCATGTTCATCATCTTCCTGGGGGAAGGCGTGGCGATGCTCGGCCTGATGCACTTCGGTCAGAACCCGTACATGTTTGTGTTCTTCGCCGCGATGACCTTCCTTTGCTGGGGCGAAATCTTCTCGATCTTCCCGGCGCTGTGCGCGGACACCTTCGGTAGCAAGAATGCAGCGTCGAACGCGGGTACGCTCTACACCGCCAAGGGCACTGCCGCATTGCTGGTGCCGCTGGCGTCGGTGCTGGCAGTGGGCGGCCACTGGGATCGTGTGTTCATCGCGGCAGCGGTGATCAGCATCACGGCAGCGGTGGCGGCGAAGTTCGTGCTCGCACCGATGCGCCGCCGCTGGATCGAAAGCGTGAACAACGAGACGCAGACCGTGGCGAGCCCGTCGGTCGCGATCGGAGCGCCGGCCAGCGAGTGAGTTCGCGGCAAGACGCGGTGAGCGTCGAGAAAGCAGACTGAGCGGGGCGCCGGTGACGGCGCCCCGTTTTGGTTTGCGCCGCCCGGGGAAGGCGGTGAGTCGGGGCGACGGACGGGGGGGGGGCGGGCGTGAAAGCCGGCTTTCGAATGTCGGGTCGGGATGCGGCGGCCGGACATCGGCGGCGAGAAACAAAAAAGGCCCGTCATAGACGGGCCTTTCTGTGTTTTGGCTCCTCGACCTGGGCTCGAACCAGGGACCTACGGATTAACAGTCCGGCGCTCTACCGACTGAGCTATCGAGGATCAAACTGGGTGTCGCGCATCGCTGTCACGATGCATCGACTAAAACAAAGGCCCCGCGTGCGCGAGGCCATCGCTTCGGTATTCTTGGCTCCCCGACCTGGGCTCGAACCAGGGACCTACGGATTAACAGTCCGGCGCTCTACCAACTGAGCTATCGGGGATCAAAAGAGAAAGCGATTATAGAGGCGGCTTTCGCACACTGTCAACACTCAGGGCGCATTTTTTCTGCATCCGCCGAGCGACATTCGCCACTATCGCTCGCGGCTTAGCGCTCGAGCAGATGGAGCTTGTCGGTAACGTCCTTCCAGTTGTCCGCGTCGGGCAGCGAAGGCTTCGTCTTGGTAATGCTGGGCCAGTTCGGCGAGAGTTCCGCGTTCAGCGCGATGAACGCCTGTTGATCGCCCGGCACGTCCTCTTCGGCATAAATGGCATTCACCGGGCATTCGGCCACGCAAACGGCGCAGTCGATGCACTCGTCCGGATCGATGGCGAGGAAGTTCGGGCCTTCGCGGAAGCAATCCACAGGGCAAACGTCCACACAGTCGGTGTATTTACATTTGATGCAGTTTTCGGTGACAACGTGCGTCATGCCAACTCCAGAGTAGGGCGCGAAACGGCTTCGATTGGCCGTTAAAACGCATATTGTAACGCAGCCCGACGTCGCGGGTGCGAGACCGGAAAGGCCGCCCGTGCGTGGCGCGGCGGGCAGTCCCGGGACGGCGCAACGTCATGCGTGACGCCGCTTTGCGGTACGATGTTCGTTGTTTCCCCGCGCGCCGTCGCTCATCCGAGCGTCGGCGCTCGCTGCTCTCACGTGCGTGCTCCCTTCGGGGCCTGTCGTCATGATCATCACGTCGCTGCTCGATACCGATCTCTACAAGTTCACGATGATGCAGGTCGTCCTGCATCACTTCCCGGCCGCGCAGGTCGAATACCGCTTCAAGTGCCGCACCGAAGGCGTCGACCTCACGCCGTACGTCGACGAGATTCGCGACGAGATCCGCTTGCTTTGCGGCCTGCGCTTCACCGAGTCCGAGCTGCGCTACCTCGCAGGCATGCGCTTCATCAAGAGCGACTTCATCGACTTTCTCGACCTGTTTCATCTCAACGAGAAGTACATCACGGTGCAGCCGTCGCCGAAGGGCAACGGCGAGATCGACATCGCGATCCGGGGGCCCTGGCTGCACACGATCCTGTTCGAGATTCCGGTGCTGGCCATCGTCAACGAGGTGTATTTCCGCAATACGCAGCGCACACCGGCCTATCAGGAGGGGCGTCAGCGTCTCAGGGACAAGATCTGCATGCTCGCCGAGCGCGTGGACTATCGTGACTGCAAGATCGCCGACTATGGCACGCGGCGCCGCTTCTCGAAGGAGTGGCACGAGGAGGTGATTCTCAGGCTGCGAGACGAGCTGGGCGAACAGTTCGCGGGAACGAGCAACGTGTACTACGCGCTCAAGCACGGACTTACGCCGCTGGGTACCATGGCGCACGAGTATCTGCAGGCATGCCAGGCGCTGGGGCCGCGTCTTCGCGACTCGCAGATCTTCGGCTTCGAGACCTGGGCGAAGGAGTATCGCGGCGACCTGGGCATCGCACTCTCGGACGTCTACGGCATGTCGGCGTTCCTGCGCGATTTCGATATGTATTTCTGCAAGCTTTTCGACGGGGCGCGGCACGATTCCGGCGATCCGTTCGCGTGGGGCGAACGCCTGCTCGAGCACTACGCGCAGAATCGTGTCGATGCGCGCACCAAGACGATGATCTTCTCGGACGGTCTCGACATTCCGAAGGTCCTGCAGCTCTTCGAGCGTTTTCGCGATCGTTGCAAGCTCGCGTTCGGTGTGGGCACGAACCTGACCAACGATCTCGGCTATCAGCCGTTGCAGATCGTCATCAAGATGGTGCGCTGCAACGGCCAGCCTGTGGCGAAACTGTCGGACTCGCCGGGCAAGAACATGTGCGAGGACGACGCCTACCTAGCCTATCTGCGTCAGGTCTTCGAGATCGCACCCATGCCGGAAGCCGGCGCCTGACGGCACGGCGGATACGACCGGGGCGCCGAAGGGGGTTCGCCGCGATGTGAAGGCGGAAATGACTGGCGGAAATGACGACGCGTGTGGCGGCGGGCGTGGAAGGTCGGCCCGGCCGGTTCCGACGCGGGGTGCAGACCCTTCCGATTGTTCGCGAACGCAGGTCGTTCGCCCGAGGGCAACCGCTATAATTGCGCATCGCCCGCCGGCTTCGATGCCGGCGGCCTCGCGATGACAAGAGACACCCCGAGAGACGACAGGCGACGACATCGGCAGCAGTCCGACGCGTCGGCTTCACAGGACAGACCATGGATACCTCCGACGCCCGCAATCGCATCTTTGCCCGCATTCGCAACGCTCAGCATCGTCCCGATGTCGCCCGTGCGAACGAGCAGGCGGACGCCGAAGACTACCTCGCGCGGCATCCGCAAGGACCGCGCCCGGCCATGACGGGCGACCTCGTTGCCACCTTCATCGCGAAGGCCGAAGCGCTATCCACCACGATTGCGCGCGTGCCCGCCATGCAGGACGTTCCCGCCGCCGCCGCGACCTACCTGCAAGCGAACGGCCTCGCGACTCGGGCCGTCGCGTGGCCGACGCTGCGTGAGCTCGACTGGGCCGGCGCAGGTTGTCAGCTGGAATTCCGCAAGCCGCACGGCGACGATATGGTCGGCGTCACCGGCTGCTTCTGCGCCATCGCCGAGACCGGCGCGCTGATGATGATGTCAGGGCCAGAGACGTTCGCGTCGGCAACGCTGCTGCCCGAGACCCACATCGCGATCGTGCCGGCCTCGCGCATCGTGGCCGGTCATGAAGATGGCTTTGCGCTGATGCGAAGCGAGCGCGGACAGCTCTCGCGTGCGACCAATTTCATCGCCGGCCCGTCGCGAACGGCCGACATCGAACAGACGCTGGTGCTGGGTGCCCATGGCCCGTACCGCGTTCACGTCATCATCGTCGACGGCGCCTGACGCGCGGCGTCGCAAGCGCAACGCCGGATCGAAGGCGTCGTTGTCCCGGCAGCCGGCGGCGGTCGCGCGGGCGCCGCGCGCCGAAGCGGACCGGGCGAACGTTGGCTTGCACGGGCGCGCGAACCGACTAACGTGAGCCCACCGGGGCTGTCGGGATTGGTGCATCCAGCGATGTTGTGCCTAAGTTTGGGAAATTTCCCAAGCTCGTGCGGCTTCGGGCACTCCGGGGCCGGCGTCGACTCGTACCGAGTCGATCTTCAATGAACAGGAACCAGCAATGCACAAGGGGATTTGGGGTGCGTCGGCAGCAACGGCGCTAATGTTGGCGAGCCCGGTGGCGCGCGCCGCCGGACCGGACGGCGCGCAACTCGTTGCGTGGTGGGGGCTGCCGTTCGCGGGCCTGCTGCTCTCGATCGCACTCGGGCCGCTGCTTGCGCCCGCGTTCTGGCATCACCACTTCGGCAAGATCGCGGCGTTCTGGGGCGCGGCGTTTCTCGTACCGTTCGCGGCGGCGTTCGGCGTCGGGGCCGCGTGGTATGGCGCGGTGCACGCCGTGGTCGCCGAGTACATTCCATTCGTCGTGCTGCTCACGGCATTGTTTACCACCGCGGGCGGCATCTGTGTGCACGGCAACCTGCGTGGCGGTCCCTGGCTCAACACCGGATTGCTCACGCTCGGCACGATTCTGGCGAGCATCATGGGCACCACGGGGGCGGCCATGCTGCTGATTCGCCCGCTGATTCGCGCTAACGACAACCGCAAGCACAACGTGCACGTGGTCGTGTTCTTCATTTTCCTCGTGGCAAACGCCGGGGGCTCGCTCACGCCGCTGGGCGATCCGCCGTTGTTCCTCGGCTTTCTGCAGGGGGTCGACTTCTTCTGGACGACGGCCCATATCTGGCCTGAAACGCTGTTCATCTGCGTGACGCTGTTGCTGCTGTTCTTCCTGATCGATGCGTATCACTTCCGCCAGAAGGGCGAACGTCTCATCGAGGAACTCGATCCGACGCCACACGCCGCGCCGCTGCGTCTCGAAGGCAAGCGCAATTTCGTGCTGCTCGCGGCCGCCGTCGGGTTGGTGCTCATGAGCGGCCTGTGGAAGCCGGGCGTGACGTTCGATGTCTTCGGCACGCACGTCGAGCTTCAGAACATCGCCCGTGACGTCGGGTTGATCGTGGTGACGCTCATTTCACTCGCGATGACGCCGCGCACCGCTCGCGAAGGCAACGGATTCAACTGGGAGCCGATGAAGGAAGTCGCCAAGCTGTTTGCCGGCATTTTCCTGACGATCATCCCGGTGGTGGCCATTCTGCGCGCGGGGGAAGCCGGCGCACTCGGCTGGGTCGTGCGTCTGGTCACCGGCGCCAACGGCGCACCGGACAACGACATGTATTTCTGGGCGACGGGGCTGCTGTCGTCGTTCCTCGACAACGCGCCGACCTACCTGGTGTTTTTCAATACCGCCGGCGGCGACGCCGCCACGTTGATGACTTCCGGTGCCGCCACGCTCGCCGCGATCTCGGCGGGGGCAGTGTTCATGGGAGCAAACACGTACATCGGCAATGCGCCGAACTTCATGGTCAAAGCCATTGCCGAGCAGCGCGGTATTCGCATGCCAAGCTTCTTTGGCTATATGCTGTGGTCGGGGTCGATCCTGCTGCCGCTGTTCGTCCTGACGACCCTGATATTCTTCTGACCCCGCGACCTTCCTTGCGAGACTCCTGGTGAAACCGAAGATCCTGGTAGCCCGAGCTATTTTTCCCGACGTGATCGAGCGTCTGGCGCAGTATTTCGATGTGGAGCGCAACGACGCCGACACCGTGTTTTCGAGCGACGAACTGCGCGCGCGCCTGGCCGACAAGGCCGGTGCGATCACCACGGCGAGCGAGCGCATCGACGCGTCGGTGCTGGCCGGTGCGCCGCAGTTGCGCGTGGTGGCGAACATGGCGGTGGGCTATAACAACTTCGATATCGATGCGATGACCGCTGCCGGCGTCATGGCGACGAACACGCCCGACGTGCTCAACGAGACGACCGCGGACTTCGGCTGGGCATTGCTGATGGCGACCGCGCGCCGCGTGACGGAGTCGGAGCGCTGGCTTCGCGAAGGGCACTGGGACAAGTGGGCATATGACATGTTCCTGGGGGCCGACATTCATGGCAGCACGCTGGGCATCATCGGCATGGGACGCATCGGGCAGGCGATCGCCCGTCGCGCCATGGGCTTCAACATGCGTGTCGTGTATCACAATCGATCGCGTCTCGACGCGGCGACGGAAGCTGCCTGCAAGGCGAGCTATCTCGACAAGGACGCGCTGCTGCGCACGGCCGATCACGTGATTCTGGTGTTGCCGTATTCGGCGGCAACGCATCATACGATCGGTGCCACGGAGCTGGCCATGATGAAGCCGACGGCGACGCTGGTGAACCTGGCTCGCGGCGGTATCGTCGACGACGCGGCGCTTGCCGCCGCGCTCGCGAAGCGGCAGATTGCGTCGGCCGGGCTCGACGTCTTCGAGGGTGAGCCGAAGGTGCATCCCGCGTTGCTGCAGGTGCCCAACGTCGTGCTGACGCCGCATATCGCCAGCGCGTCCGCGGCGACACGTCGCGGCATGGCAAGTCTGGCGGCCGACAATCTGATCGCTGCGCTCGGTTTCGGTGCCGCCGCGGGCAAGCCGCCGTGCCTGCTCAATCCGGACGCCCGCAAGGCGTAATCGCGCCGGGCATGCCCGACGCCTCTATGGGGCAGGACAGGAAGGTTCAACAGGAGTCGCAACGCGATGGTGGAGATGGTGTTGGTGGCGCTGGCAGCGCTGAATCTGTTGGCGATGATCGCGATCGCGGTGAAGGTCTGGCAGCGCGGTGGCGACGCGTCGCTTCGTGCAACGCTCGTCGATTCGCTCGCGAATGTGCGTGACGATTTGTTGCAGGCGGCAGATCGCAGCGAGCGCGGCTTGCGTCAGGAGTTCGCGGAAACGGCCCGCGCCGGGCGCGGTGAACAGAGCGCCCAAATGGCACAGTTCCAGCAGACGCTCGCCGCACAGATGACGAGCGTGGCCACGGTGCAGAACAATCAGATCGACGGCTTCGCCCAGCAGTTGGCGAAGCTCACCGAATCGAATGCGGCCCAGATCGAAGCGGTGCGGCAAAGTCTTGTGCTCAGCGGACAACAGATGCGCGAGGAGCAGGCGTCAACGCTGCGTCGGTTCGGTGAGGCGCAGCATCAGCAGTTGACGCAACTGGCGGAGGGCAACGAGCGGCGGCTGGCCGAGGTGCGCGCCACGCTCGAACAAAAGCTCAAGGACATCGAGGTCAACAACGCGGCGAAGCTCGAGGAAATGCGCCGCACCGTCGACGAGAAGCTGCACGCAACGCTCGAGCAGCGGCTCGGTGAATCGTTCAAGCTCGTCTCCGACCGTCTGGAGCAGGTGCACCGCGGACTTGGCGAAATGCAGACGCTCGCGGCCGGGGTCGGCGACCTCAAGCGCGTGCTGACCAATGTGAAGACGCGAGGCATTTGGGGGGAAGTGCAGTTGCAGGCGCTGCTCGAACAGTTGCTCACGCCCGATCAATTCGCAAAGAACGTCGCGACCCGTCCGGGAAGCGCTGAACGCGTGGAGTTCGCCATCGCATTGCCAGGCCAGAACGGCGACAGCAGCACGCCGGTCTGGCTGCCCATCGATGCCAAGTTCCCGCGCGAGGACTACGAGCGTTTGCTCGATGCACAGGAGCGCGCCGACCCGGTCGCGGTCGAAGAGGCGTCGAAGGCGCTCGAGACACGCATCCGCCTCGAAGCGAAAACCATTGCGGAGAAGTACCTCGCACCACCGCATACCACCGACTTCGCGTTGCTGTTCCTGCCCACGGAGGGGCTGTACGCGGAGGTGCTGCGGCGGCCGGGGCTCTCGGATCTCCTTCAGCGGGAATATCGCGTGACCGTGGCCGGCCCGACGACGCTGACCGCGTTGCTCAACAGCTTGCAGATGGGGTTCCGCACGCTCGCGATCGAGCGTCGCTCCAGCGAAGTGTGGCAGGTGCTGGGCGCCGTGAAGACGGAATTCACCAAGTTCGGCGACGTGCTCGCCAAGACCAAGTCGCAACTCGAGACCGTCACCCGCTCCATCGACAAGGCCGAGGTTCGTACGCGCGCGATGGCGCGTCAGCTCAAGGCGGTGGAGGCGTTGCCGGGCGAGCAGGCTGTCGAAGTGCTCGGCGTAGAACTCGATACCGACGAGGACGCCTGAGCCGCCCGATCCGCCCGATCCGCCCGGTTCACCCGGCGGGGCCTCAGGCGTTGCCGCCCCCGGCGAAGCGTTCGAGCGCTTCGCCCGTCATGCGCACCACCCGCCAGTCGGGCAGCACGGTCGCCCCTTGCGAAGCATAGAAGTCGATGGCCGGCTGATTCCAGTCGAGTACCGTCCACTCGAAGCGGGCACAGTTGCGTTCGACGGCAATCCGGGCCAGTGCGCGCAACAGGGCCTGTCCAACGCCTTTGCCACGCATCGACGGCTGGACATAGACGTCCTCGAGATACAGACCGCGTCGTCCGAGGAACGTGGAGAAGTTGTGGAAGTACAGCGCGTAGCCGACCACCTGGCCGTCCCATTGCGCGATCAGGCACTCCGCCGCGGGCGCGTTGCCGAATAGCGCTTCATGCACGCTTTCGGGCGTCGCTTCGAATATATCCAGCAGCTTTTCAAAGACAGCCAGTTCTCGCATCAGGCCATGAATGGCGCCGACGTCGTCGGCCGTGGCAGCACGCAGGGTAAGGGACATGGGGCAGGGGCAAATGAGGAAATGCAGGAATGGGGAATGCGCACGTGCGCACGGAGATGGACGGCAGGCGGCCTCGGCGATCCGGTTGTCGATCGAACGCCGTCGGCCGCCGTTGCGGGCGTCAGTACTCGTCTTCGGGTGCGTCGCTCAAGGCGATCTCGATGCCGCCGAAGCGCTCCGCGACCCAGTTATAGGCGTGGCAGGCGATCCAGAGCAGCACGAAGCCCACGATGGCGTTGAGCACCAGCGCGGAAATGAAGGCCAGGCCAGGCAGTTCGCCATAGCGCAGGAATGCCGCCAGGAAGGCGAGCAGCACCAGCGGAATACTGAACGTGAGATAGACCAGCACCAGCGCCTTGGCCGTCTGGCCCGGGCTGATGTACGTGATCTGCTTTTTCGTTGTCGTTGTCGTTGTCGTGGTCATTGACGTGTGCTTTCTGTGTTGCCGTCATCGTCGAAGCGCCGACGCCGGCGATTTGTCGTTATTTCGTTGCTTCGCTTTGGAAAAAATCCGAGGGTCGTTCGTCTTTCGCGTCACACCAGTCCGTCAAACGCGATGACGTCGACCGGTTCGCCGGCCTTGACGTCGCCGCGCGCAGTCCCCAACGTGACGAAGCAGTTGGCTTCGCTCATCGTGCGCAGGATGCCGGCGCTTTGCGCATCGGCCACGGTGACCTGCCAGCGCCCGTGATCGTCGGGCGCGAGCACGCCGCGCAGGAATTCGGTGCGCCCGGGACGCTTCGCGATGGCCGTGGCCGACGGCACCGGCAGGCTCGGCGTAATTTGCGGCTCGGCGCCCATCAATGCGAACAGGCCGTCGCGGACCAGGTGGTAAAACGAAGCCATCACGGCCGCCGGATTGCCCGGCAGCCCGAACAACAAGGCGCGGTGACCTTCACTCTCGAGTTCGCCGAACGCAAACGGTCGGCCCGGACGCATCGCCATCTTCCAGAACACGACGTTGCCCAGGCGCGCCATCATCTCGCGCGTGAAATCGGCCTCGCCAACGGACACGCCGCCCGAGGTGATAACGGCATCGGCATCGCGGCACGCGTTGCGCAAGGTGTCTTCAATGGCTTGCGGATCGTCGCGCACCACGCCGAGGTCGAGCACCTCGACGCCCAAACGCGTCAGCATGCCAAAAAGGGTGTAACGGTTGCTGTCGTACAGATTGCCCGGCGCCAGCGGCTCGCCCACCGAGCGAAGTTCGTCGCCGGTCGAGAAGAACGCCACGCGAATGCGGCGGCGCACCGGCACCTCGGCCACGCCAAGCGAGGCCAGCAGCCCGAGCGCGGCCGGACGCAGGCGCTTGCCCGCATGCAGCGCAGGGTGACCGGCCGCCAGATCCTCGCCGACGTGGCGCACGTGACGGCCGGGTGTGACGGCATTCGCGGCGAAGGTGACGATTTCCGTGTCGCCTTCGCGCTGCACCTGCTCCTGAGGGATGACCGTGTCGCAGCCTGTCGGCAGCAAGGCGCCGGTCATGATGCGTATGCAGTCGCCAGCGCCTACGTCACCCTCGAACGGATGGCCGGCGAACGAGCGGCCCGCCACGCGCAGGCGCACGTTGCCGCCTGCGGCAAGGGCGCGACTGTGAAAGGCGTAGCCGTCCATCGCGGCGTTCTCGAACGCGGGGACGTCGAGCGGGGAAATCACGTCGCGGCCGAGTACCCGGCCCAACGCGCTGCGAACGGCAACCTGCTCGATGGCGGACACGGGACACGCGGTGCGCGCGATGATGGCGCGCGCCAATTCGACCGTCATGTGGTTGGGGTCGTAGTCCGGCAAGCCGGCCAGGGCTTCGTCTAGTGTTGTCATCGGTGTGGCGTCGTCATCCGGCTCGCTTTCGGCTTGAGTCCGGCATGAATCCCGTAAAAGCGGTGGCGACGGAACGGGCTGCGTCGGAACCCGGAGCGTCAGGGCGCGCGCGGCGTATCGGTGTGGAGGTCGTCCAGCGTGTTGACATTGTAAAACGGACGCTCGTCGCCGAAGTGAACTTGTACGGCCTTGTGGCGCGCCAGCCACGCCCGGACCCGATGCTCGCCCGCCATGAGCGTCGCGGCAAGGTCGTCGGCCAGCGATCGGTGCAAAAGCGCGAATACTGGATGCGGGCCGTGTGCCGTTGCGGCATAGGCGGCCAACGGCGGCGTGGTGTCGCCCGTGTCGATCAGCGCGGCCGCCAGCCGCGTGGCCAGGTCCTCCGGCAAATAGGGGGTGTCGCACGGCACGGTGAGGACATAGTCCGTACGTGCGGCACGCAAACCCGCCAGCATGCCAGCGAGCGGGCCGGCGAAATCCTGGGTCTCATCGCTGACCACCGGGGCACCGAGCGCCGCATAGGCGTCGCCATTCCGGTTGGCGCTGATGATCAGCGCCGAGACCTGGGGGCGCAAGCGTTCGATGACATGTGCGGCGAGTGGACGTCCGGCAAAAGGCTGCAACCCTTTGTCGCGTCCGCCCATGCGCTGACCGCGCCCGCCCGCGAGCACCAGGCCGGTGATGGCGTGACGGGAGAGGGCGGGGGGCATGAGCGGTGGCTTCCCGAACGGCGTCAGGAGCGGTTCAGCGCGATGACGCGGCCGTTGGCGTCGAACCAGACGGCACCGTCGCCGAGCATCACGCCCTGATCGCGCGCGAACATGAGGCGCGGCACCGCGGCACCGATCGTGCGAACGTAACCGTCAGTGAAAATCTCGTTGTAGCGCGCCAGCAGTGACTTCGGGTTGCGAAGGATCAATGTCTTGCCGCGCAGCGAGACGTGCAGCGGATATCGGATGGATTGGGCGACCACATCGCGACGATCGTCGAGCACGCCTTTGCGGAACTGCGTGGCGGCGCGGTTGACGGTCTCGTCGTCGCTCACGCCGGCCGCACCGTACAGGTGGTCGATCTTGCCGGTCTGGATGCTGGAAAGTGCCAGCTCGAACGGCACCGAGCGGCCGCTGCGCAGATCCTTCCACTGACCGGAGATGACTTCGCAACTCGACGACGCACCGCGCTGACGGTCGATATCGCCGTTGGCGGCGAACGCGCCCTCGAAGGTGCCGCGCGGCATGCCGCCGGCGTCGAACTCGGTCAGGTGCACGCGGGTCTTGTTCTCGATCTTGCCGGTCAGATGCGTGTCGCTTTGCGACGACGCGTTGGCGTAGCGACCTTCGAGCTTGCCACCCGACGACGGACGCAGCACGAGGCGCAGCGGATTGCGATCGCCGAGTTGACCGCTGTAAGTCATCAGCCGGTTCGCGACGTCGCGCCCGGCGGGGTCACAATCGGCACGCGCGGTGACAGGCGAGAGCACAACGAAGGACAGTGCCATTGCGCTCGCACTGGCGGCAATGAGACGACGGGTGCGACGAGTAATGGTCAGAGAGTCTCGGACACCACTACCGTCCGGGGCAACAGGGATCATGAGTTGAGAAAAAGAATTCGGTGAGTCGAAAGCGTGCCGACGAACGGACGGGCGATGCCCGTCGCGCTCATCCGCCGATGTAGGACATCTCCACTTTCGGTGGGGCGCCTTCGGGCAGGCCGGTGGCCGCCGTGCGCAGGGCGGAATACCGGTCGGTGCGTGCGTGCCAGATGTCGCCGATGACGGTCGAGATTTGTGCGTCGCTCGCGCCATTGCGCAGCAGCGAGCGCAGATCGTGACCGGCGCTCGCGAACAGGCACAGGTACAGCTTGCCTTCCGTAGACAACCGCGCCCGCGAACAAGTGCCGCAAAAGGCGCGCGTGACGGAGGAAATGACGCCGACTTCGCCACCGCCGTCACGGTAACGCCAGCGCTGTGCCGTTTCCCCGGGATAGTTGGGCTCGAGCGGCTCGACCGGCAATGCGTCGTTGATTCGCGCGATGACGTCGGCCGACGGCAGCACTTCGTCCATGCGCCAGCCGTTCGACGTGCCGACGTCCATATATTCAATGAAACGCAGGACCACGCCGCTGCCATGGAAATGGCGCGCCATGGGCACGATATCGGCGTCGTTCGTGCCGCGCTTGACCACCATGTTCACCTTCACCGGACCGAGGCCGACGTGTTGCGCCTCGGCAATTCCTTCGAGCACCTTGGCGACCGGGAAGTCGACGTCGTTCATCCGGCGGAAGATCGTGTCGTCGAGGCTGTCCAGGCTGACGGTCACGCGCGTCAGGCCGGCGTCCTTGAGCGACTGCGCTCGCCGCGCCAGCAGCGAACCGTTGGTGGTGAGCGTGATATCCACCGGCTTGCCCGACGGGGTGCGCAGCCGGGCCAGCATCTCGATCAGGCGTTCAATGTGCTTTCGCAGCAGCGGCTCCCCGCCCGTGAGCCGCAGCTTTTCCACGCCGTGCTCGATGAACAGGCGTGCCGCGCGCTCGATCTCTTCGAACGAGAGCAGCGACGATTGCGGCAGGAAGGCGTAGTCCTTGTCGAACACGTCCTTCGGCATGCAATACACGCAGCGGAAGTTGCAACGATCGGTCACCGAGATCCGCAGGTCGTGCAGCGGCCGCGCCAGCGCATCTTCGAGATGGCCGGTCGCGGCACGCACTTGTGCGGGCAACTGCGGCGAATGCGTCGTATAACGCGCATCGCTTCGCAAATCGGTGAGTCGGATGATCGTTTCGGTCATGGCGGGGTCTTGGCTTGCGTCTCCATTCTAACGAATTGGCCTGTCGGGCGCCGAAGACGCCGAAAAGTGCCCGCAGCGGGCATCGCGGACATCGGATATCGGTACCGGGACATGCGTTGCAAGACGTCAAACCCGCATGCCGGCACACGATACGGACAGGTGGAGACGGAGACAAGTCGGGACAATGCGGGGTTGCGGCGAGAGGGCGTGCGCCACCATCAACAAAAAAAGGAGGCCGAAGCCTCCTTTTCTGGCGTCACGCGTGGGGTGGTGGGGCGTGTCGCTCGACGTCCGGACGGCATCACCGCCCGAGCGTCATGCGATCGGCCTCAGACCACGTGATGCGACGTGCCGCGCGTTTCCACTTGCTCCATCGGGCCGCTATTGAGCGGTGTCGGCGCGCGGCGCTCACGCTGCACGTGCGGGGCCGGGACGACCTGCGCCGCGGCTTCCTGCGCCGCACGGTGCTTGTCGGCGTCCGTATGCACCCAGACGAGGCCCACGCTCGCAAGCGTGGATTCCAGCTCGCTGTGCTTGAGCGTCGGTGCCGCGGCCACCGGAGCGGCGCGTTGTGTGACGACTTCGGTCGCGGCGGCGGCCGCTTCCGGTGCTGCCGACACGGCCTGAACCGTTGCGGCCGCGGCGGGCGCTTCCACGGCTTCCACCACCTTGTCGGTTTCGACCACCTTGGCGGCGTGGGCAGCTTGGGGCGCCTCCGTCTCGACCTGGGCCTGCACGGGTTCCGCCGCGCTTCCGGCGACCTCTGCCACTTCCGTGGCCGGACTGGCCGACGGGGCGCTGGCGGTCGCCGCGGTCGCCGCGATTTCCGTCAAGGCCTGTGCGGGGACTTCGGCTTGGGCCGGCGCCGGCGTCACCACGGGCAGCGGCGCGCTGACCGGCGGTACGACCGGCGCGGTGGCAACCTGCTCGACCGGCAGCGGCGTCACGTTCACCGGTGCGACCGGCTCCGAGATCACCGGCGCCTGCACTGCGGGCACGGCCACCGGCGCGGCTTCGGTCAGCGTTGCAACCGGGGCTGCCGGGGCTGCCGGGACTTCAGCGCGCTCGGCGTGGGCCGGGGCGGGCGTCGGTTCGGTACGGGGTGCCATCGCGGCGGGGGCGACCGGAGCTTGCTCGGCGCGCTCCAGCGCTTCGCCAGCCGCGTTTTCCACGCCTTCGTGCGTCGGCAGCGGGGTGCTTGCGGCGGCGCTTTCCACGGTTTCGGACGTTGCGCCCTCTGCGTGCTCGCCGTCGGCGCTCAGTTGCTGCTCGCCGGCTTCGCGCTCGCGGCGGCCGCCACGGCGACCACGGCGACGGCTGCGGCGGCGTTCTTCACCCGCTTGCTCGCCTTCCTCGGTGGTGACCGGCGCGCCTTCGACCTGTGCGGTCAGGTGATCCTGTTCGAGCGCGTCCTGATCGGCGACGACCGGCGCTGCTGCTGCGGCGACGACGGCGCGTTGCGGTGCGACCTGCTGGTCTTCCGCACCTTCGGTTTGGCGGCGCTCGCGGCGCTCGTTGCGGTCGCGGCGGCTACCGCGCTCACGGCCTTCGCGCGGCTCGCGGGCCTCATCGGCGCGGACGTCCTGAGCCGGCTGACGTTGAGCGTCGTCGCGCTCACGCTTGTCACGGCCCTCCTGACGATCACCACGCTCGCCACGTTCCGCGCGCTCGTTACGTTCGTTGCGCTCATTGCGGTCGGCGCGCTCGCCACGCTCCGGACGGGTGCCACGACCCTCGCCACGACCCTCGCCACGACCCTCGCGAGCTTCACGTCCTTCGCGACCCTCACGTGCCGGCTGGCCGGCGTTGTCCTTGCCTGCCTTGTCGTCGCGAGCGTTGCCACGGCGGTTTCGGTTCTGTTGATGCGGGCGCTCATGGCGCTCGCGCGGTGCACGGGCTGCCGGCTTGGCCGGCGCTTCAGCCGCGGCCGGTGCGGGTGCCGCGGCGGGCTCGAGGCCCAGCAGGCGCTTCACAAAACCGATGAAACCACCGCTGCGGGCGGGAGCGGCGGCGGGCGTAGCCGCAGCAACCGGCTCCGGACGCGGCTGTGCCGTCGGTGCCGGTTGCTCGGGCGTAATGCCCTTGACGGCGGCTTCCTGACGCGGGCGCACGTCTTCCTTCTTCTTGCTGTAGCCGGCCGGATCGTCTTCCAGCGAACGGGCCGCTTCCTCGGCGAGCGAGTAGCTGGCCTTCGGGGCGTCCAGACGCGGATCGTCGAAGCGCAGGCGTTCGAGCTTGTAGTGCGGCGTTTCGAGATGCTTGTTCGGGATCAGCAGCACGCCGACCTTGAAGCGTGCTTCGATCTTGTTGATTTCCTGACGCTTTTCATTGAGCAGGAATGCGGCGACCTCGACCGGCACCTGGCAGTGGATGGCTGCCGTGTGCTCTTTCATCGCTTCTTCCTGGATGATGCGCAGGACCTGAAGCGCCGACGATTCGGCGTCGCGGATATGGCCGGTGCCGTTGCAGCGCGGGCAGGTCACGTGCGTGCCTTCGGACAGCGACGGACGCAGGCGCTGGCGCGAGAGCTCCATCAGGCCGAAACGCGAGATCTTGCCCATCTGGACGCGCGCGCGGTCGTGCTTGAGCGCATCCTTCACACGTTGTTCGACTTCACGCTGGCTCTTGGCCGACTCCATGTCGATGAAGTCGATCACGATCAGGCCGCCAAGATCGCGCAGGCGCAACTGGCGCGCGACTTCGTCGGCCGCTTCCAGATTGGTGCGCAGGGCCGTTTCCTCGATGTCGGCGCCCTTGGTGGCTCGCGCAGAGTTCACGTCGATCGAAACCAGGGCTTCGGTGTGGTCGATCACGATGGCGCCGCCCGAGGGCAACGGCACCTGACGCGAGTATGCCGTCTCGATCTGATGTTCGATCTGGAAGCGCGAGAACAGCGGCACGTCGTCGCGGTACTGTTTCACGCGATTGAGGTGATCGGGCATGACCACCTGCATGAAATTGCGCGCCTGTTCGGAGATTTCTTCGGTATCGATGAGGATTTCACCGATGTCCGGCTGGAAGTAGTCGCGGATGGCGCGGATGACCAGGCTCGATTCGAGATAGATCAGCGCCGAGTCGCGCGGCAGCTCGATATTCTTGGCGGCGCCTTCGATGGCGTTCCAGAGTTGCAGCAGGTAGTTCAGATCCCACTGCAGTTCTTCGGCCGAGCGGCCGATGCCTGCGGTGCGGGCGATGATGCTCATGCCTTCCGGCAACTCGAGCTGGCCCATCGTCTCGCGCAGTTCCTGACGGTCTTCGCCCTCGATGCGGCGCGATACGCCACCGCCGCGCGGGTTGTTCGGCATCAGCACGAGGTAGCGGCCGGCCAGCGAGATGAACGTGGTCAGGGCTGCGCCCTTGTTGCCGCGCTCTTCCTTTTCGACCTGAACGATGAGCTCCTGACCTTCGGAGAGGGCGTCCTGAATGCGCGCATTGCGCACATCGGCACCGTCGCGGAAGTATGCGCGAGCCACTTCCTTGAACGGAAGGAAGCCGTGGCGACCTTCGCCGTAGTTGACGAAGCAGGCTTCGAGGGAGGGTTCGATACGGGTGATGATGCCCTTGTAGATATTGCCTTTACGCTGTTCGCGTCCGGCCGTCTCGATATCGATGTCGATGAGTTTCTGCCCATCGACGATTGCCACGCGCAGTTCTTCCTGCTGCGTGGCGTTGAACAACATGCGTTTCATGAAAACGACTCCCACCCGCCGCAGATGCCAATGTGCAGTGCGTCGGGCACGTATCACTCGAGTTATCCAACACGCGAGGTTCGAGCCGGGAGTGGAAGAATTGCCGGGGGGTCCGGGCGATGAGGCCGACGGACGCTATGGCGCCAGGAATACGTTTTCGCGCTCACCCGGATCCGCCCAGGCACCGGAAAATTCCGGCCCGGCGCGAGTCACTTCGGGCTTGCAGTCCATACCAAGAGAAACTGGACGAGAAACTTCATCAACGTTTTCTCGGGGCGCCTGCCGACACTTATTCTTCTTGTGACGGCGCCTCACTTCGACTATTGCGCGAACGATATTCACAAAGCGATCAGCCCTGACAATGGAGCCCGGTCTGATCGCCAAAAAATTCTATAACCACCAACTCTATCCGCGTCCCGCGCGCTGCGACCGAAGCGGCCTATGGGCCCACTTCCTGCCGACGCTGCGTGACGTGCGTGCGCTCGCTGCTCCAGGTTCACCGAACGAGCAGCCGGTCCGGGGTGCAAGTAAAATACCGTTTTGGGGTATGCACCGACAGACGTGGGGATTTGGCATGATTCCCGCTACCACCACCCCTGTTGGGCAAATTATATTCATAATGAATGAGTTAGGCAAAAGTCGGCAGAAAATGGTTTCGCCGGCGTCCGCACCGCAGGTCCGCCTCGTCGAAGTCGACGACGGCTCGGCCGGGCAGCGTATCGATAATTTCCTCTTGCGCGAGTGCAAAGGAGTCCCGAAAAGCCACGTCTACCGCATCCTGCGTAGCGGGGAAGTCCGCGTCAACAAGGGGCGGGTAGACGCCGCCTATCGACTCGTCCTTGGCGATATCGTGCGGATTCCGCCGGTCAGGGTCGCCACGCCGGTCGCCGACGCGGCCGTCCACGTACCGGCCGCCACGTTTCCCGTGTTGTTCGAAGACGACTACCTGCTGGCAATCGACAAGCCCGCCGGCGTGGCCGTTCACGGCGGCAGCGGCGTCTCGTTCGGCGTGATCGAGCAACTGCGTCGTGCCCTGCCGCATCTGAAATTCCTCGAGTTGGTGCATCGTCTGGATCGCGAGACATCCGGCATTCTGCTGCTGGCGAAAAAGCGCGCGGCACTGGTCGGCATGCACGAGCAGATCCGCCACAACCGGATGGACAAGCGTTATCTGGCGTGCGTGACCGGCGAATGGCGCGATCGGCAACGTGCGGTCAAGGCACCGCTATATAAATATGTGACGGCGGAAGGGGAGCGTCGTGTCCGGGTGCAGGAAGATGGCCAGGCGTCCCATACGGTATTTCGGATGATGGAATCCCTGCCGCCATACACGTTGCTCGAAGCGGAACTGAAAACGGGACGCACCCATCAGATTCGCGTTCACCTCGCGCATTGCGGCACGCCCATTGTCGGGGACGACAAATATGGCGACTTCACGCTGAACAAGACGCTGGCGCGCCCGGGGAGCCGGCCCGGCATCAAGCGGATGTTTTTGCATGCATGGCGATTGAAATTCACCCATCCGGTGCTTGACACGCCGATTGCACTGGAAGCCGCGTTGCCGCCAGAATGTGAGCAATTCCTGAATCAACTTCGAGGCGCTTCCGCCGATGCCAAGCTCTGAATTCGACCTGGTCGTGTTCGACTGGGATGGGACGTTGATGGACTCAACGCCCACCATTACCCGCTGCATCCAGGCCGCCTGCCGCGATCTGGGGTTGCCCGTACCGTCCGACGAGGTGGCCAACCATGTGATTGGCCTCGGCTTGCGCGATGCGCTCCAGATGGCGGTGCCGTCACTCGATCCCGCGCATTACCCGCGTCTGTCCGAGCGCTATCGCTTTCATTATTTGATAGGTGACAAGGAGACCGTGTTGTTCACGGGTGTTCGCGAACTGCTCGAGGAACTGCGTTCGCGGGGACGCTTTCTGGCGGTGGCGACGGGCAAATCGCGTGTGGGGCTCAATCGCGCGCTCGAATCGGCCGGTCTGATGCGCATGTTCGATGCAACCCGTTGTGCCGACGAGACATTTTCGAAGCCGCACCCGGCCATGCTGCAGGAACTCACGCGCGAGCTCGGTCAGGACCTGCGTCGCACGGTCATGATCGGCGATACCACGCACGATCTGCAGATGGCGCGCAGCGCCGGCACGGCGGGCGTGGCGGTGGCCTATGGTGGTGCACATCCGCGCGAACAACTGGTGGCGCTCGAACCGGCGTACTGTGCCGGCAGCGTGACCGAGTTGCGCGATTGGCTGTTGGAGCGCGTGTGACGGACCTGCCGCCGCCCGCGGGGCCACTGCCGATCTGTCGAGGTGACGCGCTCGAGGACGGCGGGCGCGGTGTGCGCTTCGAGGTGTGCGTCGCCGGCCGCCGCACACCGGCGTTCGTGATTCGCTACGAAGGGCGCGTTTATGGTTATCTCAACCAGTGCGCGCACGTCCCCATGGAGCTGGACTGGTCGGAAGGCCAGTTTTTCGAGACGTCCGGCTTATACTTGATGTGCGCGACGCATGGCGCCGTGTACGAGCCCGACACCGGACACTGCGTGGGTGGCCCGTGTCAGGGTGGGGCGTTGCACCCCGTGCGCGTCGAAGAGCGGCGGGCAGACGCGGAATGCCCGAGCGGCGCGAACAGCGCACCGACCGCACCCGACACCTCTGGCGCGTCTGATGCATCGACTGCCGCGGGCGTCGCCGCGCCGTCCGGGACGACCGTCGTCTGGTGGCCCGATGCCTATATCGAGGCGCCCGACACCGCGCTGAACTGATCGCGCGGGAAGCGGGAATCGGGGACGCCTTGCCACTTTCATCTATTTCTCCCACGCTCTCTGGATAACGTATGGCCGACACTTTGCCGCCCGACTCATCCCGCTCCGAACCCGGCTTTGCCGCGCCGGGTGCCCGCCCGGCCGCCGGAGCTGGCGGCACTGGCCGCGACCCCCAGGAAGTGAAGCCGTGGGAGCGCGAGATGCTGGAAAAGGTGCTGATGGCCGGTATCCGCGAGCAGCGCGCCGCTCGCAGGTGGAAGATTTTCTTCCGGCTGCTGGTGCTCGCGATCGTCGCCTTGGTTGTCTGGTCGATCTCCGACTTTGACGGCGGTTCGACGACCGTTGGCGCGACATCCGGCAAGCACACCGCGCTCGTCACGCTCAGTGGCGAAATTGCGCCCGACTCGCAGGCGAGCGCGCAGAAGATCAATTCGGCGCTGGAGTCCGCCTTCGAGGACAGCTCGGCCGCCGGCGTGATCCTGCGCATCAACAGCCCGGGTGGCAGCCCGGTGCAGGCTGGCATGATCTACGACGACATCGCGCGTTTGCGGGCGAAATATCCGAAGAAGCCGCTTTATGTCGTCGTCGAGGAAATCTGCGCCTCGGGCGGGTATTACGTCGCGGCGGCGGCCGACAAGATCTACGTCGACAAGGCGAGCATCGTCGGCTCCATCGGCGTGTTGATGGACGGCTTCGGTTTTACCGGTCTGATGGACAAGCTCGGTATCGAGCGGCGTTTGCTGACCGCCGGCCGCAACAAGGGATTTCTTGACCCGTTCTCGCCGCAAACCGACCAGCAGAAGACGTATGCGCTCGATATGCTCGAGCAAGTCCATCAGCAGTTCATCGGGGCGGTCAAGAAAGGGCGCGGCAACCGCCTGAAAGACGATCCGGACCTGTTCAGCGGCCTGTTCTGGACCGGGCAGCGCTCGATCGAGCTGGGGCTCGCCGACGGACTGGGCACGGTCGATTCGGTCGCGCGCGACGTGCTCAAGGCGCCGGATCTCGTCGACTACACCGTCAAGGAGAATCTGCCTGAGCGTGTGGCGCGTCGCTTCGGCGCGGCGGTCGGCGCGGCGGCGATGAAGACGATGATGATGGGCTCTGCGTTGTCGATGAAGTAATCCGTCCGTACGCAAAGAGCACAAAACCCCACGGAGATTCCGATTTCCGTGGGGTTTTTCGTTGCTGTCGCGAATGCCGGGATTTTCGACCTTTCGGAGGTTACTGGCTGAGGAACAGGAAAATCGCGGGACGTTTGTGGAGCTCGACGCTCGCCTGAGGCCAGCCCTTGACCTGGTGCGTCACGATCTGCTCGGCCTCTTGCGTGACATCGACCGCAACGCAGAGCAGGGTGGACGCGTCGCAATGCTGCAGCAGGGCGTCGAGCATGGCCTTGTTGCGGTAGGGCGTCTCGATGAAGACCTGCGTTTGCTTTTCCTTGCGCGAACGTTGCTCGAGTTCGCGCAGCCGCCTGGCGCGCTCGCCGGCGTCGGTCGGCAGGTAACCGTGGAAGGCGAAACTCTGGCCGTTCAGGCCGCTGGCCATCAGCGCCAGAAGAATCGAGCTCGGGCCGACGAATGGCACGACGCGCACGCCTTTTTCATGGGCGCGTCGAACCAGCAATGCGCCCGGGTCGGCGACGGCCGGGCATCCGGCTTCGGATACGAGGCCGCCGTTCGCGCCGGCGAGAATGGGGGCGAGAAGGGCATCGACGGCAGCGGCCGGCGTGTTGACATTCAGTTCGCGGATATCGATTTCCTGGATCGGTGTGCTCACCCCCACCAGCTTCAGGAATGCGCGCGTGCTCTTGGCCTGTTCGCCGACGAAGTACTTCAGATGTGCCGTGACCGCTCGCACTTCTTCCGGGAGTACCGCCGGCAGGCCACCGCGCGTGTTGGTCCCGAGTGTGTTGGGAATCAGATACAGCGTGCCGCTCATGCCGCGCTCCCCGCAAGGGCTGGGGCTGCGCCCGGGAGCGCGATTCCCGCGCGCATGAGCATCGACGTCAGCGCAATGAGTGGCAGGCCGATCAGCGCGGTCGGGTCGTCATTCTCGATCGACTCGAGCAGCATGATGCCGAGTCCCTCGGACTTGGCGCTGCCGGCGCAATCGTAGGGGGTCTCCGCGTGGAGATACGCGGCCAGCACGGTGTCAGGCAGGTCGCGGAACTTCACCCGTGTCACGACGTCTGTGGCCTGGGTCTCGCCGTTGCGTGCGTCATAGACGCAAAGGGCGGAGTGGAATTCGACCATCTTGCCGCGCATGTCACGTAGCTGTGCCATGGCGTTCTCGAAGTTGCCGGGTTTGCCGATCTGGCGGCCTTCGAAGGTGGCGACCTGGTCCGAGCCGATGATGACGGCGCCGGGGCGCCGCGCGGCCACGGCGACGGCCTTCTCGCGGGCCAGGCGCAGCGACGTATCGCGCGGCGTTTCGCCCGGGGCGGGCGTTTCGTCGATGTCCGGGACGTCGACCGAGAACGGCAGGCGCAGGCGCTCGAGCAGTTCACGGCGATAGCGCGATCCGGAGGCCAGGATCAGCGGTGGATGGGGCTGTGCGGTCATCGGGTTTAAGTGTTTGACGAGAAACGAAAAACTATTTAGAATTCACGGCTTTTGCAATCTGGCGCTCGGTCCCGCCAGCCCGCGCGATCCCTGTTCGAATGCCTGGAAGTGGTGTCGAATCAAGGCGCTGCGAGTGGTACGGGGCATGAAAGACGCGTTCGGATGCGCCAGGGCAAGGATGAGCGTGATGAGCGAATACATCGTCGATCTGTTCGAATTCGCGCGTACCGGCCGGGTGGCGGAAGGTGACGTGCAACTTGCGGCATTGCCGCGCATGGTAACCGAAGTGCCTGCCGAAGTCTCGGCGTCCGGGCGTGCGCAGGGCGTTTTCCACTGGCGCGCCGAAGGCGTCGAGAAGCCGGTGTTGCGGGCGGATGGCAAGCCCACGGTGGCGCAGTTTCTGACGCTGTCGGTCAGCGGACCGATGTGGCTCGAATGCCAGCGCTGCCTGACGCCGTACCAGGAGCTGCTCGACTCGGAGACGACCTTCGAGATCGTGCGCGACGAAGCGGCCGCGGAAGCGCGCCCCCTCGATGAAGACGAACTCGAGGCGCTGGTCGGCTCCCGGCATTTCGATCTGCGCGAGCTGATCGAGGAAGAATTGCTGTTGGCTTTGCCAATCGTGCCGAAGCATGAGGTTTGTCCGACTGTGCACGAAAGCCTGGCCACGGGCGACGACGGGTTGGCGGAGCCGCCGCCCCCGCCCGAAGAAGAGGATAAGCCGTCTCCGTTCGCGGCGCTGGCAGCGCTCAAGCGCTCGCCGGACAAGGACGGAAAGTAATGTGCGGCCGGGTTTCCGGCTCACCAAAGTACATGTTTGCGTTAGTCGCACAGGTCGGGCCGACAGGCCGACACCGTAGGGCGGCGCTCGAACTGTGTTAAAATTTCGCGATATTTTGAGGAGTTATCATGGCCGTTCAACAGAACAAGAAGTCGCCGTCGAAGCGCGGCATGCACCGTTCGCACGATTTCCTGACCGCACCGTCGACCGCCGTCGAGCCGACGTCGGGTGAGACGCACCTGCGTCACCACATCTCGCCGAACGGTTTCTACCGTGGTCGTAAGGTCATCAAGACCAAGAACGACTAACTCGGCCCTCCAGGCGATACGCGCCCATCATGGCGCTGTTTGATCGTTTGATGTGGCAAAAGCGGCACTCATCCTGCCGCTTTTTTTGTTACCTGTACCGCAAGCCAATCACGTCGACATGACAGTCACCCTGACGATCGATTGTATGGGCGGAGATCACGGCCCATCGGTGACGGTGCCGGCCGCGGTTCGCTTCGTGCAATCCACCGACGATGTCGAACTTGTGCTGGTCGGACAGCAGGAGATCATCAACGCGCAGCTCGCGAAGCTGCGCGTGACGGATCACCCACGCCTGTCCGTGGTCAATGCGACCGAAGTCGTCGCCATGGACGACTCCGTCGAGACCGCCCTGCGCAGGAAGAAAGACTCCTCGATGCGCGTGGCGCTCAATCTGGTCAAGGAAGCGCGCGCGCAGGCTTGCGTGTCCGCCGGCAATACCGGTGCGCTGATGGCCGTCTCGCGCTACGTGCTCAAGACCTTGCCCGGGATCGAGCGGCCCGCGATCGCCACGGTGTTGCCGAACCAGAAGGGCGGCTACACCACGATGCTCGATCTGGGCGCCAACGTGGATTGCGAGCCGACGCACTTGCTGCAATTCGCCGAAATGGGCCATGCGCTCGTCGCGGCCGTCGACGGCAAGGACCGCCCGTCGATCGGTTTGCTCAACATCGGCGAGGAAGTCATCAAGGGCAACGACGTCATCAAGCAGGCCGGCGAGCTGCTGCGTGGCTCCACGCTGAATTTCTACGGCAACGTGGAAGGCAACGACATCTATCGCGGCACGACGGACATCGTGGTGTGCGACGGGTTCGTGGGCAACGTTGCACTCAAGACCTCCGAAGGCCTGGCCCAGATGCTCGGCGACATGATCCGCGAGGAATTCACCCGCACGTGGTGGACCAAGGTGATCGCTGTCGTTGCGCTGCCGATTCTTACCCGCTTCAAGAACCGCGTCGATCATCGCCGTTACAACGGTGCGGCGTTGCTCGGATTGCGTGCGCTCGTCATCAAGAGTCACGGTTCCGCCGATGCCTACTCGTTTGAATGGGCTATCAAACGCGGCTATGATGCAGTTCGCAATGGCGTGCTCGACCGTTTGTCGCACGCCATGCAAGAGAACCAGACCCAGCTCCAGGACAACAAGCCGGTGAGCGCCATTCCGGCGCTTTGAAGCCGGCGGCTCCCCCGGCGCGCTAATCGATCATAAGATGACCCAGTCCGCGATTTATTCCCGTGTCGTCGGTACCGGCAGCTACCTGCCGGCACGACGCGTGACCAATCAGCAGTTGGCCGACGAGCTTGCGGCCCGCGGCGTCGAGACGAGCGACGAGTGGATCGTCGCGCGTACCGGTATCAAGGCCCGCCATTTCGCCGCGCCCGACCAGACGACCAGCGACATGGCGGTGGAGGCGGCAAAGCACGCACTCGACATGGCCGGACTCAGCCCCGATCAGATCGACCTGATCATGGTGGCTACGTCGACGCCCGACTTCGTGTTCCCGAGCACTGCATGTCTCGTGCAGAGCAAGCTTGGCGTGACCAACGGCTGCGCGGCATTCGACATCCAGGCGGTATGCTCGGGTTTCGCTTACGCGATGGCCACGGCCGACAACTTCATCCGCTCCGGTACGTATCGGAACGCGCTGGTGATCGGCGCCGAGGCGTTTTCCCGAATCCTCGATTTCAATGACCGCACGACGTGCGTGCTGTTCGGCGATGGTGCGGGTGCCGTGGTGCTTCAGGCATCGAGCGAGCCGGGCATCCTGTCGAGCGCGCTGCACGCGGACGGTAGCCATTCGAACATCCTGTGCGTGCCGGGCAACGTGAACGCCGGTGCCGTGCAGGGCGCGGCATTCCTTCACATGGACGGCCAGGCGGTGTTCAAGCTTGCCGTCAAGGTACTGGACAAAGTGGCCCACGAGGCCCTCGAAAAGGCCGGGATGGCGCCGTCGGCGCTCGACTGGCTGATTCCGCACCAGGCCAACCTGCGCATCATGTCGAGCACGGCACGCAAGCTGGGCCTGCCGGACGAGAAGATGGTCGTGACCGTCGACCAGCATGGCAACACATCTGCCGCTTCGATTCCGTTGGCCCTCGACGTGGCCGTGCGCGATGGGCGCATCAAGCCGGGCCAGAACGTCATGATCGAAGGCGTTGGCGGTGGCTTCACGTGGGGCGCGGTACTGTTCCGCATGTAATTGCCCCGGCGCTGCGGCGCGGTGACCGACGCGGGCGCACGGAAGTGCGCGCCAGGTGTGATCGTGCCGCTTCCTGTCTCGTCGTCTTCATTTTGGCGCACGACAGGACGCTGCCTTATTTCTGAATCTGACTGCAAAACCAGGCGCTATGACATTCGCTTTCGTTTTCCCGGGACAAGGGTCCCAATCGGTGGGCATGCTCGATGCATTCGCGGATAACGCGGTCGTGCGCGAGACCGTTGCCGAAGCCTCGGATGCCCTCGGACTGGATATGGCCAAACTGATCGCCGCCGGTCCCGCCGAGGAACTCAACCTCACCACCAACACCCAGCCGGTCATGCTCACCGCCGCTTACGCGATGTACCGCGCATGGCTGGCCGAGGGCGGCGCCACGCCGGCATTCGTCGCAGGCCATAGCCTGGGTGAGTATTCGGCACTGGTCGCTGCGGGCGTGATCGCGTTCAAGGACGCCGTGCCGCTCGTTCGCTTCCGTGCGCAAGCCATGCAGGAAGCGGTGCCGGTCGGCCAGGGTGGCATGGCCGCCATTCTTGGCCTCGACGATGACACGGTGCGTCAGGTCTGCGCCGAGGCGTCGGCCGCTGGCGTGGTCGAAGCCGTCAACTTCAACGCGCCGGCGCAAGTCGTGATCGCGGGTGCCAAGGCGGGCGTGGAGAAGGCTTGCGAGCTGGCCAAGGCCGCCGGTGCCAAGCGCGCGCTGGTGCTGCCGGTCTCCGCGCCGTTCCATTCGTCGCTGCTCAAGCCGGCGTCGGACCGCCTGCGCGAATATCTGGCAAACGTGACGTTCAATGCGCCGCAAATCCCGCTGGTCAATAATGTCGACGTTGCGGTCGAGACGGACGTGGCCCGCATCAAGGACGCCTTGGTGCGCCAGGCCGCAGCACCCGTGCGGTGGGTCGAGTCGGTGAAATGGCTCGCATCGCAAGGCGTGACGCAAGTGATCGAGTGCGGCCCGGGCAAGGTGCTGACCGGTCTGACCAAGCGTATCGACGGCAATCTCACGGGGTTGGCGATCACGGACCCGGCGTCGCTCGCCGACGTGCGCGCCCAACTCTCGTAAGCAACAGGCAGGGAAATTCTCTCATGAGCAAGCAACTCGACAACCACGTGGCACTGGTGACCGGTGCCTCGCGCGGCATCGGTCGCGCGATCGCCCTGGAACTGGCCCGTCAGGGAGCCACGGTCATCGGCACCGCCACGAGCGAAGCCGGCGCGCAAGGCATCGACGCCTACTTCGCCGAAGCCGGTCTGGCCGGCGGCAAGGGCATCGTCCTGAATGTGACCGATGCCGACGGTGTTTCCGCCGCCCTCGACGACATCCTGAAGCAGTACGGCAAACTCGACATCCTCGTCAATAACGCCGGCATCACGCGAGATAATCTCGCCATGCGGATGAAGGACGACGAGTGGGACGACGTCATCGACACCAATCTCAAGGCGATCTTCCGTTTGTCGCGCGCGGTGATCAAGCCGATGATGAAGGCGCGTAACGGCCGCATCATCAACGTGACGTCGGTGGTGGGTTCGGCCGGCAACCCCGGACAGGCGAACTACGCTGCCGCCAAGGCCGGCGTGGCCGGCATGGCGCGTTCCTTGGCCGCGGAGATTGGTAGCCGGAACATCACCGTCAACTGCGTCGCGCCGGGATTCATCGATACCGACATGACGAAGGCGTTGCCCGAAGCCCAGCAGGAAGCGCTCAAGGCGCGTATTCCGCTGGGGCGCCTCGGTGCGCCCGAGGATATTGCCAATGCCGTCGCGTTTCTCGCGTCGCCGCAAGCCGGCTACATCACCGGCACGACGCTCCACGTGAACGGCGGCATGTTCATGAGTTGAATGAAAATCGCGCAATTTACTGGAGAAATCGATTAATTTGCGCGACGTTGAACATTATTTGGCGCAGGCTAACTTTGCTTGGCAAACCTGTTAAAATGCGCGCACTTGTCTGAACTAACTACCCCGGAGGGTTTGCATGGCTAACTTTGAAGAACGCGTCAAGAAGATCGTCGCGGAACAACTTGGCGTGGCGGAAGCCGACGTCAAGAACGATTCGAACTTTGTGACCGATCTTGGCGCCGATTCGCTCGACACGGTTGAGCTGGTGATGGCCCTCGAAGAAGAATTCGAAACGGAAATTCCGGACGAAGAAGCCGAGAAGATCACCACCGTGCAACAGGCTATCGATTACGTGACGGCTAACTCGGCCAAGTAATCATCATGGTTCGCCTGGCTGGCCGGGGTGCCGACCGGTTCCTGGCGCCAGGCATGCCTGTGAGCCGCAGGGAGCGCGGGGTCGAACCCTGCTGCCTCTGTGGCTTTTGTTTTGTATGACCCAGCAGAAGAAGGGGAGTATCGTGAGTCGTCGTCGCGTCGTCATTACCGGTCTGGGCCTGATCTCGCCGGTCGGCAACACCGTTGCCGAGGGTTGGGAAAATCTGGTCGCGGGCCGTTCGGGCATCGCCAACATCACGAAGTTCGATGCGAGCGCGCACAAGGTGCGCTTCGCAGGCGAAGTCAAAAACTTCGATACCGATAAGTACCTGTCGCCCAAGGAAGCGCGCCGTATGGATACGTTTATCCATTTCGGTCTCGCCGCCGGTATTCAGGCGTTTGAGGATAGCGGCCTGCAGGTCACCGCAGAGAACGCAGAGCGCATTGGCGTGCTGGTCGGCTCGGGCATTGGCGGCCTGCCGATGATCGAAGACACGCAGACCGACCTGCTCAATGGCGGTCCGCGCAAGATCTCCCCCTTCTTCGTGCCGGGCTCGATCATCAACATGATTTCGGGCCACCTGTCGATCAGGTACGGGTTGAAGGGCCCGAACCTGGCGATCGTCACGGCGTGCACGACCGGCCTGCACTGTATCGGCCAGGCCGCGCGCATGATCCAGTACGGCGATGCCGACGCTGTGCTCGCCGGCGGCGCGGAATCGACCGTTTCGCCGTTGGGCATCGGCGGTTTCGCCGCCATGACGGCGCTGTCGACCCGCAATGACGACCCGGCAACGGCCAGCCGTCCGTGGGACAAGGATCGCGACGGCTTCGTGCTGGGCGAAGGCGCCGGCGTGATGATGGTCGAAGAGTACGAACACGCCAAGGCGCGCGGCGCGAAGATCTACGCCGAACTCACGGGTTTCGGCATGAGTGCCGACGCGTATCACATGACGGCACCTTGCGAAGACGGTGACGGCGCGCTGCGCTCCATGAAGAACGCCCTGCGCGACGCCGGCCTGAACGCCGACACCGTGAATTACGTGAATGCCCACGGCACGTCGACCCCGCTGGGCGACATCGCCGAGACGGTTGCGATCAAGCGCCTGATGGGTGACGCGGCGAAGCAGGTCGTGGTGAACTCGACCAAGTCGATGACGGGCCACCTGTTGGGTGGCGCGGGCGGCCTGGAGTCGGTGTTCACCGTGTTGGCCGTGCATCACCAGAAGTCGCCGCCGACGATCAACATCTTCAATCAGGACCCTGCTTGCGACCTGGACTACTGCGCAAACGTGGCCCGCGACATGAAAATTGACGTCGCATTGAAGAACTCTTTCGGATTTGGCGGGACTAACGGCACGCTGGTCTTCCAGCGCGTCTGATGTTCGCGGGACGCCTTGCCGGCGTCCCGTCCCGCTGACCCACGCTCCGGTGAGTGTGCCCGGGCGTGCGGCGTTCAAGACACTTCCAGCCACGGCGGCCAGGCGCCGGCGTGGCGCCATCGGGCCCGACCGGGTCCGGCAGCCAGAGAAAATACGGATCCATATCAGGTGAGTGAACGAGAAATCGACCAGGCGCTCGTCGAGCGCGTGCAAAAGGGCGACAAAGCCGCCTTCGAGCTGTTGGTCGCGAAATATCACCGCAAGATCATCCGCCTCGTATCGCGGCTCGTGCGCGACGCCGCCGAGGTCGAGGATGTGACGCAGGAGGCTTTCATCAAAGCCTACCGTGCCTTGCCGCAGTTTCGCGGCGAGTCGGCGTTCTATACCTGGTTGTATCGTATTGCTGTCAACACGGCGAAGAACCACCTGGCAACGCAAGGGCGCCGTGCCCCGACCTCGACTGAAGCGAACGCTGAAGAAGCGGAAACTTTTGCCGAGGCCGATCAACTAAGGGATATCAACACGCCTGAGTCGATGCTCATGAGCAAGCAGATTGCTCAAACGGTCAATCTGGCGATGGAGGCTTTGCCCGATGAACTTCGAACGGCCATTACCCTGCGGGAAATCGAGGGGTTGAGCTACGAAGAGATCGCCGAAGCCATGGGGTGCCCGATCGGAACGGTCCGTTCGCGAATTTTCCGGGCGCGTGAAGCGATTGCCAGCCGGCTGCGGCCGCTGCTGGACACGCCTGACGGCAAGCGCTGGTGAGCGCGCCGCCGGGAAAGTTAATTTCGTTGGGGGATATCATGGGATCAGCGACGGTGCAAACGCAGCGGGGGCTGCAAGCCGAGCGGATTTCCGCGTTGGTGGACGGGGAATTCGATCCGGACGAACTGGCTGCCCTGCTGGACGAGGCCGACACCTCTGGCCGTCCGCTCTGGGGCGACTACCATCTGATCGGCGACGCGCTGCGTTCCGATGAACTGACGCTGCCGCGTTCGGAGTCGGCCTTCATGGCGGCCTTCGCGGCACGCCTCGAAGCCGAGCCCCACCTGCTCGCGCCGGCCGCCCTGGCCGACGCTCAGGCCGGTGCCGCCCAGGCGGTGAAGGCTTCGGGATCGCGCGTGACGCGCATCAATCCTTTCCTGCGCGTGCGCCGCGTGTTGCCGACGGCTGCCGCCGCCGCTGCCGTGGCTGCGTTGTCGTGGGTGGTGGTGCCGCGTCTGCAGGATCATCCGGCGGGCGGGGCTCAGCCGCAGGTGCTGGCCCAGACCGCGGCACCGGCGCCAGCCGGGGCCAACGTCACGCGTGTGGCGCTTGCCCAGCAGCCCCAGGCCGCCGTGGCGGCCAACGCGGCCACGAACGACGTGATCGTGCTGCGCGATGCGCGCCTGGACCAATATCTGGCCGCACACCAGCAATACGCGCCGGCCCCCATCGGCCAGAGCGTTTCTCCTTACATGCGAGCCTCGGCGCAAGCGGACGAATAAATGCAGCGCCTGAGTACCGAATCCTTGCCGCGTGCGCCCATCGGGCGCACTTTCTTACTGTTCGCGTTCCTGCTGGCAACCACGCTGCAATCGCAGGCGTGGGCCCAGGCGTCCGCGCCGTCCGCCGATCCGCTCGTCGAGCGACGCGAAGTCGCGGCGTGGCTCAACAAGATCCACCGTGCGGCACAGACGCAGAACTACATCGGCACCTTCGTCTATCAGCGTGGTTCGACCATGCGTTCGTCGAAGATCAGCCACTTCGCTGATAAGGGCAACGAGTACGAAGAGCTTGAAACCCTCGACGGTCGTCAGCGCCGCATTCTTCGTCAGAACGAGGACGTCTATACGCTCATTCCCGAGCAGAAGACCGTCTTCCAGGAAAAGCGCGAGAGCAAGGACTCGTTCCCCGCGTTGCTCGCAACGCCCAATCGCGACGTACTCGACTATTACGCTCCGAAGCTGCTGCCGAACGAACGGATGGCGGGTTTCGACTGCATGGTGATCGAGCTCACGCCGAAGGACGAATACCGTTTCGGCTACCGTTTGTGGGCCGACCGCAACACCGGTCTGTTGCTGCGCGCCCAGACGATCGATGCCGACGGGCACCTGCTCGAGCAGGCGGCGTTCTCGCAGATCGCCATCGGGGTGCCGAGCGAACGTACGCGCATCGTTCATGCGATTCAGGCCACGCATGGCTGGCATGTCGTGAAGCCACAGATCGTGCCCATGCGTCTGTCCGATGCCGGGTGGACCATCGATGCGCCGAAGAAGGTGCCGGGTTTCAAGGCCGTTCGTGAAGTGCGCCGTACGATGCGTTCGACGGCCGACGGGAAGCCGTTGGAAGTGCAGCAGGTGGTATATTCCGACGGCATGGCCGGACTTTCGGTGTTCATCGAGCCGGCCACGCGCGAGCGCAAGGAAGGTCACGGCAGCGCCGGTGCGACGAACATTCTCATCAAGCGCCACGGCGATTTCTGGCTGACCTTGCTCGGCGAAGTGCCGCAGGCCACGCTGCAGCAGTTCGCCTCCAGCATCGAGTACAAACAGCCGGCGAAGTGACCGGTTGTCGGGTGGGCCGTCGCCGGTAACGGCGCGGTCCGGGCAGCGAGGCGCACAAGAGACGCAATGCCGTGTCAGGCGCCGGACGGCTCTCAGGAATTCCGAGACTTTCGCGCACTACGATCTTCCAATGAAGAAGACTCTCCTGCTTCGTGTCATCCTTGGCGGCGCCATCGCCGCGCAATTGGCGGGAGTTCCCGCCGCATTCGCTGCTCCGGCCTCGGCGCCGGGCAGCGGATCGATAGCGTCGAACCCCCCGCTTGTCACCAATCTTCCCGATTTCACCCAGCTCGTCGATCGCGTCGGCCCGGCCGTGGTGAACATCCGCACGACCGAGCGCGTAAGTCGGTCCCAGCGAGGCTTGCCGCCCGGCATGGACGACGACATGGCCGAACTGTTCCGGCGCTTCTTCGGCGTACCCATGCCGCAGCCGGGACCCAAGGGCGGTGCGCCCAAGCGTGGCCAGCCACAGCCGGACGAAGAGCAGAACAGCGGCGTGGGGTCAGGTTTCATCATGTCGAGCGACGGCTATATCCTGACCAACGCCCACGTGGTGGACGGTGCGGACAGCATCTACGTCACCCTCACCGACAAGCGCGAGTTCAAGGCGAAGCTCGTGGGCGCGGACAAGCGGACCGACGTCGCCGTGGTGAAGGTTGAAGCGAAGGACCTGCCGACCGTGCCGGTCGGCGATTCGAACAAGCTGCGGGTCGGCGAATGGGTGGTGGCCATCGGCTCGCCGTTCGGCCTCGAAAATACGGTAACCGCGGGCATCGTGTCGGCCAAGGGGCGCGACACGGGCGATTACCTGCCGTTCATCCAGACCGACGTTGCGGTAAATCCCGGCAACTCCGGCGGTCCGCTCATCAATATGCGCGGCGAGGTGGTGGGCATCAATTCGATGATTTACAGCCAGACCGGCGGCTTCATGGGCATCTCGTTCGCGATTCCGATCGACGAGGTCATGCGCGTGGTCGATCAGCTCAAGAAAACGGGCAAGGTCGTGCGTGGCCGCATCGGCGTGGCGATCAGCGAAGTCAGCAAGGACGTCGCGGATTCGCTCGGCCTGCCGCGTGCGCAAGGCGCACTGGTGCGCAGCATCGAGCCGGGCAGTCCGGCCGAGAAGGCGGGTGTGCAGCCGGGCGACATCATCATGAAGTTCGAGGGACGGCCGGTGGATCATGCGACCGACCTGCCACGCATGGTCGGCGAGACGAAGCCGGGCTCGACCGCCACGCTGCAGGTGCTGCGCAAGGGCAAGAACCAGGATCTGCGTATCACGATCGCCGAGGCCGACGTCGACACGCCGAAGGCGTCGAAGGCGCAGGGCGGCAGCGCCGATACGCCGCATCCCAACGCGCTGGGCCTGGTCGTCTCGGATCTCACCGACGCGCAGAAGAAGGATCTGAAGCTGCGCGGCGGTGTGGCCGTCGAACTGGCCGAAGGCCCGGCGGGCCGCGCGGGGTTGCAACAGGGCGACATCATCCTGCGGGTGGGCGATGCGGACATCACCAGCGCGAAGCAATTCGAGGAAGTGGTCAAGGCGCTCGATCCCAAGCGTCTCGTCCCGATCCTCGTGCGCCGCGGCGATGCCACGCAGTTCGTGCCGTTGCGCCCCCGCGCGCAGGGCAAGTAAGCCAGCCGCCGACTCATGAGTGCGCCGGCGTTCACGCTATACGGCCGCAAGTGGTGTCATCTGTGCGATGACATGCTGGCGGCCCTCGAAGCGTGGCGTCCGGCGCGCGATTTCTCCGTCACTGTCGTCGATGTCGACAGCGACCCGGCGCTCGAAGCGAAGTACGATGAAATCGTGCCGGTGCTTGCGCTCGGCGATCGCGAGTTGTGCCGGTACCGATTCGACGCGGCTGCCGTTGCCGCCGTCTTCCCCGCCGAGTGAGGCGGATCCACGCCACGCCGCGAGCGTATTCCACGAACGTCCTCGAAACCTTCCCGTCATTACCGGTAAAACGCCGCGAGGCATCCGATTCCGGACGGAATCGATGCGCTTTCGGCTAAAATGTCGTGTTTGCCGATTCTCTCGAAAGCCGCTGCCGAGCCGAATCCGATGGCACCGACTTTTCTATAGCCCGCCTCATGGACCTTATTCGCAATTTTTCGATCATCGCCCACATCGACCACGGGAAATCGACCCTGGCCGATCGCATCATCCAGTTGAGCGGCGGTTTGTCCGATCGTGAAATGGAATCGCGGGTGCTCGACTCGATGGACCTCGAGCGCGAGCGCGGCATCACCATCAAGGCCCAGACGGCCGCGCTTCAATACAAGGCGCGTGATGGCAAGATCTACAACCTGAATCTCATCGACACGCCCGGACACGTCGACTTCTCGTACGAAGTGAGCCGCTCGCTGTCCGCATGCGAAGGCGCGCTGCTAGTGGTCGACGCCTCGCAGGGGGTGGAAGCCCAGACCGTGGCGAACTGCTACACGGCCATCGAACTGGGCGTGGAAGTCGTGCCGGTGCTCAACAAGATCGATCTGCCGTCGGCCGAGCCCGAGAACGCGATCCAGGAGATCGAGGACGTTATCGGTATCGAGGCGACCGACGCCGTGCGCTGTTCGGCAAAGACCGGTTTCGGTGTGGAAGACGTGCTCGAGGCGCTGATCGCCAAGGTGCCGCCGCCCAAGGGCAATGCCAACGCGCCGCTGCAGGCGTTGATCATCGACTCGTGGTTCGACAGCTACGTGGGCGTGGTGATGCTCGTGCGTGTCGTGAACGGCACGCTCAAGCCCAAGGACAAGATTCTTCTGATGGCCACGGGTTCGACCCATCTGGTCGAGCAGGTCGGCGTGTTCACCCCGAAGTCGCAGCAACGCACGTCGCTGTCGGCCGGTCAGGTGGGCTTCATCATTTCGGGCATCAAGGAACTGGGTGCCGCGAAGGTGGGCGATACCGTCACGCACGCGTTGACGACCACGACCAAGCCCGCGCCGGAACCGTTGCCGGGCTTCAAGGAAGTCAAGCCGCAGGTGTTCGCGGGCCTGTATCCGGTCGAGGCGAACCAGTACGACGCGCTGCGCGAATCGCTCGAAAAGCTCAAGCTCAACGACGCATCGCTGCAATACGAACCGGAAGTGTCGCAGGCGCTGGGCTTCGGCTTCCGTTGCGGCTTCCTCGGTCTGCTGCACATGGAAATCGTGCAGGAACGTCTCGAGCGCGAGTTCGACATGGACCTCATCACCACGGCGCCGACCGTGATCTATGAGGTAACCGAGCGCGACGGCACGGTGGTGTCGGTGGAAAACCCGTCGAAGATGCCGGACCCGGGCCGCATCGAAGAAATTCGCGAGCCGATCGTCACGGTCAATCTGTACATGCCGCAGGAATACGTCGGCCCGGTCGTCACGCTGTGCCAGCAAAAGCGCGGTGTCCAGATCGACATGCAGTATCACGGCCGCCAGGTGCGCCTGATCTATGAAATTCCGATGGCCGAAATCGTGCTCGATTTCTTCGATCGTCTGAAGTCGGTGTCGCGCGGCTACGCCTCGATGGACTACGAATTCAAGGAATACCGCGCGTCGGACGTGGTCAAGGTCGACATGCTCATCAACAGTGACAAGGTCGATGCGTTGTCGATCATCGTGCACCGTTCGGAGAGCCGTCGCCGCGGTGCGCAGGTGGCCGCGAAGATGCGCGAGATCATTCCGCGCCAGATGTACGATGTTGCGATCCAGGCGGCCATCGGCGCGAACATCATCGCGCGTGAAAATATCAAGGCGCTGCGCAAGAACGTGCTGGCGAAGTGCTATGGTGGCGACATCACACGCAAGAAGAAGCTGCTCGAGAAACAGAAGGAAGGCAAGAAGCGCATGAAGCAGGTGGGGAGCGTTGAAATTCCTCAGGAAGCGTTCCTTGCCATTTTGCAAGTCGAAGACAAATAACGTAGCGACAGGTCCCGCATGAATTTCGCCCTGATTCTTTTGATCCTGGTGCTGGTGACCGGGGTGGCCTGGGTGGCCGACAAGTTGGTGTTTCAACCGGCGCGCCGCCGGGCCGCACAGGAGGCCGTGGCGCAGTTCGATCAGCAGCAGCTCTCGTTGCAGGGTTCCGGCATTCAGGGCTCCGGTGCCCAGGAAGGCGGCGCGGTGGCAAGCGCGCGCGCGAAGCTACGCGACGAGAAGCTGCGCCAGCCGTGGTGGCTCGAGTACTCGGCGAGCTTCTTCCCGGTGATTCTGGCGGTGTTCGTACTGCGCTCGTTCGTGGTCGAGCCGTTCAAGATTCCGTCGGGTTCCATGATCCCGACGCTGCTCGTGGGCGATTTCATCCTCGTGAACAAGTTCGACTACGGCATTCGCCTGCCGGTGATCAACACGAAGATCATCGACGTGGGCGAGCCCAAGCGCGGCGACGTGGTCGTGTTCCGCTACCCGAAGGATGAGTCCATGGACTACATCAAGCGCGTGATCGGCGTGCCGGGCGACGTGGTGGCGTACCAGAACAAGAAGCTGACGGTCAACGGCGTGCCGGTGCCGGAAACCGCCATGCCGGATTATTTCGACGACGAACACATCGCCTACTTCAAGCAATTCGAAGAAACGGTGGGAGGCGTGAAGCACCGGATTCTGAACGATCCGAACGTGCCGCCGTATATCATGGGCGCCGACGACTTCCCGAACAAGCAGAACTGCCAGTACAACAGCCAGGGCGTGATCTGCAAGGTGCCGCCGGGCAACTATTTCATGATGGGCGACAACCGCGACAACAGTGCGGACAGTCGCTACTGGGGCTTTGTGCCCGAGCAGAACATCGTGGGGCGCGCATTCTTCATCTGGATGAACTTCTCGAATCTCAAGCGCCTCGGCAAATTCCAGTAAGCCGCTCGCGCGCCCCGGGGAAATCATCCTTCCGAGGTAAGATTTTATTGATGCGAAAATTGGCAATAATTTGCCAATTTTCGCATTATTGTTTTGTGATTCGTGGGTAATGATGTGGCGGGTAGTGACCGCCGGGGAGATGACGTCATGCTCACCTCGGAAATCTCCGATCCATCACGCTCAAGCGAGTCCGAAAAGCCCGTCCGACGGCCGTTAAGCGCGTCGTTTCTTGGCGACGACGCACGCCGGGGCGGGAGCGTCGCGCTATACTTGCGCCATGCCTCAATCTCTGAACCAACTGGAAGAACGCCTCCAGTATCGCTTCCACGATGCGGAATTGCTTTGCCAAGCATTGACGCATCGTAGCCACAGTGCCGCCAACAATGAGCGGTTGGAGTTTCTCGGCGATTCCATTCTGAACTGTTCCGTCGCGGCCATTCTGTTCCGTCGCTACGGCAAGCTCGACGAAGGCGACCTCTCGCGTGTGCGCGCCAATCTCGTCAAGCAGCAGTCCCTGTACGAAATTGCGCAGACGCTTGGCGTGTCGGATTTCCTGCGTCTGGGCGAAGGTGAGCTCAAGAGCGGTGGATTCCGTCGCCCGTCGATTCTGGCCGATACGCTGGAGGCGCTGTTCGGCGCGATGTATCTCGACGGCGGGTTCGAAGCGGCTTACGCGGTGATCGAGCGTCTGTATACGCCGGTACTGGAGCATGTCGATCCGAAGACCCTCGGCAAGGATGCGAAGACGCTGCTGCAGGAGTATCTGCAAGGTCACAAGATTGCACTGCCGCAGTACACAGTGATCGCCACGCACGGTGCCGCGCACAACCAGCAATTCGAGGTGGAGTGCACGGTGCCGAAGCTGGACATCAAGGTGGGCGGATCCGGTGCCAGCCGTCGCGCCGCGGAGCAGGCGGCCGCGAAAAAGGCGCTGGAAGAAGTGCAGAAGATGCCGGCACTTGCGAAGCCGAAGGCCGAGAAGAGCGCCAAGGCGGCGAAAAAACGCGCGGCGAAGGCCGCCGCCTCCGAGGCCAAGAAGGCGGAGAAGGCGGGGCAGATGAGCGTTGTGGCCCCTGTGGAAATTCGCGAACCGAAGGACGTGAAGGATGTGAAGGACGGCAGGGAGTCGAGAGAAGGTACCGCCGGCGCGTCCAGCGCACCCGCCATGACGGCATCGGGCGGCAACGTCGCGTCGCGCGCGGCGACGGCCGAAAAGGCGGTGGAGCGAACGCCCGAGAAAGCGCAGGAAAAGACATCGGAAAAGGCGTCCGACAAGATCGACGCCGCCAAGCAACCCCCGGCAGCCGCCTGAGTCCCATTCAAGGGGCGCGCATCGCGCCGGCCCCTTTCAAGAGAGTTACCCACCATGAACGATAAGACGGATTTTCGCTGCGGGACCGTGGCGATCGTCGGGCGTCCGAACGTCGGCAAATCGACGTTGCTCAACGCCCTCGTCGGTCAGAAGATCAGCATTACGTCGCGCAAGGCGCAGACGACGCGACATCGCATTACCGGCATCTGCACCACGGACGACGCGCAGTACATCTTCGTCGATACGCCGGGCTTCCAGACGCGTCACGCAACGGCGCTGAACCGTTCTCTCAATCGCGCCGTGACGTCCACGCTGTCGAGCGTCGATGTCGTGCTGTTCGTCATCGAAGCGGGCAACTTCGGCCCGGACGACGAAAAGGTGCTCAAGCTCCTGCCGGAGACCACGCCGGTGCTGCTGATCGTCAACAAGCTCGATCGGATTGCCGACAAGGCCGAAATGCTGCCGTTCCTGCGCAAGGTGGGTGAGGCGCGCGACTTCCGTGAGATCGTGCCGCTTTCGGCTAAGCGTCCGGACGACATCAAGCGCCTGCTGGGCGTGCTGCGTCCGTACCTGCTCGAAGGAGATCCAATCTACGGCGAAGACGATCTTACCGATCGCAGCGAGCGCTTCATGGCCGCTGAAATCCTTCGCGAGAAGGTCTTCCGCTGGACCGGCGACGAGTTGCCCTACACCAGCACGGTCATCATCGACAAGTTCGAGCAGGAAGGCAATCTGCGGCGTATTTTTGCCACTATCCTGGTCGATCGCGACAGCCACAAGGCGATGATCATCGGCAACAAGGGGGCCAAGCTCAAGCAGATTTCCACCGATGCTCGCCTCGACATGGTGAAGCTCTTCGACGGGCCGGTGTATCTGGAGGTCTGGATCAAGGTCAAGGGCGGCTGGGCCGACAACGAGGCCGGCCTGCGGGCGTATGGCTACGAGTGAACTCGACACGACCCGTGACGAAGTTTCCGCGCCGGAATCGGTAACGCCGGCTGCGGCGGCCGCGCCGCGCGCATCGCGAAGCGAGGCCACGGCAGGCAGCACGGCCGCATCGGGTGCGCGGAGCTCGCGTCAGCCGCGCAGCGCGCGCCCCCGTGCGGTGGACGACGATGCGTCGGAGGCCTTCCAGCAGGCCGAAACAAACGCCGACGCCGCGAAACGCGAGACGAAGCGGGTGCGTCGCGTGACGTCGCCAGCGAAGGCGGCCGAGCGCGAGCAAAGCCGGGTGACGGAGCAGCCCGGCTTTGTGCTCCACAGCTATCCGTATCGCGAGACCAGCCTGATTATCGACGTGCTCACGCGCGACCATGGTCGGATTGCGCTGGTGGCGAAGGGGGCGAAGCGTCCACATTCGGCACTGCGCGGTGTGCTCCAGACGTTCCAGCCGCTCTCGCTCGCCTGGCTCGGCAAAGGCGAGCTAAGGACATTGACCAAGGCCGAATGGGTCGGTGGCTTGCGTCCGCTCGAGGGCGACGCCTTGCTCTCCGGCTTCTACCTCAACGAATTGCTGGTGAAGTTCTGCGCGCGCGACGACCCGCACGACAAGTTGTTCCAGCACTATCTCACGACCCTGCATCATCTCGCGCACGGCGAGCCGGCGGGCATCATCCTGCGGGCGTTCGAACGCGTGCTGCTGCGCGAGACTGGCTACGCCGTGGCATTCGACCGTTGCACGCAAACGCGCGGCAAGGTCGTGCCCGAACGTCGCTACGTGTTCCATCCCGACTGGGGCGTGCGACCGGCGCTCGGCGACGAGCCGTCCGACTGGCCCGTCATCAGCGGGCAGACCTTGCTCGACATGGAGCAGGACGACTACTCGCGGGCGCAGACCGTGCAGCAAAGCAAGCTGCTCATGCGCTTTCTTCTCAATCACCATTTGGGCGGTGTGCCGCTCAATACCCGGCAGATCCTGCTCGACCTGCAAAAACTATGAGCCTCTTCTTCCAAGGCAACCCCATCGACCTGGGGGTGAACATCGATCACGTCGCGACCGTGCGCAATGCGCGCGGTACCTCGTACCCCGATCCGATCAAGGCTGCGTTGCTGGCCGAAGAAGCGGGCGCGGATGTCATCACGCTGCATCTGCGCGAGGATCGTCGTCACATTCGCGATGACGACGTGACGAACCTGCGCGACAAGCTGATGACGCGCATGAACCTCGAGTGCGCCGTGACGGAAGAGATGCTGGCGATCGCGTGCCGCGTGAAGCCGCACGACGTCTGCCTCGTGCCGGAGCGTCGCCAGGAACTGACGACCGAGGGTGGGCTGGATGTCGTCGGCCTCTACGACCGGGTGGCTGCGGCCACGCAGCAGCTTGCCGCGGCGGGCAGTCGCGTGTCGCTGTTCATCGACCCGGACGAGGCGCCGATTCGTGCCGCCGCCCGCATGGGGGCGCCCGTGGTCGAGCTGCACACCGGGCGGTATGCCGAAGCCCACGACGAAGCCGCGCGCGAGGCGGAGTTCGCGCGCATCGAGCGTGCCGTGGCGCTGGGTCTGTCGCTGGGCCTTCGCGTGAACGCGGGGCACGGGTTGCACTATGAAAATGTGCAGCCGATCGCCGCCATCGAGGGTATTTCCGAGCTGAACATCGGCCATGCGATCGTGGCCCACGCCATTTTTGCCGGTTGGGAAAACGCCGTTCGCGAGATGAAGGCCATCATGGTCGCCAGCCGTATCGCGGCGCGCGGCTGAACCGCGGCAACATGGTCTACGTCTGCCCATGAGCGAATCCACTCCGCCGTCCCCGGTGTCCTCACCGTCGTCCCAGGCGCCGACCCCGTCGCCATCTCAGTCGCAACCCCAGTCGCCGACGCCGGTGTCGACGCCGGCGGCCCCGCTGGCCACGACGCTCTACGGCGTTGGCACCGACATTCTTCAGATCAGCCGCGTGATCGGCGTGATGGAGCGCACCCGTGGACGTTTCGCCGAGCGCGTGCTGGGTCCGGAGGAACTCAAGGTGTATCACGCGCGTCGGAATCGCTCCGAAGCGCGCGGGCTGGCCTATCTGTGTACCCGTTTCGCGGCGAAGGAAGCCGTGTCGAAGGCCATCGGGCTCGGCATGCGCTCGCCCATGACGTGGCGTGCCGTGCAAACGCTCAATGCGCCATCGGGCAAGCCCGTAGTGGTTGCCTCGGGCGCCTTGGTGCAGTGGCTGGCCGAGCGGCAGTTGACGATCGAAATCTCGATCACGGACGAGAAGGAATATGCGGTCGCGTTTGCGATCGCGTCACGTAACTTAGGCAACATTGGCAATATTGCATCGGAGAATACGCAATGACGAAGCGCAGGCCGGGCCCGGTGATGCTGGACGTCGTCGGGCTGACCCTCAGTGAGGACGACATCCGCCGCATCGATCACCCGCTGACCGGGGGTGTCATCCTGTTTGCCCGCAATTTCGACGACCGCGCGCAACTGTGTTCGCTCACGAAGCAGATTCGCGAGGTGCGCGACGACATCCTGATCGCGGTGGACCACGAGGGCGGGCGCGTGCAACGTTTTCGCACCGACGGCTTCACGCATCTGCCCGCGATGGGCAAGCTGGGCAAGCTCTGGCACGAGGACGTGTTCACGGCCACGCGCGCGGCGACGGCGGTGGGCTACGTGCTGGCGTCCGAACTGCGTGCCTGTGACATCGATCTGAGCTTCACGCCGGTGTTGGACCTGGACTATGGCACGTCGACGGTCATCGGCGACCGCGCGTTCGATGCCGACCCGCGCGTGGTGGCCATGCTGGCCAAGAGTCTGAATCACGGCCTGCTGCTCGCCGGCATGGCGAACTGCGGCAAGCATTTCCCGGGGCATGGTTTTGTCGCGGCCGATTCGCACCACGAGATTCCGGTCGACGAGCGCTCGCTCGACGAAATCCTGTCCGTCGACGCGCAGCCGTACGACTGGCTCGGCATGTCGCTCTCGGCGGTCATGCCGGCGCACGTGATCTACCCGCAGGTCGATCCGAATCCCGCGGGCTTTTCGTCGAAGTGGCTCAAGGACATCCTGCGTGGGCGATATGGCTTCGATGGCGTGATTTTCAGCGACGATCTGTCGATGCAGGGCGCCAGCGCGGCAGGCGACGTCGTGAGCGCCGCGCATGCGGCGATGGCAGCCGGTTGCGATATGGTGCTCATCTGCAATAGCCCGGAGAAAGCCGATCGTCTGCTGCGCGAGATGACGTCGACGCCCGATCCGGTGTCGCAACGTCGTATCAAGCATTTGAAGGGGCGCGGCAAGGCGCACGGCTGGGAGAAGATGCAGACCCAGCCGGAGTACCAGGCCGCGAAGCGCCTCATCGCGCAGACGTTCGGCGCATAGGCCGAGTGGGTGATCGGGCGGGTGGCCGGACGACCCGATCGCCAACCGCGACGCGCAAACAAAAAGCGCTCGATCCCGAAGGGACGAGCGCTTTTTTCGTTACGTGACGGCCGCGTTGCCCGAGGGCGCCGCGGCGGTCCGCTAACGCTTAGACGCGGCTGCGATACGAGTCGTCGCGCGTGTCGATTTCGATCTTGTCGCCGGTGTTGACGAACAGCGGCACCTGGATTTCCAGCAGATCGTTGATCTTGGCGTTCTTCAGCACGCGGCCCGACGACGTGTCGCCCTTGACGGCCGGCTCGGTGTATTCGACAGTGCGCACGAGCGACGTCGGGAGTTCGACCGAGATGGCCTTGTCGTTGTAGAACACGACTTCGCAGGGCATACCGTCTTCCAGGTACTTGATGGCGTTGTCCATGTTCTCGGCTTCGACTTCGTACTGGTTGTAGTCGGCGTCCATGAACACGTACATCGGGTCGGCGAAGTACGAGTAGGTCACTTCCTTCTTGTCGAGCACGACGACGTCGAACTTGTCGTCGGCCTTGTACGCGAATTCGCCGCGGCCTTCGCTCAGCAGCTTCTTGTACTTCATCTTGACGACGCTGGAGTTACGGCCCGACTTGACGTATTCGGTCTTGAGTACGACATTGGGCTCGCCGTCGATCATGACGACGTTGCCGACGCGGAGTTCTTGAGCGGTTTTCATAAAAAACGAGATCCTGTGACGAAATAAGCGATTTGCCGCTTGTTGAGCGCTTCCATACGCTCATTCGCCGCTTGATTCCCGCATCCGCCGGAACGATCCGGGACAGCGGTTCAGCAGCAAAGCGTTGAAAAACCAGCTATTTTACCTGATTTTCCGCAAAGCTTGCCAGTTGTCGCGCGAGGTCGGGGAGCGTCGCCTGCGCGTTGGCCCACACCCGCGCGTACCGCTGCAATTCCGGCAAGGCGGCGGCCAGTGCCGGCCAGTCCGGCGCCGTGCTGGCGTAACCGTTCCAGAGATGCCAGAAAGTGCGCAGCGCCTCACGGGCAGCGTGGCTCAATGGCGCGGCATCGGTGCCGGCGTCGGCCTTGCGAGCGGCCCAGTCGCTCAGATAGCGTGAGAGGAAGGCGTCCAGCTTCTCATGGTGGGCGTTTTCGCGCTGCGGATAAATGTGCCAGACGAACGGTTTGGCCGCCCATTGCGCCCGCACGAACGAATCTTCCCCGCGCACGAAATTCAGGTCGCAGGCCCACAGCAGCGTGTCGAATTCGGACTGCGGAACGAACGGCAGCCCAAGGACCGTCAGCGCCCCGCGCGACGCCGACTCGCGTGGGGCAAGGGCATCGCGGCCGAACCAGGCGCCCACCGCAGGCGCGATGCGCCCCTGCGGGACGAGGCAGACGATCGGCGTCGTGCTGCTGGCCCATTGGTCGAGCAACGCCGGCAGCGCGGCGTTTTCGTAGGCGAAGAGCGAAATCACGAGGGCGTCTCGCGGCGCCTCGGCGAGTCCGGGCACGCGTTGCCACCAGGCGTCCTGCAACTCGCGCGATGCGAGGAAGGCGTCTCTGCGCGAAAGCAGTTCGCGTTCGCGTGCGAGGCCGCCCGTGCGCTCGGTGAAGCCGGGGAAAAAGAACGTCTTGAGGAGCCCCAGTTGTGGGTGCACCGATTTCTGCAGATGGCAGCCTTCCACCCAGTCTTCGGCGCTCAGATAGTCGAGATTGATCCAGACCGGCGCATTGCCGGCCAGCTTGCGCGCGTGCATCGCCTCGACGTAGGTCTCGGGAATCCGGCAGGCGAACGCCTCGATGACGATGTCGCCCGGCGCATTGTCGTCGGTCACCGGGCCGAAGTCGGCATCCCAGCGCCTCACGTCAACGCCGTCGCACCGCTGTGCGGCGCGCGAGGTGTCGATGTCCGGGCGCAGGTGACGGAAACTTGCGAGGTCGTCGACCCACAGCCGCACCGACCAGCCATGCTCCCGCACGAGTTGCCGGGCGAGTCGCCAGCACACGCCGATGTCGCCGAAATTGTCGACGACGGTGCAGAACAGATCGCAGCGGGGCACCAGGGGAAAGGCGCTCGCAGCGTGGGATGAGGTGGACAGGGACATTGAGAAGCGGCAACGCGGATTGGTCTAAACTTCTGATTTTAGTCCCTGTGACGCGTGACGTTCGCCATCGGCGCCAAGTCGTCAGCGCGGCACTCGCAGTGAAGCCCCGATCGCCAGAGTCCATGACAGAAGACGCCAACGACGTCGTCCCTCCGCGCAAGTCCCGCAAGGCGAAAGCCGCCACGGCGACGGATGCCGCGCAACCGCCGGCCCCTTCGGCACAGACGGCGAACGACGCGCCGCTGTTCGACGCCCGCAAGTTGCTCGCGCAACTGCCCAATCTGCCGGGCGTCTACCGCTACTACGATGCGGCGGGCAACGTGCTGTACGTTGGCAAGGCGCGCAATCTCAAGAAGCGCGTGTCGAGCTACTTCAACAAGACGCAGCTCTCGCCGCGCATCGCATTGATGGTCGCGCGCATCGCGAAACTCGAGACGACCGTCACGCGATCGGAAACCGAGGCGCTGCTGCTCGAGAATAACCTGATCAAGGCGCTGCATCCCCGGTACAACATTCTGTTCCGCGACGACAAGTCGTATCCGTTTCTGAAGCTCACGCAGCACAAGTATCCGCGCATGGCGTATTACCGGGGATCGGTGGATCGTCGCGGGCAGTACTTCGGGCCGTTCCCGAGCGCGTGGGCCGTGCGTGAGAGCATCCAGATTCTCCAGAAGGTTTTCCAGTTGCGGACCTGCGAGGACTCGGTCTTTTCGAATCGCACGCGCCCGTGCCTGCTGCATCAGATCGAGCGGTGCAGCGCGCCATGCGTCGGCGCGATTCAGGACGAAGACTATGCCCGCGACGTGAACAATGCGGCGGCGTTCCTCTCGGGGCGCCAGAACGAAGTGCTCGGCGCGTTGGAGAGCAAGATGATGGCGTACGCCGAGGCGCTTCAGTTCGAGCAGGCGGCGGTCGTGCGCAATCAGATGCAGGCGCTTTCCGGCGTGCTCCAGCAGCAGTCGGTGGAGACCGCGGGCGATGTCGATGCCGACATTCTTGCTGTCGCCTACGCGGGCGGCCGCGCGTGCGTGAACCTCGCCATGGTGCGCGGCGGGCGTCACCTGGGCGACAAAGCGTACTTTCCGGCGCATGTGGAGCGTGGCGTCGAGGGCGGCATTGCCGACGAGTTCGACGAGGACGCCGCCATTCCGGCGACGGCCGCCGATGACGAATCGCACGAAGCCGGAACCGCCGGCGACATCGCGGGCGAGATGCCGTCGGATATGCCGTCGGATACGCCGTCGGCATCGCTCGAGTCGAGGTTGCTGGAGGCGTTCGTCGCGCAGCACTATCTGGGCCAGTCCGTGCCGCCGGTGCTGATCGTGAGCCACGCATTGCCGAGCGACGAGTTGCTCGCCGCATTGTCGGAGCAGGCCGGCCGCCGTATCGCCATGGTGCGGCAACCGCAGGGCCAGCGCCGCGCATGGCTCGACATGGCGTTGCAGGGGGCGCAGTTGGCGCTGACCCGGTTGTTGACGGAGCAGGGCAGTCAGCAGGCCCGAACGCGCGAGCTGGTGCAGACGATCGGGCTCGACATCGACGACCCGGCGCTGCTGCGCGTGGAATGCTTCGACATCAGCCACACGCAGGGCGAAGCGACGCAGGCGTCGTGCGTGGTGTTCCATCATCACAAGATGCAGACGAGCGAATACCGTCGCTACAACATCACCGGCATTACGCCGGGCGACGATTACGCGGCGATGCGTCAGGTGCTCACGCGCCGGTACGGCCGCTTGATGGAGGCGGCCGCCTCGACCGTGAGCGACGCGACTGACCCGTCGTCCGTGGCGGCCGATGTCGCGCGAGCGGAGGCCGGCACGGAGGTGATGCCCGACAGCGCCGCAGTGTCGGCGGGCGATGCAAGCCAGGTTAGCGGCGCGCCCGGGACGGCGGCTGCGCCGTCGGCGCCGTCGGACGCTTCGGACGTGGAGGGCAATCTGCCGCAACTGGTGCTGATCGACGGCGGCAAGGGGCAGGTCGAAGTGGCGCGACAGGTCTTCGTCGAGCTGGGCATCGACATCGGACGGCTGGTGGGGGTGGCCAAGGGCGAGGGCCGCAAGGTGGGCCTCGAGACGCTGATCTTCGCCGACGGACGCGCCCCGCTGGAGCTTGGGCGCGAGAGCGCCGTGCTGATGTTGATCGCGCAGATTCGCGACGAGGCGCACCGTTTTGCCATCACCGGCATGCGGGCCAAGCGCGCGAAGGCGCGCCAGACGTCGCGGCTCGAGGAGATCGAGGGCATCGGCGCGAAGCGCCGTCAGCGGTTGCTGATGCGATTCGGCGGGCTGCAGGGCGTGGCTTCCGCGAGCATCGACGAACTGGCAAGCGTGGAGGGCATCTCGACAACGTTGGCCGAGCAGATTTACCGCCAGTTGCATTGAGCGGCGTGTCGCCGATGCGAGGTTCGAGTCAACGGCCCGGTGGCGTCTCAGGTGTCGCCGTGGAACAGCAGCCGCATGACGGTCTCGTTGTCGACGGTTTCGCCGGAGAGCGTGCGTGCTAGCAGTTCGCCGCCGACCACCGGCGGCGCGAAGATCATGTCCGGCTGCACGCGCTTGAGCTTGCTCAGATGCTTGCTGTCGTTGACCGAAGCGATGGTGCGCACCGACGGTGCGATTTCCTTGGCGGCGAGCACGATGAAGGCGTTTTCGGAGTCGTCGGCCCGCAGCGCCAGCAAGGCTTTCGCGCGTTCGATGCCGGCATGGCTCAGCACATTGTTGTCGCTGGCGTCGCCGTGCATTACGTCGGCATCTTCCGGGTAGGGGTTGTCGGAGCCGTTGGCGATGATGACTGTGACGGGCCAGCCGCGCTTGGTCAGTTCGTGGTGGACGTTGACGGCGAGCGGCGACGTACCGGCGACGATGAAGTGGTTCTTTCTGATCACGTGAGTGAATCTCCCCGCGAGAATTTTCCTGAGATTGCCGCCGACGAGCGGGCCGATCACGACCGTCAACGAGGTCGCGAACACGCTGATGCCGAACAGGATGACGGATGCGGTGAACAATCGTGCATCGGTCGTATGCGGCACGATGTCGCCGTAGCCCACGGTGGTCATCGTCACGATGGCGAAGTAGAACGCCGTGGCGAGATCGGTGACGGCGGGCTGGAATTCGCGGCCGAGGTACATCGTGCCGAACGTCGAGTAGACGAGCAGTGCGAACACGGCCACGAGTGTGTAGAGCGTGGCGGCGGCGAAGCTGGCGCGGTCGAATTCGCGCCAATACCAAAGCAGCAGCGCGAAGCAGGCGACCGAGAGAACGAACGTGAGATCGAAGCGGATGTCGAGGTGGAAATTGATCGCGGCGGCGAGCGTGAGCATCACGAGCGTGAAGGCCCAGGCGGTGCGTGCGCGAATGGCGAGTCCGCAGGCGAGCGCGACGAGCGCCAGGCCGACGAGTGCGCGGGGCAAGTGAGAGAAGTCGATGCGCTCGATGGCGTTCAGGCCGAACAGCAGCCGGGGCAGGTGGGTGGCTTCGATGCGTTCGAGCGCGGACATGTCGCCGCGCACGAAGAGGTCGATGAGCAGGGTGCCGGGCACGCGCAGCAGCACGGAGGCGACGAGCAGCAGACCGTCGATCCCGACGAGCGCCGCGATGAGGATGTGCGGCGACAGCAGCGGCCGTCGCGGGGCGGACAGGGGCCAGGGCAGTTTCACGAGATCGGCGCTATTGGCAGGTGGTTGCGAGCAAGATAGGGGCACACCGGCGCACATGTCAACAGGCGCGCGGGCGCTCCGGCCTTGTCGCTGCGGGGCATACACGGCACAATGCGGGTCTGGTACGGCTGCCGAGTGCGCCGTGTGTCGACTGCTGTGTGCCGAACTCATGCTGCCATGCCTTTCAACGTCCCCATCTTCCTGACCTGGCTTCGGATCGTGCTGATCCCGCTGGTGGTCGGCGTCTACTATTTGCCGACGACGTGGCTGTCGTCGGTCGAGATGAACTGGGTGGCGTGCGCCATCTTCGTGCTGGCGGCGTTGACCGACTGGTTCGACGGGTTTCTGGCGCGGCGCTGGAACCAGACGTCGGCCTTCGGGGCGTTTCTGGACCCGGTGGCCGACAAGCTGATGGTGGCGGCGGCGCTGCTGATGCTGTTGCAGATGGGACGGATCAACGCGTTGGTGGCATTGATCATCATTGGCCGCGAGATCACGATTTCGGCGTTGCGCGAATGGATGGCGCAGATTGGCGCGTCGCGCAGCGTGGCGGTGCACCAGTTGGGCAAGATCAAGACGGCGGCGCAGATGGTGGCGATTCCACTGTTGCTGTTCAACGGCGTACTGGCGTGGGGCGGGTTGCGTTTCGACACGCGGTTTTGGGGCACGTGGTTGATTTACGTGGCGGCGGTTCTCACGTTGTGGTCGATGCTGTATTATCTGCGCCGCGCATGGCCGCAGATTCGCGAGCGTGGTGGCGTCAAGATGTGAGCGCAAGTCTCTGAGGATGCGGGATTTGCGCGGTGGAGGAGAAAAATCTCCACAAATTTTCGGTGCAGGTGCTTGACACTGAATCGCGGTTTGGACATAATCTCCTTCTCGCTGCTACGGCACTAGCCCGGCAGCGAAGTTTTAAGAAGTGGTTGGATTGGTAGTACGCATGACAATGCGGGAGTAGCTCAGTTGGTAGAGCGCAACCTTGCCAAGGTTGAGGTCGCGAGTTCGAGACTCGTCTCCCGCTCCAGTTTTCACACTGGACATTGAGTGAGTGAATCCTTGGTGTTCGGTGTCATGCGGGAGTAGCTCAGTTGGTAGAGCGCAACCTTGCCAAGGTTGAGGTCGCGAGTTCGAGACTCGTCTCCCGCTCCAAATCCAGAGGGAAGCCTGGCTTCCCTTTTTATTTGCCGAAGAGCCCACGGCGATCGATCCGACGGGCGCCCTCGATGGCGACAGCGAGTGGTTACAATGCGGCATATCCCGATGGCGGGATGGCAGAGTGGTCATGCAGCGGCCTGCAAAGCCGTGTACGCCGGTTCGATTCCGACTCCCGCCTCCAAAATTCAAAAGCCCTGACTTGTCAGGGCTTTTTCTTTTTCTACGCTGCTATGGTGCTTCAGCGCTAATCGGCGAGTTCATCTGTATATCGCTGGCGCGCCATGTCGAGTGTGCCGACGACTGCGATCGGCCAAGAGCGGTCGCTCGACGTAGATTCCCGATGCGGTGATAATTGGTCCCCAATCTCGACACCTTGCCATCCACGCAATGGAACGCGCTCGAATCACGGACCCAGCGCTTCTCTCCGTGCAAACCGAATTGTCATCGAGAGAACCGATTTTCCACCGGCCAGAGCGTGGAACCGACCGTGCGGCTTTCGAATCGATGACCGACGCCAGTTTTTGGGAGGTGGGAGCGTCGGGACGACTCTATAGTCGGCAGTACGTGCTCGACACGCTGGAGGAGCGATACGCCAGCCCGGTCGAAGACAATTGGGAGACGAAGGACTTTTTCTGCCAGGAAATTGCTCCCGATACTTACCTGCTGACATATACGCTGCTGCAGGGCGCTAAGACTACACGGCGCGCGACACTTTGGAGGCGTTCGTCCGAAGGCTGGAAGATCCTCTACCACCAAGGGACGATCGTTGAATCTCTGTAAATGGATCGGGAGGGTTTTTCGATTGGGATGAATCGACGTGTGTCTTTGGTGGTTCCAGAGCGAGCGAGACGACGTTGTTCGTCTGAGTGCGGTCAGAAGCGGACGATTGACGTCTGTGCTGGGTTCTTCGGCAATCTGCAACGACAGGCCACGACTTGATGTCGTTAAACAAATCTTCTTCGACATGGCACACGAATACCTCGTCATTTTTCAATACCACGAACCTGAACCACGACAGCTATTCGAGCGCGGAGTGATCGAAGATTATGAATCGATGACCGGAGTTTTCATCGCGGCGGAGTCAGCAGAAGATGCTTTGATTTGGTGCGAGGCAATCGCCCAAGAGGTCCTTTCGTGCTGCAATAACGACAGGTCGATAGCGTGGAAGCAGTTGGGGTATTCGTGTCGGATTGAATCCGATCCCGACACATCGCCATGGAGTCATTGTTTGGGCTTCTTTCAGCATGTGCGGGTCGGCGAAATGCCCAATGTCGACGCCATGGGTACCAACGCCTACGTTCTCTGGCAGAAGGGATAGCACGACTCTCCCACCACACGCTGTCCCAGTGACTGGTTTTGAGAAATGCGAGGGGCCGCATTGGGGCGTTAGCGCCCTGTCACGGCCGAGAACATTCGGCCAGACGAGGGCATCCACAATGGCGGCTCGACAGTTGTCCCCCCCCCGGGAATGGCTCCCCAATCGGATGACGGAAAGACCGCGACCTTCCCAGCGGCTCGTCTTGACGGTAGCATCGGCATGACCGCAATCTCGCGGCCCCGCGTTTGAGTCTCCTCTCCGTCTCCTATTGCGCCTCCTATGCCAGGTTCACGAGCCGCTTCCGTCGTCCATAGCGCATCCGTCCCTATGCTGCAGAGTCGCGGCGCACATCTCGACGACTTGCTGCTCTTCACCCTCGTGGTCGATGCCGGCGGATTCAGTGCCGCGGAGCGGGAGACCGGGATCGCCAAGTCGCGGTTGTCCCGCCGGGTGGCGACACTCGAGCGCGCGCTCGGCGTGCGGCTGCTGCACCGTTCGGGGCAAGCCTTCGGCCTCACGCCGGTGGGCGAGGCCGTGCTCGCGCACGCGCGAGAGGCCGCCGTGCACGTCGACAAGATCGGCGCCCTCACGCGCAATGCCGTTGCGGAGCCATCGGGCGTGATCCACCTCCACACGTCCGTGCTGATCGCCGAGACCACGCTTCCCCCCATCCTGGCCGAGTTCGCGCGCGCGCACCCGGGCGTGCGGGTGCAGTTGACGCTTTCGAATCGCTTTGTCGATCTTGCCGAGGAGCGACTGGATCTGGTCATTCGCGCGGCCGTTGTGCCTCTCGCCTCGGAGGACGTGATCGCCATGCCGGTGGCGACATCGGCGTCGATGGTCGTAGCCCATCCGTCCTTGCTGAATGCCGACGGTCCGCCCGCGCGCCTCGACGAGTTGTCCGCCTACCCCTGTCTCGCGCAGGGCACGCTGGCAAATCCGCGGCCATGGCAGTTCGTCGACGCAGATGACAAACCGATCGATATCGCCATCACGCCAGGCATTGCCGTGGATAACCTGCTGGTCATCCGCGAACTCGCACTGCGCGGCGCCGGCATGGCACAGTTGCCGTCCTATCTTTGCCAGGACGCCATCGATGGCGGCACGCTGGTGCCCGTGCTGCAAGCCGTGCGCTCGCGCCCGGCCACGCTTTACGCCATGTATCCCAGCCGGCGCGGCATCACGTCGGCCGTGCGTGTGTTCCTCGAACTCTTGCGCGCAAGGTGGGCGTCCGATCCGGCCACCGCCTGATCGCTGGTGTCCTCCCGTCCTCATGTCCGTTGGGGGGGGCGTTCCAGTTCCGCAACGCCTCGTTGCAACCTGTAGGCTTCCTGTCACGGGAGCGAGCCGGTAAGGTACGCCGGATCGACGGCCCCGGTCGTCAGTACAGTGCCGTGACAATCGCTGCACGGCTTACATTCACCCCCAAGTCCACATATCGCTCGATGACAGGAAGCCAGATCATGACCAAGCAGATTTTCATCAACTTGCCCGTGACACACCTGCCGCGATCCCAGGCCTTCTACGAGGCCATCGGCGCGGTCAACAACCCCGCGTTTACGGATGAAACCGCGGCATGCATGGTGATCTCCGAGACGATTTACGTCATGCTGCTGACCCACGACAAATGGCGCCAGTTCACGGGTAAGCGAATCGTCGATGCGCACGCGGAGGCCCAGGTATTGCTGTGTCTGTCAGCGGGTGGACGGGCGGAGGTGTCCGAACTCGTGCAGAAGGCGACCGACGCCGGCGGCAAGGCGGACCCCACGCCTGTTCAGGATTTCGGCTTCATGTACGGACGCAGCTTCGAGGATCTGGACGGTCATATCTGGGAGGTGATGTGGATGGACCCGGACGCCATTCCGCCTCACGGTTGACGGCCTGACGACGTCGCGCGGCTCGCGAACACGATGCAAGCCGCACCGTTGTTATGAGCCGTCAGTCACTCCGGCTGGCGACGTCTCGTGACGTAACAGTCATTGCCGTCACCCCGGCGACGACACATGCCCGCCCCAGTCAGGCCGATGGGGATAGCAATTTTGTCTTGCCATGTCGTTGCGTCGTCGTTTGGATCAACCGCAGCGTCCGCCGACACGATGACGCCTTGCCACGCCTAGCCCGGCCCATCGCTGGCCGCCGCGAGAAGCGGCACGATCAGATCGCTGATCGGCGTCGGAATTCCATGAGCGCGACCGTATCGTTGCACGACGCCATTGCGGCAATCCCACTCGAGCGGGCGATTCCCCTGCCGGTCGGCAAGGATCGACGTCCCGAGATCGGGCGGCGCCCGGTGGAACCCATCGACGATCGCACGCGGCACGTCATCGTCCAGCTTCGCACCCTCGGCGCGGGCGACTTCGAGACACTCCCGCAGGTAAGCGAGCGACAATGCGGTGATGTCGCTTCGCGAGAACATGCCCGCGCGACGCCCCGTCAGCACCATGAGGCCCGCCACCGCGTTCTGCAAGAGCTTTCGCCACGCGAGCGTCACGAAATTTTCCGCCACCTCCACCGAGCATCGCGTGCCGCCCAATGCCGAGACCACGCTTCGGCTTTCCGGCACATCGGGCAGCGTGATCCGGGGACTTGCGCGCAACCACACCGACGCGTCGGATTCGCGCTGCGCGGGAAACCAGACGACCGAAGGCAGGACAGTCGCGCCTGACGCATACGGTGCGAAGGCGGTCTTCTGCTCGACGCCGTTCTGCAACACGCAGACAACCGATTCCGCATGGCAAAGCGCGGAGATCCAGGGCGCCGCGCTTGTCACCTGCGTCGCCTTCACCGCGATGAACACGAGATCGAACTTGTCTTTCACCGCCCGGGGATCGGTCACGACCGGTCCGGGCACGACGATCTCGCCGTCATCATGGCGCAGCACCAACCGCTCGTGCGCCGAGCGGCCGCAGATCATCGGCGTGCGTCCCGCCTCATGAAGGGATGCCGCCACTGTCGTTCCGATGGCGCCCGGACCGACGAGGGCGACAGAGGGGAGGTCTCGCGTTGTCATAGGGTTCATCCGGTTCGATCATCTGCAAGGTGAGGGCGCAGGGCCAGGGCAAGAGGAACGATCGCCAGGGCGGTGAGCGCGGTCGCGTAGGTGGCCGCCTGCACGCCGATGCCGTCGCCCAGAAAGCCGTAAAGGACCGGCGATATCGCGCCGGACGCAATCGTGCCCGTGTAGAAAATCGCGAATGCGCGCTCGGCGCCTTCGGGCGCCGTCAACTCCGGAACGGTGCCGTACAACACCGACGATGTGCCATTGAGCATCATGCCCAGCATCGGCAGCAGCACCATGGCGAGGGGCAGCGGCAGGTAGATCAGCGCGACGATACTCACAGCGGTGCCGCCCTCGGTGAACAACACCGTGCGCACCACCCCCATGCGCGCCCCCAGCCAGCCGCAGACGAACTTGCCCGCCGCGCCGCCAACGAAGACCAGCGCGAGCGCTGTTCCAAGAAGTCCAGGCGAGATGCCCTTGGCCTCCAGCAGGAAAGGCAGGAAGGTTAGCAGCCCCATGCGGACCGCCGTGTCCAGCACGCCGATGGAAAACAGGGTGGAAAATCCGCGCTTTCCGGTACCTCCGCGATCACCGCGTTGCCCGGGCGGCGCTTCCGCTTCCGCTTCCGCTTCCGCCGCCGTGCCGGCGCTGCGGGGGACGGCGGGAAACATGAGTACGATGACGGCCGCAACAATGGCGCCCATGGCGGCGACGATCCATAGCGCGTGTCGCCACGACATTACTGTCACGAGCACCGAAATGGCCGCCGGAAGGATCGACTTTCCGAGGTCGCCGGAGAAATTGTAAAGACTGAGCGGACCTCTTGCATCGCGTCCGAAGGTGCGCGAGACGGCGCCCGATGCGATGGGGTGCTGCGTGCTCGATCCGCTGCCCGAGATCGCCAGCGCCACGCACAAACCGATCAGGCCGCCGGACATGCCTGCGATGGCGTAGCCGAGCGCGGCCAGGAGCGTACCGCTGGCAAGCGTGACGCGACTGCCCAGTCGCTGTGCCAGCCATCCGGCGGGCAACTGCAATGCCGCCATTGCACCTGCGTAGATGCCGCGCAGGATCGCCAGAGCCGCAAAGTCGAGTCCGAATTCGGACTGCCACACCGGCAGCAGCGCATAGATCATGTCGGTGTAGCCGTCGTGCATGGCGTGCGCAACGCAGGACAGCCACAGCACGCGTGGTCGTGATGGCATGGCCTCCCGAGCAAGCGGAGGGGAAAAAACCGGCAGGCGCATCGTTATTCTCTCCGGGCGAGCGGGGGGCGGATTGTCATCGAAAGCCGCTCGCGCTGTCACTTTCTGGCTCGATGTGGAAAATTCTATGGCCGGGATGCCCGATAGTTCAATTGAGCTAAAATCGCGTCAATAGAGAGAAAAAGTCACGTCATGAATGCGAACCCAGGCGCTTCGAAGTCCCGCACCGAGTTGCCCCCGCTCAACGCATTGCGTGCCTTCGATGCGGTTGCGAGGCATGGCAGTTTCGCGGGCGCGGCAGCGGAACTGCACGTGACGCACTGGGCCATCGGAAAGCAGATCCGGTTGTTGGAGGACTGGTTCGGCCTGCCGCTGTTCGACCGTCGGCCGCGGGGTGTCGTGTTGACCGACGAGGGCGCCGCGCTGCTGAGCGACGTGAGCAGTGCGTTCGAGTCCCTCGGTACCGCGGTGGTGCGGTTGCGTCACAACACGGCCAGGCAGCGGATATCCGGGGTCGTGCGGGTGAACGTGCCGATGAGTTTTGCGTTCTGCTGGTTGCTGCCGCGATTGGCCGATTTCCACTCGCGATACCCGGACATCGACGTCAGGGTGTCGACCACATCGCGCAGGCTGCGCTACGTCGCCGACGCGTTCGATATCGGGGTTCGTTCCGGTCCGGAGCAGGGTGCGGGGGTCGTATCGCGGCCGTTGATGCCCGACGTGCGCATCCCGGCCTGCAGTCCCGCGTTGCTGCGCCGGCATCCGATTCAGCACGTGGCCGACCTGCGTCAACATACACTGCTCCACTCCGCGACGACACGCGCCGCCTGGTCTCACTGGTTGAAGGAGGCGGGCGCTCCCGATCTGCGAGCGGCGCGTCACGTCGAGTTCGATCACGTGAATCTTCAGTTGGGCGCAGCCATCGAGGGACTGGGCGTGGCGCTGGCGTCGCTGCCGCTGATCGCGCGCGATCTCGCCGAAGGGCGCCTCGTGTGTCCCATCGCGTCGCCCGCATGGCGTGCCGACGACTACATGCTGGTGACGAACGCCGACCGCGCCGACGATGCCGCCGTGTCCGCTTTCGAGCAGTGGATGAAGGACATGGCGATCCATGAGGCCGGACCGGCTCGTCAATTGCAGAACATCGCAAGGCCCTGACGCGGCAGGTCTTACGGCTTTCACGAGAACGTCGCCCCGAGGGCGCGACTATGCTTCGTACTGCAAATCGAATCCCCCATTGACCCGACCAATCCGCGCGAACCCGAGTTCGCCGAGATGCATCCCGGCGATGCGCAGGCGTTCGGCGCTCACACGATCCAACAGGCGTGAACGAGTGACGGCGGCCAGCGATGCGTCCTGATCGAAGGCGATGGAAACCTCGGGGCGCTGAATCTGGATGTGCGGGAAGTGCACCACGTCGCCCCAGACCAGCAGGCCCTCGTCGCCCGATTCGACCACATAGCCCGTGTGCCCTTCGGTATGTCCCGGCAATGGCATCGCGTGAATACCGGGCGCCACCTCGCCGTCGTCGAAGAGGCAAAGCCGGTCGCGATATACGTCGAACGCCGTGCGTGCGATCAGAAAATTCCCGCGTGCGCGCTCGTTGGCCCGGTTGAGATTCGCGTCGTCCTGCCAGAATGCGATTTCCTTGCGATGCACCACGAGCGACGCGTTCCCGAAGGCCGCGTGCCCTTCGCTGTCCACTAGTCCGCCGACATGGTCCGGATGGGCGTGGGTGAGCAGTACCGTATCGATGCTGTCCGGCTGGATGCCGGCGCGCCTGAGATTCGCCACCAGGCGCCCACCCCATTGCCGGATGCCGCCGGCGCCGGCATCGATGAGCAGCGTGCGGCCCGCGCCGCGCACGACGTAGCTATTGATGTGGATCGCGCCGGGTTCCGTCTGTCCCGCGGCGCGCTGCATTCTGGACGCGTCTTGCGCGTCGATGTTCGACAGAAGATCGAGACTTGCGGTGAGATAGCCGTCGCTGATGGCAGTGATCGTGAAGTCCCCGACGTGTTGTGTGGGGAAAATGGCGCTATTCGACATATCGGATCCGTTCATCGTTGGCGACGCGCGAGCGCGTCGGCGTGTGTGAGCTGCTTCGTCATCGGTGCATAAAGACAGACGCCATTCGCGATCCGACCGGCGCGCTGCAGTGCTTGCGCCATTGTCCGCGGCAGTACGGCGAGCCAACGTAGCGCCGGAGATTTCTCGAGTGCCACGGCGCGCATGGCCAATGGTTCCAATCCCACGGCATGCAGGTGCTCGGGGCCGCGCGCGTCGAGCGCGAGGCATTCGTCGACTTGCACGGCCGGCGCCGGCCCGATGCCGCCGTACAGATTGCGGTGCCAATCGGTGATGTGCGGCTGCCACTTCGCGAAATTGCCGCCGCCTTTGCGTCGATACTCCTCGCCGTGCAGCACGTCGATTCCGTGCACGGTGTGAAGCGCGAGATAAGTCGGGCATCCGTCACTGATCGCCTTGAAGCGCTGCGATGTGTGAAATCCCGACACGCCAATGAGCGCCGGCAGTTTCTCGAGACTGTAGAAGTCGTTCCATTCGGCTTCGCAAGTGGGGTCGGCGAAGCTGCATTCGACGGTGTAGATCATTGACGGGTTGGCGCGGATAACGCGTGTTCATTGCGGTAACGTAATGCTAGGCTCCAGATTTCCGTCAATAAATCGAATAATGCTCAGGCTTCAGTGACATTTGCTCAAGCTGAAGGCGACCCACCCTGTACCCGCGAGACATTCATGAGCCGAAAGATTCCGAGCAATTCCGCGCTTCAGGCCTTCGAGGCGGCGGCCCGGCATGGCAGCTTCGCGCGCGCTGCCGAAGAGTTGTCGCGTACGGAGGGCGCGGTCAGCCGCCAGATCGGGCGGCTGGAGGCGTTCCTGGGCGTCACGTTGTTCGAGCGCATCGGCAACCGCGTGCGGCTCGCGCCCAATGGCGCTCGCTACGCCGGGCAGGTGCGCGAGATTCTCGACCGGCTCGAGCGCGACAGTCTTTACCTGATGGGGCAGCCCAGCGAGGGTGCCAGCCTCGACGTGGCGGCAAGCCCGACGTTCGCGATCCGCTGGCTGATTCCCCGGTTGAAGCACTTTCACGACAAGCATCCGAACATCACGGTGCACATCGCCGAACGCATCGAGCCGTTTCTTCTGGCGGGAAGCGGCTTCGACGCGGCGATCCATTTCGAGCACCCGGCATGGGCGGGCATGCATGTGCATGCGTTGATGGAAGAAGTGCTGGTGCCGGTGTGCAGTCCGGCGCTGCTCGCCGGCGCCGGCAAGCACGTCTCGCTCAACGCACTGCCTCGCCTGCACCGACGTCAGAATCCGGATGCCTGGCAACGCTACGCGCAGGAGTTCGGCATCGCCCTGTCCAACCCGGCGGTGGGCGCGCGGTTCGATCTTCACTCCATGCTGATCGAAGCCGCCATTGCCGGTCTTGGCGTGGCGCTGGTGCCACGTCTGTACATTGCCGCGGAAGTGGCGCAGGGCCGCCTGATCACGCCATGGCCGGACAGCCGCGCGGTCACCAAGCGCTTTTGTCTGGTGCTGCCCGACCCCATCGAGTTGAGCGCGTCACCGATGCAGGCGTTCGCCAGATGGTTGCTCGACGAGGCCAGTCATCTGACGCCCTGATCGCGACCCTCGGCGCGTGTCGCAGCGGACATCGAAGATGACGGCCTAATCGGCCCGAATCGCGTGGCGATGCCGTCGCTGGGCGAAATGAAGACGGCGATGGCCGGCATCGACATGGCCGGAGCGGCCGAGATGGATGCAGGGTACCGCCGCGCGATTCGCAGCGATCCGTACGGACTCGCCGCGTTCGCGCCGCGCGGGCTCAGCTCGGTGAGGCTGCGGATTCCTGAGCGCGACGCAGACGCTCGCGGCTGTTGGTGAGGTGCGTGCGCATTGCCGCGCGCGCCGCTTCCGGGTCGCGTCGCGCAATGGCGTTGTAGATGTCTTCGTGCTCGCGGTTCACGCGATTCAGGTACGACACCTGGTCGTCGTCGGCCAGCGCGGCGGAATTCACCCGCGTGCGCGGAATGATCGTGTTGCCGAGTTGCTCCAGAATGTCGTGGAAGTAGCGGTTGCCGGTGGCGTTGGCAACTTGCAGGTGAAATGCCACGTCGGCGGTCACGGCATTGCCCGTGCGCTGGCGCACATGCATCTCGAAGTCGTCGAGCGCCTGGCGCATCAGCTTGAGTTGCGTGTCCGTGCGACGGTTGGCGGCCAGCCCGGCGGCCTCCGTCTCGAGCGAGATGCGCAGCTCCAGGATCGCCATCACGTCGAGCATGGTGAGAATGCTGTTGGTATCGACCTGAAGCGCGTTCTCGCGCGGCGCCTCGAGCACGAAGGTGCCGATGCCGTGACGCGTCTCGACCAGCTGCGCCGCCTGCAGTCGCGAGATGGCCTCGCGTACCACGGTGCGGCTGACGCCCAGACTTTCCATGATGGCCGACTCGGTCGGCAGCTTGTCGCCCGGGCGGAACGTGCCGCTGCGAATCTGCTCGGACAAGGCGCTCACGACCTCTTCGGTGAGGCTGCGGGACTTGCGGCGAGGACGAGCGGGCAACGAGCTGGACATGGACATGGCGTCGGTTCGAATGTGGAGAGCGTGAAAAAACGCTCCCAGTTTACCTCATCGACCGTCGCATACATACGACAACCGATAAGAATCGACCGCCAACGCCACGGCCCAGTCCACATCAGGCGTCGGCGGTCGAAAATGCTGCCTCGTGCGACTTCTCGCGACCCTTCGGATCGATCCGGGGCGGCACGCGCACGGCGCCGCCCGGATCGTATTGCGAACACCCTGGCGCGTCAGAAATCGACGCGTACCCCCAGCATGCCGACGAACTGCGAACTCGTGGCCGACGGCGTGCTGTTCTGCGAATCGCCAACCACCGGGCCGGCGTTGATGATGCTCGTGGCGTTTGCCGCGAGCGACTTGCCGTTCGCGTGTTGCCACGCCTCGAGCGCGTACAGCGACGTGCGCTTCGAGAGCGAATAGACCTGTGCGAGCGAGATCTGGTGATAGGTCGCCGAATCGGTGATGCCATTCGCCTTGGACGCGGCCGTGTAGCTGTACGCCGCCGCCAGGCGCCACTGCGGCGACGCCGTCCACGACGCATGCACGCCCGCCGTGTTGAAGATCGCCGTGTCGTGGAAGAGCGACGCCGCGCCCGGCTTGTACTGCACGTTGCTGTAGGTGGCGCCCAGCGTCACGCTGCCGATCGTATAGATGCCGGCCACCGCGATGTGCTGCAACGAGTCGGCGGTGACGTAGCCCTGATTGACGGCCGACGTGCCCGGCACGCCTGTCGACGCGCTGTTCCACGTGGTGCCGCCACCGATGTTGTTCAGGCGCAGGTACCCGGCCGCCAGCGACAGGGGGCCGCCGTCGTAACGCAGCGCGCCGGAGAATGTGTTGCCCTTGCTCATGGCGCCGGCCTGTCCGCCGAAGCCGTATTGCACGCTCGCGGTCACCCCCCAGAGCAGCGGCGAGGTGTACGTGACGGAGTTGTTGATGCGAATCGTCGTGTCCAGGCCGTCGATATCGCCCGGGTGGGCGCCGGTCGCGCCCGTCACGTAAGACGTCGGGCCAATGGTGCCGACCATCAGGTAGTACGGCGAGTACTGACGGCCGATCGTCACCGTGCCGACCCGGTCGTTCTTCAGGCCGACGAACGCCTGGCGGTTGAACATCACGCCCGACGAACTCATTGTGCCGTTATTGACGTCGAACCCGTTTTCCAGCTGGAACAGCGCCTTGGTGCCCCCACCGAGATCTTCCGTGCCACGCAAGCCCCAGCGGCTGCCCGCGAGGTTGCCGTTGCGCAGATACGTGTTGGAACTGCCGTTCTGGTTGCTGCTATACGTCAATGCGTCGTCGACGATCCCGTAGAGCGTCACGTTCGACTGCGCGAATGCCGGCATGGCGCCGACAGCGAGACCGGCCCATACCAGCCCGGCAAACCGTTTCGAATGTCTCACGACTTCTCCTCTTCTGATGTGTTTTCGTTGACTTCCTGTGAATCGCTGATGCGTGCTACCGGTACTAAAAACGGGGGGCCTTGCCGCTCCAGTCGGGGCGGTACTTGCGCATCTGGACCGCGTCGTTGCGCGTGCGCAAGCCGCAGCGCAGATACTGCTCGTGCAGCCTGGCCAACTGGTCCGGATCGATTTCCAGGCCGAGCCCGGGCGCCTGCGTGAGGGCGACCGCGCCGTTGCGAATGGCGATCTTTCCGCCACGCACGACCTCCTCGTCGGGGGCCTGCCACGGGTAGTGGGTGTCGCAGGCGTAGGACAGGCGTGGCACGCTCGCGGCCAGGTGGGTCATGGCCATCAGGCTGATGCCGAGATGCGAGTTGGAGTGCATCGACAGGCCGAGGTCGAACGTCTCGCACATCCGCGCCAGCGTCTGCGTGTCGCGCAGACCGCCCCAGTAGTGGTGGTCGGAGAGAATGATCTGCGCGCCGTTCAGGCGGACGTTCTCGCGGAACTGGCGCAGATCGGTCACGACCATGTTCGTGGCGAGCGGCATGCCGGTCTCGCGATGCAGTTGCGCCATGCCCTCGAGTGTCGGGGTCGGGTCTTCGTAATACTCGAGGTCGCCCGCGAGTTCACGCCCCATCGCAATCGCGGTGGCGAGCGACCAGTTGCCGTTCGGGTCGATGCGCAACGGCTTGTCGGGGAAGGCGCGCTTGAGCGCCTTGAGGCATTTCACTTCCTCGGCGGGTTCGAGTACGCCGGCCTTGAGCTTGATGCTGCCGAAACCGTAGGTGTCGATCATCGTGCGCGCCTGCGCGACGAGTTGTTCGGCGTTCAGCGTCTCGCCCCACGGATCGGACGCATAAGGCGCGTCGATGTGCTGCGCGTACTTGAAGAACAGATAGGCGCTGTATTGCACCTCGTCGCGCACGGCGCCACCGAGCAGTTCGACCAGCGGAACACCAAGGTGACGTGCCTGCAAATCGAGAAAGGGGACCTCGAAGGCGGAGTAAAGCTTCTCGGCGTCCTTGCGCGGATCGGTGCCAGGCGCGAGTTCGTACTCCACGCGCTCGCCGCGCACACCCTGGCGAACCACTGCCGCGACCCGCTCGCGCAGGCCGTTGGTGTTGAACGGGTCCATGCCGATCAGGCTCTCGCGAGCGTTCTCGAGCAGCGCCAGCATCGGCGCGTCGCCATAGGTTTCGCCCAATCCGACATGCCCGTTGTCGGTCTCGATTTCGATGATGGAGCGAAGCGCGTACGGCTCGTGAATGCCCGCCGCGTTGAGCAGCGGCGGATCGCGAAAAGCGATCGGGGTGATCGTGATGCGTTGGATTTTCACTGCGGCGTGTCCTTGGACCCCACCGGCCGCGGAGGCATGGTGAGGTGTCGTTTTGGGGTTGCGACGTAGCTTTTACGTCATCGTATGACTGGCCGTAATTTAGTGAGCGGCCGATCATTCCTCTATCAGTAATATCCCTGATCGAGGGCATGAAACTTCGTTGAGATCGCCGATAAACGCCTGAATTATCGGGGTTGTCTCGCCCTGTTAGGGAAATCTCTGAGGCGATTCGGCATGTCTTCCGATTGCAAATTCGCGACCTCAGTCATATGATGACTTACGAGAAATTCAACGCAAAGAGGAGACAGCATGGCCTTCAGTCGCAGGGGATTCTGGCAACGCACGCTTGGCGCACTGGCATGTGCCGCCGCATTGGGGAGCATGGCGGGTACCGCGACCGCCGCGCCGGTCGCGCTGAACATCGTGGATGTGGCGGGCAACCTCGCGCTCACGCAAAAGGGCTTCGAGGCGTTCCGCGACAAGTATCCGGATCTCGTTTCCAGGATGACGTTTACCAATGCGCCCGCGCCGCAGTTGCCGGGCAAGATCAAGGCCATGCAGGCGGCCGGTCGCGCCGATATCGACATCGTGCTCACGGGCACCGATGCGCTGGCCGCGGGGATACAGCAGAACCTCTGGCAGCGCCTGCTGCCCGACTACAGCGCGAAGCTGCCGGGCGTGCTCGACAAGTACCCGCCCAATGTGCGCGCGATGCAGGATCTCTCGAAGGGGTACGGACTGACGGTGACTTTCATGCCCGCCGGTCCGCTCGTGGAGTACAACCCGGCGAAGGTGACGCAGCCGCCGAAGACGCCCGCCGAACTGCTGGCCTGGTGCAAGGCGAACCCGGGCAAGCTGATATACGCGCGCCCGGCCAATTCGGGCCCGGGGCGCACGTTCCTGATGGGGCTGCCGTATCTGCTCGGCGACAAGGACCCGCACGATCCGATCAAGGGCTGGGACAAGACCTGGGCGTTCCTGAAGGAGCTCGATTCGTGCATTCCGTACTATCCGGGCGGCACCTCGGCGGTGATGAAGGAATTGGGCGAGGGCAGCCGCGACATGACGCTGACCGTCACGGGCTGGGACATCAATCCGCGCGCGCTGGGTATCGTGCCGGCGAGCTTCCGGGTGCAGGCATTCGACAAGCTCACGTGGGTCAACGACGCGCACTACATGGTGGTTCCGAAGGGCGTGTCGAAAGAGAAGATGGAGGTCATTCTCAAGCTCATCAACTTCATGCTCGAACCGGCCCAGCAGGCGCTGACGTATGACGATGGCTACTTCTATCCGGGTCCTGCGGTGAAGGACGTGCCGCTCTCGGCCGCCCCGGCGAAGAGCCAGGAAGTGATCGCGAAGTACGGCCGTCCGGAGTACGCGAAGCTCATTGCCGACTACCCGCACGCCGTGCCGCTCGACGCGACGGCGATGGTCGCGGCGTTCCAGAAGTGGGATGCCGAGATCGGTGCACTGAAATCGAAGTGATCGGAGCGATCGGAGTCGTCAATGAAGCACAACTTTCAACATCTGCGTCTCGATAGCGTCGCGCGCAGTTTCACCAACGCCGAGGGGCAGTCCGTGGCTGCCCTGAACGGCCTGGACCTGACCATCGAGCGCGGCGAGTTCATCGCCTTGCTCGGGCCGTCGGGCTGCGGCAAGTCGACCGCGCTCAACTGCATTGCCGGATTGACGCCGCTCACGGGCGGCGCGATCTGGCTCGACGACGAGCGTATCGACGTGCTGCCCAGCGAGAAGCGCGGCTTCGGCATGGTCTTTCAGAACTACGCGCTGTTTCCGCACATGAGCGTGCTCGATAACGTCGGCTTCGGCCTGCGCATGCGCGGCGTGCCGCGCGCCGAGATCGAAGCGCGCTCGCGCGAAGCCTTGCAGCTCGTGCAGCTCGTCGGCCATGAGCGCAAGTTGCCCGGCCAGCTCTCGGGCGGACAACAGCAGCGCGTGGCGATCGCCCGCGCCATCGTGATCGAGCCGCCGGTGGTGTTGATGGACGAGCCGCTCTCGAACCTCGACGCCAAGCTGCGCATCGAGATGCGTGCCGAGATCCGCCGCATTCACGGCAAGCTGGACCGGGCCACGATCTACGTCACGCACGATCAGGACGAAGCGCTGTCGATGGCCGACCGTATCGTGGTGATGAAGGAAGGCGTGGTCCAGCAGATCGGCGCGCCGCGCGATGTGTACGCGCGCCCGCGCAATCTGCATGTGGCGCGCTTCATGGGCTATCGCAACGTGCTCGACGTGTCGATCACCTCGGCACAGGGCGATCACGCGCGCGTGTCGTGCGGCGACGCGTCGTTCGACGGCGTGCTCATGGAACCGCCGGGCACCGGAGGCAAGGTCAGCGTGGCGATCCGTCCGGACGACTTCGAGCGCGCTCCGGCGGCCAACGACAACGCCTTCGAGGCGGTGGTCGAGACGGTCGAGTACGGCGGTCGCGATTCGCTGTTGCGCGTGGCGTCGCCGTTCGGCCAGCTCTATGCACGCCTGCCCGGCGACTACGCGGTCGGTGAGCGCGTACCGCTGTGTGTGCCGGCCGAACGCACGCTCGTCTACGCAGGGGAACGCGCATGAGTACCGTGGCACCCTCTGCCGGCGTCTCGATGACGCCGGCCCCACGCTTCGACGGCCGTGGCTGGCTGGTCGCGCCCGCGCTCGTATGCCTGGTGGCGATGTTCGTGTACCCGTTCGCCTACGGCCTGTTCCTGTCGTTCCAGCCGATGGACGGCGGTGGCGTGTTTGCGAACTATCTGAAGTTCTTCAGCGAACCGACGCTGTGGCCGACGGTGCTCATCACGCTCAAGCTCGCGGTGCCCGCGACGCTGATCAACGTGGGGGCGTCGGTGCCGGCGGCCTTCGCGCTTCGCAAGAGCACGCGGGCGTCGAAGTTCGTGACGATGTTGCTGGTGGTGCCGGTCACGCTCGGCACCGTGCTCATCGCCGACGGCATGCTGACTTACTACGGGCCCAATGGCTGGTTCCCGCAGGCGTTGCACGCCCTGGGCTTGTATCACGACGAGGTTCGTCTCACGCACAACTACTGGGGCGTGCTGATCTCGCTGGTGATTTCGGGATTTCCGTTTGCATTCCTGCTGATCCTGTCGTACGTGACGGGCATCGACCCCACGCTTGCGCGCGCGGCCGGCACGCTCGGCGCCGGACCCTGGCAGCAGTTCCGCCTGATCTATCTGCCGTTGCTCGTGCCGGGGCTGACGATGGCGGCATGCCTGTCGTTCGTGCAGGCGTTTTCGGTGTTCCCGTCGGCCGTGCTGCTCGGGGTGCCCGCAGGCGCCACGCGCGTGGTGTCGATCGCAGCCTACGAGGCGGCGTTCGAAAGTTATGACTATTCGCTCGCGTCGTGCGTGGCAATCGTGATGGGCTTCGTGCAGTTGCTGATCGTGGCAGGCATGCTCGGCGCGCGCCGGGCGTTCTACAGCGGTCCGACCACGGGAGGCAAGGGATGAACGCGACGAAAAAGCCTTTGGCCGGTACGCTGGCCGCGCAGAATGGAGACTTCATGACGACCCCTTCTTCCGTGAGCCCGGCCGCCGCGGCGCCCGCGTCGCGGCATAAGACGCGCCGCGAAGGGCCGGGATCGCGTCTGTGGCGCATGCTGGTGTGGGGCGCAATGATCTTCTTCCTGGTCAACGTGGGGCTGATGATCGCGACCGTGACGATGAACTCGGTCGCCACCCGTTGGTTCGGCACGCCGCTGCCCGAGGGTTTCACGCTGCATTGGTACGCGCAGGCGTGGCGGGACTTCCAGTTGGCGGACGTGCTGTGGGTGACCGTCGAGGTCGTGGGTGCCGTGGTGCTGTTGTCGATCGCACTGGGCGTGCCTGCGGCGTACGCGCTCGCGCGTGCGCAGTTCCCCGGCAAGAAGCTCGCGATGCTGGTCTTCCTGTTGCCGCTGATGGTCCCGCCGGTCACGTACGGCATCCCGATGGCAACGGTGCTCTACAAGGTCGGACTGGGTGGCACGCTGACCGGTGTGATCCTGGCGAACCTCGTGCCATCGCTGCCGTTCGTGATTCTCGTGATGACGCCGTTCATCGAGCAGATCGACCCGAATCTCGAAGCGGCGGCGCGCATCTTCGGCGCCAACACTTTCAAGTATTTCCGTCACGTGTTGTTGCCGTTGCTGGTGCCCGGCATTCTCGCGGCCGGACTGCTGGTGCTGGTGCGCACGATCGGCATGTTCGAACTCACGTTCTTTACCGCGGGGCCGGACACGCAGACGCTCGTGGTCGCGCTGTACTACGCGGTGTTCTCGACCGGGGTGCGTGCGCCACAGTCCATTGACGCAATGGCGATGATCTACATGGCCATCACGCTGCTGTGGGTGCTGATAGCGTTGCAGTTCGTAAGCCCGACGCAGCTCGTCAGCCGGGTCAAGGAGGCGCCCAAGGGCGAGTGATCGCAGCAAGGCCGGGCCTGTCCGGGCAGTGGTGCCCGGACAACGGCATTGCGTTCGGTCGGTATGTTGCGTCGCAGCAGAAAAATATCGACCGACGCGGGGAATAACACGTGCGCGGCAGGCGTTCTGAGAGTGTCGTCATCGACATTCATCCAAGGAGCCAATGCCATGAACCAACGTCAATCGATGTCCGCCGTCCTGTCCGCGCTTGTGGCCGCCGCCGGCCTTCTCGGGGCCGTCGCGGCCCACGCCGAGGCCCCGCTCAAGGCAATGAGCGGCATGCTGGTCGACGGCAAGAACCACACTGTCTACACCTTCGACAAGGATGTGGCAGGCAGTGGCAAGAGCGCCTGCAACGGCCCGTGCGCCGAGGCCTGGCCGCCGGTGATGGCACCCGCCGGCGCGAAGGCCGAGGGCGACTACACCATCGTCACGCGCGACGACGGCACGAAGCAGTGGGCCTACAAGGGCAAGCCCGTTTACTTGTTCAGCAAGGACACCGCGCCCGGCGAGATGAAGGGGGACGGCTTCAAGGACGTGTGGCACGTCGTCAAGCCCTGAGGCGCCAGCGAGCGGGCGCATGGCGCCCGTGCGGCGTGGAGTGGGAACGTGAGGGCGGTGTGGGCGGCCATCGATGCCATGCGGCGCAGTGCAGCGCCGCGCCGGCTCGATATAATTTCGCGGCAGGCGTTGGCGATGCGCGCTGACGATGCTTCGCGCCGGCTTGCCGCCGCGCCTCCTCCGTCAGGACATGCGCCGATGACCGCCCAGGATTTGCCGAGCCTGCTACCGGATTTGCTGCCACGCCTCTGGGCGTTCGCGTTGCGCATTTCGGGCGACCGCCACGACGCGGAAGATCTCGTGCAACGCGCCTGCGTGCATGCCCTCGAGCGCACGCATCAATGGCAGCCGGGTACCTCGGCCCTGAGCTGGATGTATCGCATCGTGCACACCACGTGGATCAACGAGATCCGCGCACGCCGTGTGCGCTCGCGCGGCAGTCTCGCCTGGGAGGACGCCGACGTCGAGACCGTCCCCGATCTGCACGCCTCCACGCCCGAGGACCTCGCGAGCTATCGCCAGGTGTTCGGCGCTGTCGACAGGCTGCCTGAGGCGCAGCGGCTCGTGATGCTGCTCGTTGCCGTGGAAGGCCTGACTTACCACGAGGCGGCGCTGGTGCTCGACGTGCCCGTCGGCACCGTGATGAGTCGGCTCTCGCGCGCACGCCGCACCATCGGCGAGCAGTTCCGCCAATCCGGGGAACATGGCCGCCATGCCCCCGATGCCGGCGCTTCCGGCAGTTCCCGCAGTTCCGGCCCGACATTCGGCGCACGAGAGGAGGACGCGTGATGAACGAAGACGATATCCGCCTGCTCGCGTACGTCGACGAAGCGCTGTCCCCCGAAGCGCGAGCCGACGTGGAGGCGGCCATCGCGGCGTCTCCGGTGCTCGCTGACGTGGTGGCGTCGCTGCGCGCGTCGCGCCTGCCATATCGGGAGACGTTCGCGGCGCAAGTGATGCCGCCGGTGCCGGAACGGCTGAGCGCCGGGCTCGACGCGTTGTTGCGTGAGCATGCGCAGCGCCAGACGTCCGCGGCCCGGACGGAGGCGGCGAGCGAGCTGCCCGCGAGCGGAAAGCACGATGACACGCGGCGAACGCCCGCGGCCAACGAGCCTCGAGGGGGCCGGCGGGTACGCGCGTGGTGGTTGGGCGCTGCGTTTGCGGCCGGCGTGGCGGCCACCGTGGTCGCGTTGCCGATCGTCTCCGGCGTGCTGTCGCGACCTGGCGAAAATGCCGGTGCCGGTCCGATGACCACGGCCGCCGTTGACGCACCGCCGAAATCGCCGCAGGGCGTGACATGGGTGCGTGCGGCGGCCGACTATCAGCAGTTGTACGTGCGCGACACCGTTGCCGACTTGCCGGTGGAGGCGCGCGATGTCGAGCAGACGGTGCGAGACATCCGCCAGAGCGACAGCCTCGACATCCGCGTGCCCGACCTGACCGCGCAGGGGCTCTCGTTCAAGCGCGTGCAGCGCCTTCGCTGGCAGGATCGGGCGCTGGTGCAGATGGTCTATCTGCCGCACGTCGGCGATCCGATCGCCTTGTGCGTGGTGCGTGACGGGCGTGCGGATCAGGGCGTGGCCGAGCAGACGATCGACGGCATGGGCGTGGTGACGTGGCGCAAGGGCAAGCTCGGTTACGCGCTCATCGGCGCGCCGGGCAGTTCGGTCGATCTGAAGGCGGTGGCAAAGGCGCTCGCCGAAGGGGCCGTGGCGCCGTTGTACGGTCTGGCGCTGCCGCCCGATGGAACCGACGGGACCCGGTCGCAGGCGTCCTCGTAAACCGTATCTTTGATCGATGCCGATGCGCGAATTCAACGGGTGACGTCAAGGGGGAGCGTTCAGCCCGCGAGTGCGATACGCGTTGTCGGCGCACGGGACTCGCTGACGGCGTCGAACCGCGCCACTTGATGCAAAACGCCCTCGAATCGAGGGCGTTTTGCGCTGCGGCCGGTGCTGCGACGCCGGCCCCTGTCGGGGCCGCGCGGTCACGCCTGCGAGCGTACGCCGTCGCGAAGGCGCCACAAGCCGAGCGGATTGCCTTCCTTGAGGGCGTCGGGCAGTAAGGCGTCAGGTAGATCCTGATAGCACACTGGACGCAGGAAGCGGTCGATGGCCGACGCGCCGACTGAGGTGAACATCGCGTTCGACGTGGCGGGGAAGGGGCCGCCGTGCACCATGGCATGACAGACTTCCACGCCCGTGGGGAAGCCGTTGGCGAGAATGCGTCCGGCGCGACGCTCCAACCCCGGCAACAGGCGGCGCGCGATGGCGGTGTCGCCGGCATCGAGTTGCAGCGTGGCGGTAAGTTGGCCTTCCAGACGTTCCGTGATGGCGATCATTTCGTCGACGGTGTCGCAGGCGATGATCACCGAGGCCGGCCCGAAGACTTCGTCGTGCAGTGCCGGCGTCGCGAGAAATGCCGCCGCCGTGGTGCGGAACAGCGCCGCTTGTCCCTGGCACGCGCCGCCCGTCTGGCCCTTCGCGAGCAGCGTCACCTCGGATTCGCCGGACAGCCGCGCCACGCCGGTGTCGTACGCCCGGTGAATGCCCGGTGTGAGCATGGTGCCGGCGGCCTTCGCGCCGAGGGCTTCGGTCGCGACGGCGCAAAATCGCTCGAGCGACGCACCCGACATCGCCAGCACCAATCCGGGATTGGTGCAGAACTGACCGACGCCCATCGTGAGCGAGTCCACGAAGCCCCGGGCGATGGCGTCCGTGCGCGCGGCCAGAGCTTCCGGAAGCAAGTACACGGGGTTGATGCTGCTCATCTCGGCATAAACGGGAATCGGCACCGCACGCGCTTGCGCGATGCGTTGCAGTGCGAGCCCGCCCGTGCGCGATCCGGTGAATCCCACGGCCGCGATCGCCGGGTGCGCGACCAGCGCCTCGCCCACGGCCCTTTCGCCGACGAGCAGCGAGAACACGCCTTCCGGAAGATCGAGCTGCTGCACGGCCGAGCGTACGGCGCGCGCCACGAGTTCCGACGTGCCGAGGTGGGCCGAGTGCGCCTTGACCACGACGGGGCAGCCCGCCGCGAATGCCGACGCCGTATCGCCGCCGGCCACGGAAAACGCGAGCGGGAAGTTGCTTGCGCCGAACACCGCGACGGGGCCGAGGCCGATCTTCGCCAGCCGCAGGTCGCTGCGCGGCATCGGTTCGCGCGCCGGTTGGGCGGGATCGACGGTGGCATCGAGGAAGTGTCCGTCGCGCACCACGCGCGCAAACAGACGCAACTGGCCGACCGTGCGGCCACGCTCGCCTTGCAGGCGTGCAACAGGCAGACCGGTCTCGGCATGCGCGCGTTCGATGAGCGCGTCGCCCAGATCGAGAATCGCCTGCGCCACGGCCTCGAGAAATTGTGCGCGTCGCTCGAGCGGCAGGGTGCGGAACGGATCGAACGCTTCGCGGGCCAGTTCGCACGCGCGCTCGACGTCCTGCACGGTTCCCGCGCCGAACGCGGGGGCGAGTCGCTCGCCGCGCGTCGGGTCGAAGGCTTCGAGCGCGCCCGCACTGCCGCGCACGTCGGCGCGACCGATCAACATCTCTCCAGTGATCTGCATGCCTGTGCTCCTTAGCCTTCGACTTGCTTGATGAGTGCGTCGAGGGCTTCGACTTCCTGCGGCAACAGGTCGGTCAGCGGCGCACGCACCGGACCGGCGTCATGGCCGACGAGCTTCGCTCCCGCCTTGACGATACTCACCGCGTAGCCCGGGCAGCGATTACGGATTTCCAGGTAGGGCAGGAAGAACGTGTCGAGCAGGCGGCCCATGGTGGCCTGATCGTTCTCGCACACGGCGCGGTAGAACGCCATGGCCGTTTTCGGAATGAAGTTGAACACGGCCGAGGAATACACCGGCACGCCCAGCGCGCGGTAGGCCGCGGCATAGACTTCCGCCGTGGGCAGGCCGCCGAGATACGAGAAGCGCTCGCCCATGCGGCGACGGATCTGCACCATGCGCTCGATGTCGCCCACACCGTCCTTGAAGCCGATCAGGTTGGGGCAGGCGTCGGCCAGGCGTTCCAGCTCGTCGGCGCCCAGTTTCGAATTGGCGCGGTTGTAGACGATCACGCCGATGTTCACCGACCGGCAGACCTGTTCGACGTGAGCGGCAATGCCGTCGAGGCTCGCCTCGGTGAGGTAGTGCGGCATGAGCAGCACCCCCTTGGCGCCGAGGCGCTCGGCTTCCTGCGCATAGGCGATCGCCATGCGCGTCGGTCCACCCGCACCGGCCAGGATCGGCACCTTGCCCGCGCAGGTATCGACCGCCGTCTTGATCACGGCGCTGTAGTCCTGCGGGGTGAGCGAGAAGAATTCGCCCGTGCCGCCCGCCGCGAAGAGCGCCGTTGCGCCGAACGGCGAGAGCCACTCCAGGCGCGCGGCGTAGCCACGGGCATCGAAGTCGCCGTGGGCGTCGAAGTCGGTCACGGGGAAAGACAACAAGCCGTCGGAGACGATCTGCTTGAGTTCTTGAGGTGCGGTCATTTCAAGAGTTCCTGTCGGCAACAAGGCCGGATTCGATGAAGAAAGATGGCGCTCAACCAGCGCTCGGCGCTTAGTTATATGTCATCGTATAACATGTGATGACGCCGGACAAGAGGGGGCGGTGTCGAACGGCAGTGGGATAAACCCGGAAACAACAATGATGGAGGTTTTATAGGCGTTTGCCCTGATCCTGTCGGAACCGTTGCAGCATATGGGACCGGCTCAACCTTGGATGTATGATGACGCATAAGTGATGCTCGGTTGAGCCAACATCAACGACAACCGACCCCCGGTCGAAACCGGGCAACACGACCGCGCACACGGATCGGCGACGGCGCAGTGCACGACGCATCGGCCGCATCAGACGCATCGGACGGGAAAGGCGGGAAGGACGGGAAGGACGGGTAGGCTGGGGAGGGCGAAACGCCATCAGGGATGCCATCGGGTGGCGTGACTCTCCCGCTGGCGCACCGCCGCGCGGCCCGCCTTGGGGCCTGGCCGAGGTGCGCGTCCCAACCTGGCGTGCCGTGGGCGCTTAGATCCCGGCCTGGGTTTGTGCCAGCCCGAACTCGAGCATGGCAGGCACGAAGCAGTGATTGAGCGTGTCGCGGCGCGACAGCTTCGTGAGTACATAGCGACGAAACGGCGTGAGCGTAGCCCAGTCGCCGACGTCGGGTGGCAGCAAGTCGGCCATCTCGCATTGCCTGAGCAGCCCCGGGGGCAAGGCGTTCGTATCCTGCCATGCGGTGGACGCGGCATCCTCGCAGCGTTCGACCGCCTGTCCGAGATGGTCGCGGGCGATTTCCGCCAGCCGCGCCGCGAAGTCATCGTCGCCGGGCACGCACGACGCCAGCGTATTGCGCGCTTCCTGCGGCAGGCGCTGCCAGTCGGCCAGCGAAAGATGCAGGCCGTTGCGATCCAGATTGAAGCGGATCGCCATCGTGATGTACTTCAAGTTCTCGCACGCTTCGATCTCGAAAACGAAGATCGGCAAACGCTGATAAAGATGCATGGCTGGCACTCCCCGTGTGGCGACGTATGGCGTGCGAACGATTGTACTCGCGCGGCGTGGCGCGTCGACCGCGCTGCGTGTGAATGGCGCCGCGGCGTCTTCCGAAAATCGACTCGCATGCATGGGAAAAATCTCAAATTTTATTTTGACGGGGAACCTGGGCGTGGCTCGATATGCGTGAAGCGGAATGGCGGAAAGCCTTGATGGGCGGTGAATGTGGCGCGCGCGCGGGGCGAGTGACGGCATGACATGTGAAAGATCCTAGAGTCTGGGTTCTTTCCGAAAGCTGCCAGCGCTTCCTAAGGTGGGCATTCTGTGTTTTTCCGCGTTTCGACAGGAGCCGCCATGTCGTCCAAATCGTCGCCGATGCCATTTCCCTTTTTGCCCGTTGTGCTCCCCCCTTCCTCGCCCGCGAAGGCGGCGCGGCGGGAACGAATGCCTGACGGTCCCGCGCGGGCTTCCGGCGCTGGAGGGAGGGCAGCGGCGCGTCATGGCGCCGAACGCATGGCGCCGCCCCCCGCGATGGACGAGGACGGCATTCGGGCGTTCCGGGTGGAGGTGGTGCGTCGTACGGCATCCGAAGGATTGACCCTGCTCGGGGCGATCGTCCGATGAGCGCCGTTCCCGAGAGTGGCGGGACGCCGGCCCGGCGCGACGTGCCCGAGGCGGGCCACGACGCGGTCTGGATGATCGCTTCGCCCCATGCGCGTTGGGCCAGCGCCTCGGGCGACGTTCAGGCGCTGAGCGTCGCGTCGGACGAGGTGTGCTGTACGCTGCACGGCGCGCCCGCCGATACCATGACATGGCTCGAACGCCTTCGGCATGGCGTACTCCTCACGCACGCGCCGGCGCCAGGCACCTGGCTGGCGACGCTCGTCGACGAAGGGCTGGTGCAGGCGCTGCCCGCGACGCGCGACGGCACCGTGACGGCCTTCGGCGAGATCTGCGACGCCTGGGTGCGCGGCATTTTCGCCGCGCCGTTCTGGACTCGCTTTCTCGAGGGCGAGTCGAGTGAGATCCTTGTGCTGGCATTTCTTGCGCAGCTCTATCATCGCGCCGCGGGGGCGGACGTCCACAATCGAATTGCGGTCGAGCGCTGCACCGACATGGCGTTGCGACCGCTGTTGCTGCGGCAGTATCGCGAGCAGCGCGGGCAGGCCACGATGCTCGCGGCGGGCCTGCTGCGGTGCGGTCCCGCCGCGCGCACGTTTCTCGACAGCGGGGCGTTCGACACCACGCACGCCCTGATCGATTTCATCATCGGGGCGGCGGGCGACATGGCGTCGTACGTCGGGTGCTGTGCGCTCTGCCAGGCACCGGCGACCGTGCGCGCGGTCAGCGAAATCGAGGCACAGTTCGATGCCCTCGCACAACGGTACCCCTCGGCTGCCGACGGATTCGCGGCGGTCTGCGCGCACGCGAAGCACGACGCGAGCGTCAGCGCCAGCGTGCCGTTGCTTGCGCAATGGGTGACCGAGGCGGGCGAGCCCGATGCGGCGTCGCGTCTTCGCATGTTGCGCGGGGCACGCGGCGTGGCCGCGGCTTATCGGGGGATGTTCGACGCGCTGCATCGTCTCGACGAAGATATCTGAGTCCGGGGCGCCGTTCATGCCCCCGAATGGGGCATGCGGCTCGTATAATGGCGTCCCAACGGCGGGGCGGTTGCGGCTCCGCGCCGCCCGCCCCCTGACCATGACGACCCAACTCGCCTACCTCGCCGCGCTCGGCGCCGCCCTCTGCTGGGCCTGCAGCGGCATGATCGCCATCACGCCTGTTCGCCGGGCCGGCTCGTTCCCCTTCAATTACGCCCGCATGCTGCTGGTCTTCGCGATGCTGCTCGTTGCGCTCGCGGTGCTGCGCGGCTGGCCGTCGCTCACGCTGGAACAATGGCTGCGGCTCGCGGCGTCGGGCCTGATCGGCATTCTCGTGGGCGACACGATTCTGTACACCTCGCTCGGCCGGCTCGGGCCGCGCCGCAATTCGATCATCTTCGCGACGAACGCACCGATGACCGCCGTGCTCGGTTATGCGTGGCTCGGCGAGTCGCTCGGATGGCGCGCGGTGGCCGGGGTGGCGCTGGTGACGGCGGGCGTGGCGCTGGCGATCGCGTTCGGCGGACGCCGGGACGATGCGCACCACTGGGAGTCGGTGCGCGGCGATGTTCGGGTGGGGGTGGCGATCGGACTGACGGCGGCGTTGTGCCACGCCATCGGCACGTTGATCGCCAAGCCGGTGATGGCGGCGGGCGTGGACCCGGTTGGGGCGTCGGCCATTCGAGTGGGGGTGTCGGCGCTGGGTCTCACGATCGTCGCGGCACGGCGTGGGCGCGCCGTCTTCGCCAATTTCACGCCCGGTACGCTGGCGCTTACGGCGGCGTCGGGCTTCGTCGGCGTGGCCGTCGGCATGACGCTGCTGCTCTATGGCATGGGGCATGGCAACACGGGCGTCATTGCAACGCTCTCGGCGACCACGCCGGTCATGGTGCTGCCCCTGCTGTGGATTCGCACGCGTCAGCGTCCGGCGGCAGGCGCGTGGTGGGGGGCGCTGATCGCAAGCGCCGGCGTGGCGCTGATCTTCAATCGATGAGGGGCACGCGGTAACTCGACGCGTAGCCACCTCGATCGGGCGGCCACGATTCGGCACCCCGGCGCGGTATTGACATCCGGCGCGCGCATCGCGATGCGCGCGAGGGGCGCCGAGTGCGCTAGCGCGTCATCGGGGACTGCAAGGCGTCGCGGGTCTGATGCGGCGCTTCTTCAGTGAGTTGCGGCGGCGACACGGGCGGCGCAATGCTCGGGCGAGCGACGCTCGGCGTGAGCAGGCGGCGCAGCCATGCGGCCAGGCGCTCGAAGATTCCCGGATCGTCGTTGAACAGTTCCGGACGCAACACCCGCAGGTACTCCAGAATCTGTTCGGCCTCCTGAGTGCCGATCGACCCGTAAATCACCGCCAGGTCCAATAGCGCACGCAATTCGCCGAGCTTCTCGCGGGCTTGCAGCGGGCGCACCGACTCGACGGCGCGCTTGGCCTCGAAAACGCGTTCGCGAAGCACCGAAGCGGTGCGCCACGCGGGCGTTTGCAGGGTGGCTTCGAGCGCGCGCAGGTCCTGCGCCGAACTGACGATCTGACCGGCGAGCGATTCCACGATGCGCTCCTCGCCTTTCGCCTCGCGCACGATGCCTTCGGCCCAGCGGCTTGCCTGGCGCGACATGTCCTCGCGCGTCCACTCGGGGCGAGAGACGAAATAGAACCCGTGCTGGCGCGCCTGATTCAGGATGATCGAGACGACGTCGGGGAATTGCTTGTCGAAGGTGCGTTTTGCCCAGGCGTAGTGGCCGCCGGCGAGCAGTTGCGCCACGGCGGCTTCGGTGAGCGGCACGGTGCTGTCGAGCAAGCGGGCGCGCAGGAAGTCGTCGAACGGCGGCGGGGTGAAGTGGCGATCGACGGCGGCGCTGATGCGCACGAAGGCGTCGAAATCCTTCCTCAGGTCGGCGAGGGCGGTATCGGAGAGGGTCAGGGCGATGCGGCTCATCGTGACGGACTCCCGGTCACGGCCGCAGCGCGCGGGCGCGCGGGCGCGTGTACGCCGCCCGGTGCGGCGTCTGTCCGAGTGCGGCAAGCCACGGGCGCTGTCGCCGAAGCTCGTGCCACGTGCATCCCCATTGCGCGTGAAGTCATTTGCAGCGATACGTAAGCGTTGCGCTGCGGTCGTGGCCGAGCGCTGTGAAGATGGCCGGATGGGCACACGAACCGGCGTCCCGGTGTGCGGGGTCCCATGGCAAATATGGCGGCGATGCTAGCGTACGCATCGCCACGCATGCCGACCGGGCGCCACGAAAATTCAAAATCTCCGGTGCGCGCGGCAGGCGTCTGGATGGGTCAACGGCAGATCGGCGGGAAAACTTTAGCGACGGCCGGTCATTTTTCTTCGCTGACCGGGCGCAGCAGGTAGACGGCGAATCGCGCCCGGGCGTCGAGCCAGACGCGCTCGACGTCCCAGCCTGCGGAGGCGGCCAATGCCCGGAACTCCGTTTGTCCGTACTTGTAGGAGTTCTCCGTGTGGATGGACTCGCCGGCGGCGAAATCGAAGCGACGGCCGAGCACCGTCGCCTGGAACGGGCGCTGCGCCACCAGATGCATTTCGATGCGGCTGGCGCTGGCATTGAAGCGGGCTTCGTGGCGGAAGGCGTCGAGCGGCAGGTCACCGTCCAGCTCACGGTTGATGCGCGTGAGCACATTCAGGTCGAAGCGTGCCGTCACGCCACGCGCGTCATCGTAGGCCGGCAGCAGCACCGCGGGGTCCTTGCAGGCGTCGACCCCCACGACCATGCGGCGGCGCGGGCCGAGCATCTTGCCCACGTGGGCGAGGAATGCCGCAGCCTGCCCGGGCGCGAAATTGCCGATGGTCGAGCCGGGAAAGAAGCCGAGTCGAGGACCCTGCGTGTTCTGCAACTGCGGCGGCAGGCGGAATGGCCGGGTGAAGTCGGCGCGCACCGGCAGCATGGGAATGCCGGGGCAGCGGCGCGCGAGCGTGGCGACGGCGTCGTCGAGGAAGTCGTCGGCGATGTCCACGGGCACGTAGGCGCGCGGCGTGACGAGGGCATCGAGCAGCAGCGGCGTCTTGCGGCTCGAACCGCTGCCGAATTCGACGACCACGGCGTCGGGGCCGATCACGTCGGCGATGGCTGCCGCGCATTCGCCGAGCAGCGCGGTTTCGGTGCGCGTCTGGTAATACTCGTCGAGGCCGGTGATTTCCTCGAAGAGTTCGCTGCCACGCCGGTCGTACAGCCAGACACTGGGCAGGGTCTTGGGCGTGTGGCCGAGACCGGCGAGCACGTCGGTGGCAAAGGCGTTGTCCGGTAACGACGGGCAAACGAACGCCGTGGCTTGGGTAGCTTGCGACATCAGCGGTCCTCCGCGAGCCTCAGGCCGCTGAATTGCCAGCGCTGATGCGGGTAGAAGAAGTTGCGGTACGTGGCGCGTGTGTGGCCGGGCGGCGTGGCAACCGAGCCGCCGCGCAACACGAACTGTCCGCACATGAATTTGCCGTTGTATTCGCCGACGGCCCCCGCCGCCGTGCGGAAACCCGGATAGGCGACATATGGACTGGCGGTCCATTGCCATACCGGGCCAAAGCATTGCGTCATGGCGGTCGACGTGGATGATGCCGCGTTCGCCGCGACCTCCCACTCTTGTTCTGTCGGCAGACGCTTGTCCGCCCAGCGGGCGAAGGCGTCGGCTTCGAAGTAGCTCACGTGCTGGACTGGCGCGTCATCGTCGACGGGATGCATGCCCGCGAGCGTCATCGATTGCCACTGGCCGTCGCGCAACTCCCAGTAAAGCGGATGGCCCCAGCCTTCGCGCTGCACGGTTGCCCATCCGTCGGACAGCCACAGGCCGGCCATGCGGTAGCCGCCGTCTTCGATGAACGCCCGCCACTCGGCATTGGTCACCACGCGCGAGGCGATGGCGAAGGGGCGCAGCAGCACGTCGTGCGCGGGGGTTTCGCAGTCGAAGGCGAAGTGCTCGTGCGTCGCGCCTTCATGGCCGACGCGGTATCGTCCACCGTCGTGCTCGATCCATTGCAGCGGACCCGCGGGCTCGATGCGGCGCGGCGAAGCGAGGTGTGCGGGGCGCAGCGGATTCTGCGCGAACAGATGCAGCAAGTCGGTGTGCATCAGTTCCTGGTGCTGCTGCTCGTGATGCAGGCCGAGTGTCACGAGGGCGGCGACATCCGGATGCAGGTCGGCGTGCAACAGCAACGCGTGCATGGCGGCGTCGACATGACGGCGGTAGGCGAGCACGTCGTCGAGAGTGGGGCGCGTGAGCAGTCCGCGCTGCGGACGCGGATGTCGCGGGCCGGCCGCTTCGTAATACGAGTTGAAGAGATAGGCGAAGCGCGGATCGTAGGGGCGGTAGCGCTGGCCGCCGAGGTGCCCGGGCTCGCCGAGCAGGAAGGTTTCGAAGAACCAGGTCGTGTGGGCGAGATGCCACTTGACGGGGCTCGCATCGGGCATCGACTGCACGGTGGCATCGGCATCCGACAGGCCTTGCGCGAAAGCGACCGACGCGGCTCGCACGGCATCGAATCGTTCCGGCAGCGACGCGGTGGACGTCAATACGCGGATCGACGGGCCGTCTCGCGCGGTGCGGGATCGGGGGGCTTCGGGGGAGGCGCCGGAGGGCGCCTCGGCTTGCGACGTACGACAGGGCAGGGTCATGGGACACACCGTACTGTGAAACGTGCTGCCTATTGTAGACCGGTTGTTCCGGCGCCGTGTGACGGTTCGTAACTGGGGTTGACGGCGCGGGGCCGTCGGTTGCGAGGGGCCGTTAGGTCAACCAGCCGGTCAGGCCGAGCAGGCTGCCGCCGGCAATGAGCCACAACGGGTTCCAGCGAGTGCGAAGCGTGATGACGATGGCCACGAGCGTGACCAGAGCGCGTGCCGCATTGATGTCGATTTCTCGCGCGAGCAAGGCGCTGCTGGCGGCGAGCAGGCCGACGGTGATGGGCGCGAGGCCCGCGCGAACGGCGCGCACCCACGGCGACGTTTCGTGGCGATCGACCCAGCCGCCGACGAGATAGGCCAGTAGCGAGCTGGGGGCACATTTGGCGAGTGTGGCGGTGAATGCGCCGGGGAGGCCGGCCGCTTGCAGGCCGATCAGCGTGACAGCCATGCCATTGGGGCCGGGGGCGGCCTGGGCGAGCGAGAAGAACGTGACGAACTGTGCGTCGGTGATCCAGTGGCGGGTGTCGACGGCGTAGCGATGGATATCGGCGAGCGTGACGTTGGTGCCGCCAACGGCGAGCAGCGACCAGAGCGAGCCATGCAGGAACAGGTCGAGGAGGGTATTCACGAAGCGGCGTCGCGTTTTCTGCGAAGGTGATGGGCCGTGACGATCGCGCAGGGGCCGAGCACGCCGAGCACGAGCAACAGTGGCAGGCCGAACACGAAACTGCCGACGAACGTGGCGGCGGCGAACGTCGCGGTGGTCCAGTGTCGTTCCAGCCCGGCGAGCAGGCGCAGCGCGGTGGCGATCACGAGTCCGGTGGCGGCCGGCATCAGGCCGGAGAGCAGATGCTGGACAGTGGGCGTTTGTCCCCAACGCGCGTAAGCGAAGCCGATCAGGATGATGACGAGGGTCGGGCAGGTGTAGAGGCCGGCGACGGCGGCTGCCGCGCCGCGGGGACCGCGGAAGCGGCGTCCGAGTACGGTGGCGATGTTGGCGACGTTCGGGCCCGGGAGCAATTGGGCGAGCGGCAGCAGTTCCGCGAATTCACGGTCGGTGAGCCAGCGGCGCTGATCGACGATCATCCGGCGGGCCCAGGGCAGCACCCCCCCGAAACCCGTGGCGCCGACGGTGCCGAAGGCGAGGGCCAGTTCCCAGCAGGTGGGCGGGGTTGGCGTACGGGCGACGTCGTAAGTGGCGCTCGGGGAGTTGGAAGCGCGGGGCGCGGTGGTGGCAGTGGGATCGGTGCTCACGATTGTCCGTTACCGGCGGGGCCATGGAGCTCGTGTTCGAGCCGGACGACTTCCTGGGCGACGAGTGCGATGGCGTTGCGGATTTCCATGAGCGCGGTGTAGAGGGCTTGCGCGTTCTGAGGGGATTGCAGTGCAACGTCGCGGGCGGCGGCTTCGATGGCGTCGAGCGAAAGGGCGATGCGGTCGAGATTTTCCAGCATGGGTCGATCTCCGATGGCGCGCGCAGAGCGTGCATGCCCTCATGATACCCAACTGACGTATCGCGGTGGGGGATGTTAGAATGCGTGCCCTTGCCGGGGTGATGAAATTGGTAAACATAGCGGACTTAAAATCCGCCGCCTTCGGGCTTGCCGGTTCAAGTCCGGTCCCCGGTACCACCAAGGCTTCGCGCCACATCAAGACAGACACAGTAATCCCTGTTGTTTCAGGGGCTTGTGTTGGATGTTCTGTTTCAGTAGTTGTGCAATAGCGTAGTCAAAAGTAGCCCAAGAAAGCTATTTTCGCTTCTCAGTGCACCAGATTTGCACCGAAATTTGCACCAAAAAGTTCACGAATTCTCAACTGTCTGACGCCAGATGGAAGTCCTAAGGCTCCTCGTCCCGAACGGGGCGGCGAGGCTCCTTTTGAAGGTGTTCGATGGCGAGCCGTTCGACTTTCAAAGTCCTTTGCCTTGTGCGCAGGCGCTCGCTCAGTTGCAAATGCTCACCGAATGGCGTCCTGACAAAAATTCCTTGATAGGCTCTGTGAGTAACGACACTGTCGAGTTGCACATCTCACATGTCTTCATGCGAGGAAATGGCACGCGGTCCCGAGGGCGCTTACTGACGAGTGGCGAGGGGTCGATACTTGTTGGATCGTTTATGTCTTCAGGTTATGGCCGCTTCATTACCGCAGTAGTCTTGGTATTGGTGGGCGTTATGCGCTTCGGTGGGCTGTTCGGTGGCCTCTGTCAAGCGGTTACACAAGCATCCATCTGCTCAATGCACTGACCGTCACCGGATTCCTGCTGGTATGGGGGCAGGCGTATGTCTAGTGGGGTGGCTCGTGGTATGGAATGGCGCACCGGCACGCAAGGATGTTCTGGTGATCTCGACAGGCATCCGGAATGCGTTGCGCGAGGGCGGGACGTAGTTCAAGTGTGCCGCTAGCACGCACGACGGGCTGAAGTCGGCCAGGAACGGCCGTTCGACACAGACTCATCGATCGGTAACAATCTTGGCAAGTTAAGCCTATTCCGCACACGAACATGAACCTACTTGCTCATCGCAAACGGTATCGACCCGCAACCGGGTCGGGGGGCGCGACCTGCACAGAGAGAACCTCTGCGGACTTTTTGATAGACGGACAGTGTTTGCTGGAAATGCTGGTTAAAAGAGCCGGGGGACACGCCGACTTCATGGGCTGTTTCGCGAGTGGTTACGCGAAGGAATGCGAGCACATGTCTTCGATGCTGCTCGGCGTTTTACCGGGGAGCGGAAAGCGCGTACTACTTTATATCTGTCCAGAGTGCGGCGACGTCGCTTGCGGCGCATATTCGGTCCTTGTGCGACGCGAACGCGAATCCTATGTATGGGAGAGCTTCGCCTACCAGACAAGTGAATCTGACTTGAAGACATTAGAGGCGTTTGGACCGTTTGCTTTCGACGCCAGAATGTATAGAGGTTCTGTGCTCGCTGCGTCGGCGATTGATGGAACAGAGTAGGTCTGCGGCAACAGTCGGTCAATTTCGGTCAGTCGACGTGACCCGACCAGATCGTCGACAATTCGACATTATCAAGAGCGGCGTTGGACGGATGGAGGCAAATATGGGACCCAAAAGGCAAGAGCTGATCGAGGTGTTGGCCAAACTCGCCGATCTACTTGAAATCAACGGGGGACAGCACTGGCGCGCTTGGTTGCTTCGTGCCAAAGCTCGTTTAGAAAATTCGGATTACTCCGGTATTGAATATTTGCTTCAGGCGCACGGAGGTATGGGCTCGTTCAATGACTTTGTTGCGCCACAGCGCGCTATAGAGGGGCAGCCCACCGGGGAAATCCGGGTACTTCGAACTGAACGATGAGATAGATGCTTTAAGAACTAAGGCGTGGGAGATTGCAACAGACATAAAGCGCAGCCACGAAGTCCAGCGCATCTGATCATTGAATTCATCTCGACTAACCGCATCAGGCAGATCTCGGCCAGTTGCAGTCACTAGCCCGTCCCGCAAAACTTCCGCTTAAACGAAGCGGCGGGTTCGCATTCCAATCCTGCCAATTGCCCAGGTCTGCATCGTGGAACCAGACGGGCCGCATACGGCGACCGCTATTTATTCCCTGCGCGAGACGATTTCGACCGCAACGCCGAAGTTTCAACCTCTCCAGCAAGCATCGCAATGGTGACCGTCCCGAACTTTTTCAGCAGGACAGCCTCGGCTTCGAGAAGCGTCGCCGAAAGATGGGCATTCACAGCTTGTTCGACAAGACATTCCGGATGATCCTCCGAAACAAGATGCGAGAAAAGCGAAGGTTCGCCGACCGCACGGTAGACGTCCAGTAGCGTGATGTTTTCGAGGGATTCGGCCAGCACCCAACCGCCTCCGTGCCCTTTCCCCGAAGTGACGTATCCAATATCGCGCAGGCCGCTGAACAAGCGCCTCACGACGACGGCGTTCGTGCACAGCATTTCACCGAGCGCTTCGGAGGTGAGCGGACCATCCGCATGCTTCATGTGAATCAACGCGTGCAAGACGCGAGACATGCGGCTATCGGTCTTCATCGTGGGCACTCATCTCAAGAAACTTTTCAAGTTGCGTAAAAGTTTAACATGGCGCTATCATGCAACTCTCAATGTTGCGTGATGATCTGGAGAGGGAACGTATGGACGAGCACTACGATGTCATCGTGATCGGCGGCAGCTTCGCCGGTCTTTCCGCCGCAATGCAGCTGGCGCGCGCGCGACGGCGTGTGCTTGTGCTCGATAGCAGAACGCCACGCAATCGATTCGCATCACACGCTCATGGTTTTCTCGGGCAGGATGGCAAGGCGCCCGGCGAGATCATCCATGAGGCGACGGCGCAACTCTCGGCGTATCCGACGGCGCACTTCGCGACAGGCGAAGCACGCACGGCGGAGCGTGTTGACGATGGCTTCATCGTCACGCAAAGCAGTGGGAGCATCGCAAGCGCGGATCGATTGATCCTTGCGACGGGCGTTCGAGACGAACTGCCCTCTCTCCCCGGCCTGGATGAACGATGGGGTATCAGCGTGCTGCATTGTCCGTATTGTCACGGTTACGAAGTCGCGGACAAACGGCTCGGCGTCCTGGCGACGCATTCATTATCGATTCATCAGGCGATGCTCGTTCCCGACTGGGGGCCGACAACCTGGTTTTCGCAAGGCATCGTCGAGCCGTCGCCCGAAGAGACTGCGTTGCTCGAAGCCCGCAATGTGCGAATCGAACGGACGCCAGTCGTGGAAGTGCTTGGCGACGTACCCGGCATGACAGGATTGCGTCTCGCCGACGGCCGCGCCATCGACATCGATGCACTGTTTGTGGGGCCGCGCACCCAGATGGCAAGTCCGCTCGCAAAGCAGCTCGGATGCGAGTTCGACGAAGGTCCGATAGGTCCCGTTATCCGCGTGGACGACTGTAAGCAGACCACCGTTCCGGGAGTGTTTGCCGCTGGCGATGCGGCGAGCGCATGGTCCAACGCGACGTTCGCCTCGGCCGCCGGCGTTGCAGCGGGCGTCGCGGCACATCGCTCGCTCATTTTTGGCTTGTAATCGATCGTGGAAGTGGCCGCGCCCTGGCAGCGGGCGCTAACGCGTCGAGTGCATCAACCGCCTATCCGCGGGGCTCGCATTCGTCCGAGGTGGCCACGGGGCGGTCCGGTCGATCATTCGTGCGCCTTGGCTCTTCCCACGAGCAGGTAAAGGCCATTGAGGCCGGAAGCCGAACGGCTACTTCACAGGCGAGAATCGCCATTCAACCGGCCGTGTGTCAAGTGACTCGGCTGGGTCGGAAATGGGCTCTCGTGACCGGCCGCAATCGGCCAAACTCGGACATTGGTGGTGGTCATGGGACCGGCCGCACGCCGATCAGAACCAGTCGCTCAACCTGTTCACTCGATTCGAGATTGAGGGTGTTCGGCGTCAGGTTGATTCCGCTCGTTGTACTCGCTATTAGGTCGAGATCTTCTCGGAATCAGCCACCGGCGCACAATGCGACTCGACGGTTCAGCGTACATTCGCGCGATGGATACGCTCAGGCAGGCAGAAAGCAACAGATAACCGACCAGAACCGCCAGTTTCTCGTCGCCCGTCACGCCGGAAGGCGGGAAAATCGTCCGCAACAGGCCCAGCACGATAAGGTGAAACAGATAGAGTTCATAGCTAAGCCTTCCGAACCCTTCTAGCACAGTGGACGCACGCGTGCTTCGTACTATTGATCCGTCCGGGCGATCATTTGCGGCCAGCAGCAAAACCGCAGTGCCGAAGGCAATTGCCGTGACACCGAACACGTTGCTTTCGTGGATCGGCCAGGCCAGATAAACGAACGTCATGGCCACCGCCGTCGGCCACGCCAACATGCTCCACGCGCGGCCACGCCACACGGCGCGCCTCGCGAGCAGCGCCGCGCAACAGCCGGTGGCGATTGCGTCGAAGCAGGCGAAATACGCGTAGAGATAACCACCCTCGTCACCTTGATGCAGGAAACGGTAAGCCGGACCGACGACGATGCACGCGAGCCAGAAAGCAACGAGCTGCGCCTCCCTGCGAAACGCGAGACAAAGCAGAGGAAACGAGAGGTAAAACACCTCCTCGACGGAAAGCGACCACAACACGCCGAGCGCATAGTTGGTCCAACCGTGCGTGCTGATCAACACGTTCATCCAGAACGTCAACGAAGCCAGATTTACTAGCCAAAACGAAACTGGTGTCCCGGCCGGCGAGTGGTTCTGGAAGACGGCGATGCCGGCTAGCGCCAGCGCATTGACGACGGCCAATAGCAGCAACAGGCACGGAACGATGCGCGCAATGCGTAAGCCGTAAAACGCCCGGACATCGACCTGGCCGAGTTCGGACCAGCGACGAATTGCGTTGCTCGTGATCAGATAGCCCGAAATCACGAAAAACATCGTGACCCCGTAGTTGCCGTTTCTCACAACGGCACGAACCGCCTCCCAGCCGAATACGCGCGACAGAAAAGTGTCGTTCAGCCGATAGGCGATATTGAAGTGGTGAAACAGCACGAGCAGGATCGAGATGCCACGGAGGAAATCGATCTTCCGGTTTCGCGTGGCGACGTCGGTCATGCCGCGCTCGTGGCCCACTGCACGAACGCCGTGCCCGCTTCGCGCAAAACGGCCTCACGCGCGTCCATGCTGACGCCCGGCGCATCGTAGTAGACAGCAACGAGCAACGGCGCGCGCCCAGGCGGGCGCACGAGCGCGTAGTCGTTGGTCTCGCTCTCGACGCTGGTACCGGGCCGGTCGGCCGCCTGCCAGCCGGCCGGCAACACGGCGCGAATCCGGTTAAGCCCCGGCTTGCAGTCGGTCATTCCGCGTTCCAGTTGTGCGCGAGAGCTGGCGCTCAGAGCATCACCGAGCAGAAGGTGTTGCGCCGTGGTGGTGATGGCCTTCGGCGTCGTGGTGTCGAGCACACCGCGATAACGGTTCGACTCCGGCTCATAGCGGTCCGAGCGCGTGACCGGATCGCCAAGTCCACGAACGAACCGGGTCAATGCCGCGGGACCACCGGCGCTGCGCATTAGCAAGATCGCGGCCGTGTTGTCGCTCTCCACCAGGGTCGCCTGGCAGAGTGCGTCGATCGACAACGCACCACGCGCGACGTTGGCCTTGGTCACGGGTGACGTGAAAATAAGGTCCTTTTCCGTGTAGTGAACGAGTCGATCGAGTCGCTCCGCGCCGCTATCGACGCGTGACAGTATCTGCGCTGCGAGCAATCCCTTGAACGTGCTGCACATCAAGAAGCGTTCGTCGGCGCGGTGGCTCAATGTGCGGCCCGAGCCTGTATCGATCGCAAACACGCCGAGGCGGCCGCCATGGCGACGCTCGATATCGGAGAACGGTGAATCGGCTGCACGCAATGCGGGAGCCACGCCCATGCCGGCGAGCAGCGGCAATCCAATCAACAGCTTTCGACGCGTGATCGAGTGAGTCAAGGTTAGGTCCAGTTAGTCAGAGTGAGGAAACGCGGTTAGCGCGACGAACGTCAAGCCAGCTTGTGGGCGAGCAGGAGGCGACGGATGTTGATCGCGTCGCGCGCAGGGAACGCAGCCGGCCCGGCGTCCAGAAACACCATCGTGACGCTGTCCCGAACCGAGCGCAGCCGCATGATCAGGCAACGTCCGGCCGCGTCGGTAAAGCCGGTCTTCGATAACGCGATGTCCCAGCCTTTTTGCCCAACGAGTGGATTCGTGTTCTGGTACTCGACGAGCTTGCCGTCGATCGGGACGACGCTGCGGGGGGCAGTCGTGGCACGCACGATGGCCGGATAGCGGGCCGCCGCGTTCACCATGACCGAGACGTCGCTTGCCGTCGACGTGTTGAGCGGCGAGAGGCCGGTCGGCTCACTGATCGTCGTGTGCTTCAGCCCGAGCGCCGCGATCTTGGCGCGCATCGCGGCCTGGAATGCCGGGAAGCCGCCAGGATAGCCATGCGCCAGCGCATACGCGGCGCTGTTGTTCGACGACATCAGCGCGAGTTGCAACACTGCGTAAAGCGGCAGGCTCGTGCCGACTGGCAATCCTGTGCGGCTGGGACGCACCGCCTCGGCGTTGCCGGCGTCGATACGAATGATCCGATTCATGTCGGGCCGTGCGTCGAGCACGACCATTGCCGTCATCAATTTAGTCAACGATGCGATCGGCACGATATCGTCGGGTCGCTTTTGGAACAGGACCTGACCGGAGTTGTCGTCGATCACCACGACGTGGTTCGATGCGAGCAACCCGACTGGCACGATGCCCGCCTCGTGTTGCGACACGGGCGCGTGCCACAGTGTCTGCGCCGTCACGCACAACGCGACGAAGCCGGCTGTGATAGCCGCGTACGCGACCCAATGCGGCGAGGACGGGACGGGGTGGCAGAGGCGCTTGATGCGATCCAGCAAGTGGCCACCCCGCGCCGATTGCGCGACTGGCGAGTATCCGGCACTCGTCGATTGAAGAGCGTCCAGCTGCTCAAGCGCAAGCGCCAAACGTCGCGGGTTTTGAATAAGCGTGCCAGCGATTTGATCAGCGACGTATTCACGCTCAATACGAATTTGTTGCGACAGCCACCACGCTGCTGGATGAAAAAAGAGCAGCGCCTCGATCACGCTTTGCAGCAGGTTGACCAGATAGTCGGCGCGTTTGATATGCGCGATTTCGTGCGCAAGCAACGCTTCGAGCAGATCGGGTGGCATGCGCGCCAGCAACGCAGCCGGAACGAGCACCAGCGGTCGCCACCAGCCGATCGTCAGCGGGCTTGCGAGATGCCTTGCCACGCACAGCGTCACCGGACGCGACAGCCCGCAACGCGCGGCCAGCGCCGACACGTAGGCCTGCCACCGGGTATCCGGCCAATCGGGAAACGTGTGGCCGATCCGACGAACCCACAGCAAGCCGGCGGCCAGACGGCACGACATGGCCGCGACACCGATTAGCCATGCCGCAACCAGACAAGGCAGGACGTTCTCATTCGTAACCACCTCGCGTGTGTGTTCCGTTGGCACGATCAGAGAATCGGTCGCGCGAAACCAGCCGGATGGCCGCGACGCGGCTTCGATACCCCGGTACACGTCGAGCACTGGTATCGCGAGACACAAAAGAAGCGAAAGGCAGAGGAGCGCATAGCGACCTTGCGGGCTGGCGTCACGCATTAGCCGCAACGACAGTGCCGTTACCACGCCGATCAAGGCGCCCTTCCACGCGAAGTGAATGAGCGCCCATCCCAATACCTGAACAAACGTCCAGGCAAACGGGCTCATCGCTCATCTTCATGGAGAAACTTGCGAATTTCCTCCCGTTCCTCCTGACTAACGTGCTTGCGCAAAGCGGCCATGACGAGTGCCTTGCCCGAACCCGAGAACGCCTTGTGAATCAGTTCCTTCAGCAGGCTGGTTTGCAGCATGTTCTGGCTTTGCGCGGGCGCGTAGATGTGGGAACGCTCGCTTTCGTCGCGCGTAAGCAGCCCCTTCGCATGCATGACCTGCATCTGGCGCAATACGCTGGCATAGGTAACGTCCGCACGTTCCTCATGCATGGCCTGATGGACCTGCTTGACGGTGGCGGGGCCGATTGGCCATAGAACCCGCAGGAGTTCGAGTTCAGCCGCAGTCGGCCTGTTCGCGGGAGTAGCTTTGGTCATGACGGCACCTTCGTGCAAAGACGGGATGACGTAGAGTAGTTTGTCTAGACCTGATTGTCTATATTGACGTGGTCGTGTCCTCACTGCCGGCGTCTGTTCATGGCTTCCCTTGAGTCATACGAGTCGCGCTCTTAACCGACGCTTCAGGGTCGGCAACGGGCTCTCGTGACCGGCAGCAATCGGCCAAATTCTGCCATTGGACCAAGACTCGATGCGCGCGTTTGAGCGACGCTTGATGCCTGAACTCCAGCCATTCTTCCATCGATTCCTCTACCTGTTGACCGAGGTCCGAGAGCTTGATAGCATGGAACCACTTTCAAAACGCTCTCCCGGTTCGCCGGGAGGGCGTTTCGTTTTGGTTCCCTTAATCACGATGGAACCTTGGAATGAAAGTACCCGTTGAAATCCGCCCTGGATCTGAAGCAATCCTCGGATATGTGCAGTATGGCAATGGCCCCGTTCGTGTGCTGGTCATGCATGACTGGCTGGGCGATCACTCCAGCTACGATGCAGTCATGCCCTGGCTTGATGGCCACGCGTTCACGTATGTCTTTGTCGATTTGCGTGGCTACGGACAGTCCATTGAATTGGCCGGTGAATACACGGTAGAAGAGATCGCCGCCGATTGCCTCACGCTTGCGGACCACCTCGGTTGGGAGTACTTCCACGTAGTTGGTCACTCGATGACCGGGATGATTACGCAACGCGTCGCTGCAGACGCTCCGTCTCGCATCACGAGCGCGATCGCCGTATGTCCCGTTTCTGCCGCTGGTAATCGGTTGAGTCCGGACGCCCGCGCTTTCTTTGGCAGCACGATAGAAAGCGATGAGGCCCTTCGGCGACTGTTCAAATTCGTCACCGGCGGCCTTTCCGATGCGTGGGCGGATCGCAAAGTGCGACAAAGCCGCGACACAGTCTCCTCGGTCTGCCGGACGAGATACCTTGAAATGCTGATCACGGCCGACTTCGTCGATGACATTCGGGGGCTTGAAACGCCCTTTTTGGTGATTGTCGGTGACAGGGACCCCGGACTCGATCCGGAAGCAATGAAACGAACCTTCCTCGCGTGGCATCCGAACGCGGAACTGCACGTTATCCCCAACTGCGGTCACTACCCAATGCAGGAGTGCCCGCCTTATTTCGCGACCACCATCGAGGGCTTCCTGAAACGCAAATTCCTTTGAGCTGATTGGCTGAAGGAAAACTGAAAGCGGACATATTCGAGCACCGGCTCGGATTGTCCGCAATGGGTCGGAAGCAGTCATCCGTGACGAGCATTTCCCACGGTGATCACTTCCGCAACGGTGCACCAAACGTGCGCCGATTTTTCAAACGTCTCAAGCCACCTTTGCACGCGGATCGTCGATGAATTGCTGCGCGATTTCGTATCGGACGCCCTGGCGATCCTGTATTCGCACGTGCTTCACCACCAACGCCAACGCAGTGAGGAAGGTGTCGGCGCGCCCGTGCCGCTCGTATGCCGCCTGATCGACCCAGCCCTCGACCAGATGAAAGAGGTTGGGGTCCGTAAGATCAGCCGCAAATGCGTAGTAGACGCATCCCGGCATCCGCCTTGCGGCCGTCATTTCCGGAATGACGACGTCGATGAAGGTCTGCCGATCCGAAGGATGCACGCGGTAGTAAGCGGTGACGACAATGCCTGTCGAGACGTTCTTGTCATGATCCGCCGGCGATCGCCCGTGGTCGGGAAACTGCGCGCTGTAATCGCCGGGAATGGTAGATGGGTGCATGTTGGGCTCCGATGAAGTCGACCGGGTTGGGCTTCGCTGGGCGGGCGCGAGCAAGACGACGCTCAGGCGGGCGAGAACGCCGTTGCCGCAGCGACGGTGTCGAGCGCTTCGCGAAGCAGTGCAATCTTTCCGTCTCGCGCGACAAGTCGTCCCGCGTACATCTGGCGGTAGATTTTTCCCGTCGACGGAACCAGAGCTTCGACTTCGTACTCGGCAAACACCTGCTCAGGTGTCTCGATCAGAAAGCGTGCGTTGTGAAATCGGAAGTCGGGCACCTTCGTAAGCAACGACGCGATGAAACGCTCGATCGCTTCAGTACCCCGGGCATGCGCATCGATGCCGAGCGATTTCAAATATGGCAACTCCAGTACGCCGTCATCGGCGAACAGCGCAGCGGCCTTACGTGGATCACGAATGGCCTGGAGGTAGTCGGTAAGCAGTTGGGTAGCGTTTTTCATGATGAATCCGATCAAGTATCAAAGCGTGTTCAAGGACGACTGTGAAGTCCATGGCGTCCAGAATAGATACCTGACATGATTCTCGAAATAGAAAAGATTGAAATTTATTGTTGCGTTATTGAAATGATCGCTCTCGGGCGCATCCGGCAATCACTTCGGCCATCGCCAGGTCGGTTCGCTCAGGTGTTCGGCAAAGTAGTCCGACAAAGCGCTCACCTTGGCCGGGCGCGCGCGCGCCGACGGTGTGACGAAATACAGCCCGCCTTTCGTCAACGACCAGTCGGTCAGAATCGCTTCGAGCCGGCCATCGCTCAGATACTCCGCCGCGATGAATTCCGGCAACTCGGCAATCGCCAGACCTTCGAGCAGCATCGGTAACAAGGCATCGGAATTCGTCACGCGCAGCGGGCCGTTCGGCAGCACAGGTTCCTCGTCGCCGGCGTCGTTGACGAAGCGCCATACATCGCTGCGCGCGCGATAGGCATAAGACATGCAAGGCCGGTCCACCAGCTCGCGCGGATGCATGGGTCGTCCCTCGCGGGCTAGATAGCCGGGCGAGGCGACCACATATTGCGTGACCGCGCACAGACGCCGCGCCACCAGCGACGAATCGGGTAAAGCGGCGATGCGCAGTGCCGCATCGAACCCGTCGGCCACCAGATCGACGGTCGAGTCGGCCAGATGCAGATCGACCTGCACGTCCGGGTAACGGCGGAAGAACTCTGGCATCAGCGGCGCGACCCAGCGCAGCCCGAACGACATCGGCACCGCAAGTCGCACGAGCCCGCGCGGCTGCACCGACAACTCGCGTGCCGCACCCTCGGCAGCCTCGGCCTGCCGATAGATCTCTCCCGCCTTCTCGCATAGCGTCCGGCCAAACTCGGTCAACGCGAGCTGGCGCGATGTGCGATTGAGCAACCGCGCACCCAAACGCTCCTCCAGACGCGCAACGCCGCGCGACACCGTGGCGACCGACACCCCCATCTCGCGTGCCGCAGCCGCGAACGAGCCTTCCTCGGCCACCTTGGCGAACATCGCGAGTCCTTCGAAATCAGGCAGCTTCGACATGATCACTCTTCATTTCAAATTTGCAACGTTGATTTGCAATTGATTCTATTTCGAAATCATCGGTCCGTCGATATTCTTCACACATCGCAGCAAACAACTCGCCGCGAACGCCGAAACCCGAAACCCGGCGCAACCATCGACATCACCGAAACGAAGGAGTTACACCATGGCACGCAAGCTCGAAAACAAAATCGCACTCGTCACCGGCGCCACCAGCGGTATCGGTCTCGCCACCGCCCAGCGCTTTGCCGCCGAAGGCGCGCACGTTTATCTGACCGGTCGCCGTCAGGCCGAACTCGACGCGGCCGTCGCATCGATTCGCGACGCCGGCGGCGCGGCCACCGGCCTGCGCATCGATTCGACGAAGCTCGACGAACTCGATGCGCTCTACGCGCAAATCGCCAAAGCCCACGGGCGTCTCGACGTGCTGTTCGCCAATGCCGGCGGCGGCTCGATGCTCGCCTTCGGCGACATTACCGAAGCGCACTACGACGAAACGTTCGATCGCAACGTGAAGGCCGTGCTGTTCACGGTACAGAAGGCGCTGCCGCTGCTGGCGGACGGCGCGTCGGTGATCCTGACCGGCTCCACGGCCGGCAGCTCCGGCACGGCGGCGTTCAGCGTGTACTCGGCGTCGAAGGCGGCAGTGCGCGCATTTGCCCGCAACTGGATTCTCGACCTGAAGCCGCGTCACATCCGCGTGAACACGATCAGCCCGGGGGCGACCCGCACGCCCGGCCTGCTGGATCTGGCCGGTGACGACGCCGCACAACGCCAGGGGCTGGCCGATTACCTCGCCGCGCAGATCCCGCTGGGACGCCTGGGCGAGCCCACGGAAATTGCCAGCGCGGCCCTGTTCCTCGCCTCCGACGACGCCAGCTTCGTCAACGGCGCCGAGTTGTTCGTCGACGGCGGCCAACAACAGATCTGAACGGGATGAGCGCCGAGTCCGGTGGCCGACTGCGCACGACGCGTGGTGGCGCAACCGGGCGGCGCCAGAGGACGCATCATGATCGAACATCGCCCGTTTGCGACGTTGTCCACGCTCTCGCGTGATTGGCTCAAGGCCCGACTGCACTTCCGCGTGGGCAATTCCGGTCACCCGAAACATTGCGCCCCGGCGCCGTTGTTGGTGTGGAACGACGACGAAGTGGCGCCGCGCTCAGGCTTCGGGCTGCATTCGCATCGCGACATGGAAATCGTCACGTGGGTGCGCTCGGGTGCCATCACGCACGAAGACGATGCGGGCAATCGTGCGCGTCTGGTTGCCGGCAGCGTGCAGGCCATGCACGCAGGCACGGGCATTCACCACGCCGAGCGCAATGAGGAGGCGGTACCGGCGCGGATGTTTCAAATCTGGCTGCGGCCCCGTGCGCCCGGCGGCACGCCGAGCTGGACGATGCGGAGCTGCTGCCCGGGGCGGCGTGACGGACGCTTCGTGACGCTCGCTAGCGGCGATCCTGCCGATGTGCGGGCAGGGGCGTTACCGATCGACGCCGACGCGCGCGTGAGGATTGCCACCCTGCGCGAAGGGGCATCGATTCGCGTGGCCCTGGCGTCGCCTCATGCGGCGTACTTCGTGCCCGATCACGGCGGAATCGACCTCGCGGGGGTACGGCTCGATGCACGCGACGGTGCGCTGGCGATGGACGAAGACAACTTGTCGCTCACCGCATTGAGCGACACGGACGTTCTGATGGTCGAGTTGTTGGGCGGCAGCGCGTGACGCGCGATCATCCCCGCAAGTGATCGCCTTCCCCCGGCGCGTTTCCCGCCATTCGGCCACTCCGGCAGGAGGCTTGACCGATGCGACGTCGTGCCGACGAACGCGAGGCACGTCGGCGTTTGCGCTATTTCGCGCCCCGAGGCTTGAGCACCGACGCCATGTATTGCGTCGCGAAGTCGACAAACGCCCTCACTCGCATCGGCATCGCGCGTTGCGCGGGATAGACGATGTGCGCTTCGAGCGGCGTCGCGTGCCATTTGGGCAGCACCCGCGCGACGCTTCCCGACTGCAAGTCTTCTTCCACGAGCCACTCGGGCAGCACCGCGACGCCGAGCCCCATTCGCACCGCTTCGCGAATGCTGGCACTGCCCTCCGTGACGAACAATGGCTCCATTTCGAGAGTACGACTCACAGACCCCGAGTGCAGCGCGACCTGCCTTGGCCCCCCGAACTGACTCCCTGACAACCCGATCCACGGAAGCCTGACCAACGCATCAGGATGGCCCACCTTTGCATGGTCCTTGAGGAGCGACGGTGACGCGACGACGAATCGCCGGATCTCGCCCAGCGAGCGCGCCACGACCCGATCGTCGGTCAACGTGCCGGCAAGAATGCCTGCGTCGCATCCCTCTTCGATCATGTGCAAGGGCCGGTTCGTGTACCCCAGTTCGATGCGTACCGCCGGGTTGGCCTGAAGGAAGCTGCTGATCAGGCGGCTTACCACCGACTGACCGAAGTCGATGGTGGAGAAGACGCGAATCCGTCCGCTCAATGTGGTCTCACTCGTGTGCAACCGGGCCTCGAATTCCTCGGCCATCGAGAGTAACGCGCGAGCGTCGGCAAGGATTTGCTGACCCGTGTCGGTCAGACTCATGCGGTGCGTGTCGCGGCGCAGAAGCTCGGCGCCGGCCGCGGTCTCGAGCGCCCGCAACTGGCGGCTCAGCGTGGGCTGGCTCACCCGCAGCCGACGGGCGGCCGAAGAAATGCTGCCACTGTCGACGATGGCGACAAAGGCGCGAAGAAGGTCGAGATTGTCGAAGATGCTCATACAAAAAAAGCATAACCGATATTTGGATTATTCGGCTACCGTTTAACCAGGTGTCCCGCGAGAATTCACTCATCGCAGTCAACCCACGATGTTTTCTCAAGGAGATTTGCCATGAACACCCAAGCCCACAACACGGAATTTGCCAAGGTCGCGATCGTCACGGGCGCCTCCCGCGGTATTGGCGCCGCCATTGCGCGGCGCCTCGCGGCGGACGGCATTGCGGTCGTCGTGAACTACGCCGGACGCGAAGCCGATGCCTTGCGCGTGGTGCAATCGATCCAGGCGGCGGGCGGTCGTGCGGCGGCGGTGCGCGCCGATGTGACGGTTCCTGCGCAGGTGGCGGCGATGTTCGATACGGCCGTCACGATGTTCGGCGGCGTCGACATTCTCGTGAACAACGCCGGGATCATGCAGCCCGGGCTGGTCGCACTCGTCGACACCGACGACGCCCTGTTCGATCGACTGGTCGGCATCAACCTGAAGGGCACCTTCAACACGTTGCGCGCCGCGGCCAGGAAGATGCGTCCGGGCGGTCGCATCGTCAATTTCTCGAGCAGCATGAACGGCCTCTCGCAGCCCGGTTACTCGGTCTATGCGGCAACGAAGGCCGCTGTCGAGACGATGACCAACATCTTCGCCAAGGAGCTGCGCGGCCGGAACATCGCCGTCAACGCCGTGGCGCCGGGCCCGACGGCCACGGAACTCTTCCTCAAGGACAAGACGCCGGAGCAGATCGACCGCATCGCCAAGGCGCCGCCGATGGAGCGCCTCGGCGAGCCGGAAGACATCTCCGAGGTGGTCGCCTTCCTCGTGAGCAAGGCGGCGAGCTGGATCGACGGCCAGACCATTCGTGTCAACGGCGGCATCATCTGAACCCGGTCACGGCAATCACGAACAAGGAGATCCAAATGAAGCAAGTGATCGTAGTGACCGGTGCTTCGAGCGGCTTCGGCCGCCTGACGGCGGAAGCGCTCGCGCAGGCGGGCCACACGGTGTATGCAAGCATGCGCGCGACCGAGGGCCGGAATGCGGCAGTTGTGGCATCGATGGCGGAATTCGCCGGCACCCACGGCTTGGACCTTCGTACCGTCGAGCTCGACGTGGCATCGCAAGTCTCGGTCGACCAGGGCATCGGGCAAATCGTCGAGCAAGCGGGGCGCATCGACGTCGTCGTCCATAACGCCGGCCATATGGCCTTCGGTCCGGCCGAAGCCTTCCTGCCGGAGCAGTTCGCGCAGCTGTACGACACGAACGTCGTGGGCGCCCAACGCGTCAATCGGGCGGTGCTCCCACACATGCGAGCGCAAAAGCGCGGGCTCCTGCTGTGGGTGTCGAGCAGCAGCTCCGCCGGGGGAACGCCGCCCTACCTCGCGCCGTATTTCGCCGCGAAAGCGGCGATGGACTCGCTCGCCGTTCAATATGCGCGCGAACTCGCGGTGTGGGGCGTCGAGACATCGATCGTCGTGCCGGGCGCATTCACGTCGGGCACGAATCACTTCGCGCACGCCGGTCGCCCCGACGATCAGGGCGTGCTGGACGAGTACGAAAGCGGTCCTTGCGCAGGATGGGGCGAGCGAATTCAGAACGCGTTCGCCGCCATCGTGCCGCCCGAGGCCGACGCAAGCGACGTCGCTAACGCTATCGCCAAGGTGGTCGACACGCCGTTCGGGCAGCGTCCGTTCCGGGTGCACATCGATCCGGCGCAGGACGGTGCGGATGTGGGTTTTGCTGTACTCGATCGTCTCAGGGCCGAAATGCTGCATCGCGTCGGCATGTCCGAATTGCTTCGCCCCCGGGTTTACTGACCCGAGGTCCAACGAAACGTCACGGAGAATTCTCATGAAGATTCGACATCTCGGCCAGAAAGGTCCTGTCACGTCGGCCATCGGGCTGGGTTGCATGGGCATGTCCGATTTGTACGGGCCGGCCGACCGTCGCGAAAGCATCGCGACCATCCACGCCGCGCTCGAAGCCGGCGTCACGCTCCTCGACACGGGCGATTTCTACGGCATGGGGCACAACGAAATGCTTATCCGCGATGCCTTGTCGACGTTGCCGCCGTCACGCCGGGATACGGCCGTCATCAGTGTGAAGTTCGGTGCGTTGCGCGATCCCGCGAGCGGCTGGCATGGGTATGATGCCCGCCCGCAGGCCGTGCGGAATTTCGTCGCCTATTCGCTGCAACGGCTCGGTGTGGACCATATCGACATCTACCGTCCGGCACGACTGGACCCGGCGGTGCCGATCGAAGAGACCGTGGGGGCGATTGCCGATCTGGTCAAGGCGGGATATGTGCGCCACATCGGCTTGTCCGAGCTGAGCGCCGATTCGATCCGACGTGCGGCAAGCGTGCATCCGATCAGCGACCTGCAGATCGAATACTCGCTGATTTCCCGCGGCATCGAAGACGCCATCCTGCCTGTATGCCGCGAACTCGGCGTTGGCATCACGGCCTACGGCGTGCTCTCTCGCGGCCTGATCAGTGGTCATTGGCAAGCGGGCGCGAAGCCGAATGACTTCCGTGCCGCCAGCCCGCGCTTTCAGGGCGAGAATGTTGCGCACAACCTGGCGCTGGTCGACGCGCTTCGCTCGATGGCTGATCGCAAGGGGGTAACGGTTGCCCAGCTCGCCATTGGTTGGGTCGCGGCACAGGGCGCGGACATCGTGCCGCTCGTCGGCGCGCGCACGCGAGAGCGTCTCCATGAGGCGCTGGGCGCCGTCGGGCTCACGCTCGACGCGGTTGATCTTGCCGCCATCGAGCGGGCGATTCCCAAGGGCGCGGCGGCCGGGGGGCGGTACGCACCCGCGCTTCTGGCCGAACTCGATAGCGAACAACAACGCTGACGGCGCGTCGCCGGTGTCGCGATATCGCTCGGAAGAAGCACGACAGCGCATGGCGAAGCAAACCGGGCAAAACGATCGATGCCCCGACATCCCGGGGCATTTGTCTTCGGTCCGGTGCGTTGCGTCGCCGGCTCACTGGAACATGGGGGAGGCGGCCGAGAGCAGTCCGAGTACGTACATGGCGCCTTCGGCGAGAACGGGAAGCAGCGGCATGGCGATTCTCCTTGAGTTCGGCTTTGCGCGTGATTGCGTGAGCCGTTGAACGCAGTATCGCGCTGATGCCTGCGCGCCGAAACTGCGATTTATACGACTCGGGAGATCGACCGGATGGGGGCTTTCGTGTCCCGACACGGTCGCCTGAAGACCGATACCACGATACGCTGTCGTCGTCGCTGGGTTTCGCCCCCGCGAAATATCACTTGAACGTGCGCAGATAGGCAATGAGGTCGGCAACCTTGCGTTCGTTGCCGATGCCCCAGAAGCGCATCCTGGTCCCTGGCACGGTCTTGCCCGGGTTGGCGATGAATGCGGCGAGCGTCTTGTCATCCCACACGATCCCCGACTGTTTCATCTCCTTCGAGTAGTCGAAGTCCGCCAGACTGCCGGCGCGCCGGTTGACCACGCCGTTGAGTTGCGGTCCGAACCCGGACGCCGCCATCGGTCCGATCGAATGGCACGACGCACACCGGGCACCGAACAGCGCCTTGCCCGCCTCGACGTCGCCGGCCGCTCGCGCAGTCGCCGGGATGACCGCGAGGGACGCGAGGGACGCGAGGGCCGCGAGCGCGCCAGCCAGCATGCCGCAACCACGGCGAACACGCGTCAGACGGGGGCGCAGGCGCAGGGTCGGGAGTGCGGTTCGGGCGGTCATCATGAGGTGCGGAAAAAGCGGCGTGAAAGACAATCCGCTAAGTTACGCCTTTCCCGGTTGCGCGGCCAGCGAATCTCAATTCGCGCGGTGCGACATCCTGTCGCGACCGTCGATTGTCGCCGAGGCCGGACTCGCCTACCCACGCATCCCCCCGTCCGACCTGTCATGAAAAACGCCAGCGCGCCCTCGAGGCGTCGCTGGCGTTGCGCGTCGAACATCGACGAGGTTCGATTCCGGTGGGCGCGGCCGGAATGGCGTGCCCTCGGATCATTCGATCAGGCGGCTCCCTTGATCACGCTCTCCGGCAGGTCGCGGCCGTGATACTTCTTGTAGATCGCGTTGAGCTTGCCGTTCTTCAGGTTGGTCTTCACCCAGTTGTTGATCCATGCCTTGAGCGCCGGCTGGTTCTTGTTGAGCGCGATGCCCAGATCGAATTCCTTCTGCGCGAACTTGAGTTCGAGCTGCTTCTCGGGCGCGCGCTTTTGCATCTCGCCAAGGTTCGACGGCGTGCTGGAGAAGATGTCGACCTGACCCGTGACCATCGACGTGATCAGCGTCGCATCGTCCTCGTAGCGCACGATTTGCGCGCCCTTGGCGTTCTGCGTCGTGAGGGTGTCGTTGACGGTCGCGCGCGTGAGACCGATGCGCTTGCCGTTCAGATCGTCATAGCCCTTGATGACGATATTCTTCGGGCCGCCCACGATGATGGAAATGACGGCGTAGGGAATCGAAAAGTCGATCACCTGTGCGCGTTCGGGCGTGATCGAGAGATCGGCCACCACGATGTCGGCCCGGTTCGCCTGCAACGTGGGCACGCGCGCCGCGTTGGTAACCGACACGATATCGAGCTTCACGCCCAGATCCTGCGCCAGCAACTTGGCGGTGTCGACGTCCGAGCCGGCCGGCTGGAGATTCGCGTCGGCGAACGAGTACAGGGGCGTGCCCATGGCGATCGCCACCCGGATCTTCCCGGCTTTCCGGATGTCGTCGAGCTGATCGGCCAGCGCGGCGTGCGCCATGGCACCGAGCAGGACGGCGGCACATGCCTGCGTGGCAAACGTCTTGAACGACTTGAGCTTCATGCAAGGGTCTCCTTCGTTGGATGTGTTGTGTTGCAATGCGGGCGACGGCGCGCCCAGGGTTACAGGCCGTTGGCGAGAAACGCCCGCAACTCGGGCGTTTGCGGATCGTCGATCATCTCGCCTGGACCGACTTCCCACACCTTGCCCTGATGCATGTAGATGATCTGGTCCGCCACCCGCTTCGCGAATGCCATTTCGTGGGTGACGAGCAGCATCGTCATGCCGTCGGCGGCGAGGTCTTCCATCACACGCAGCACCTCGCCGGTGAGTTGCGGATCGAGCGCGGATGTCACTTCATCGAACAGCATGACCTTCGGCGACATGGCGAGCGAACGCGCGATCGCCACGCGTTGCTGCTGGCCACCCGAAAGTTGCTCGGGATAGCTCTCGGCCTTGTCGGAGAGGCCAACCTGAGCGAGTACACGCCGCGCGACGTCTTCGGCCTCGCTTCGTGTCATGCGCTTGACGTGACGCAGCGCGAGCATGATGTTCTCGCGCACGCTCAGATGCGGAAACAGGTTGTAGCTCTGGAATACGATGCCGACCTCGCGGCGCAACTGATGCAGATCGACTTTCGGGTCTTCCACGCGGATGCCGCACACTTCGATCGAGCCGTCGTCGATGGTCTCGAGCCGGTCGATGCACCGCAAGGCCGTGCTCTTGCCCGAGCCGCTCGCACCGATGATCGCGACCATCTGGCCGCGCTCCACTTCGAACGACACGCCCTTGAGGACCGGGTTGTCGCCGAAGCGCTTGTGAATCTGGTTGACCTTAACGATTGCCGACATTGAGCCTGTCCTCCAGGGCGGCGCTCCAGCGCGAGAGCGGGTAGCACAGTACGAAATAAAACACTCCCACGAGCGAGAACACGAGGAAGGGCTGGAAAATCGAGTTGTTGATGATCTGCCCGGCGCGGGTGAGCTCGACGAAGCCGATCACGGAAGCGAGCGACGTCATCTTGATGATCTGCACCAGAAAGCCGATGGTCGGCGGCAGCGACAGCCGCACCGCCTGCGGAATGATGATCAGGCGCAGCGTCTGCCAGCGTGAGAACGACAGGCACTCGGCCGCCTCCCACTGCGCGCGCGGCATCGCCTCCACGCAGCCACGCCAGATGTCGCCGAGATATGCACTCGTGTAGACCATCAGCGCCAGCGCGGCGGCCACGATCGCGGGCAGTTCGAAGCCGTACACCGACAACCCGAAATACACGATGAAGAGCAGGATGAGCAGCGGAATGCCCTGGATCGCCTCGATGAAGATTTGCGAGGGAAGACGCAGCCAGCGGCGCGGCGAGATGCGCGCGAGCATCACCAGAAAGCCGCCCGCGCTGCCGAGCACGAAGGCAATGAGCGAGAGCACCAGCGTCCAGCCGATCGACTGCACGAGATACAGGAAGTAGGTCCACGAGAAGTTGCCGATCATGAGGCGCTCCGTTGTGCGGCGTTGCCGGTCGACGCATCCGCCATGCCGCCCGTCCCCACCGTGCCCGCGGCGCCCGGCGCGTTGCCGTTGCCGTTGCCCGCGCGTACCGCCGCGGCCCGACGGCGCGCAGCCTGCGCGGTTTGCGCCGCGGCGCGTCTGACCGTGCGCCGGCGCCGGAAGAAGTATTCGCCTGCCGCCCACGCCAGGAGCTTTACGAGCAGGGAAAGCACGAGGTAGAGCGCGGCGACCACGATGTAGGTCTCGAGGGACCGAAACGTATCGGACTGCACCGTGTTGGCCACTGCCGTGAGTTCCTCGGCCGAAATCTGCGAGGCCATCGCGGAAGCCTGCATCATCAGGATGAACTGCGTGGTGAGGGCCGGATAGACCTTCTCGATGGACGGCTGCAGCATGACATGCCATGCGATACGCCACTTCGACAGGCCGAGACACTCGGCCGCTTCGATCTGTCCGCGTGGCACCGACTCGAGCCCCGCGCGAATGATTTCCGCCGCGTAGGCGCCGATGTTGATCACCATGGCAATGACGGCGGCGGCGAATGTCGGCATGTGCACGCCCACGCTGGCCAGGCCGAAGTACAGCAGGAAGATCTGGACGAGGAACGGCGTGTTGCGCACCGCTTCGATATAGATCGCGCACAAACGCGCGAGCCAGCGATGACGACCGCGCTTCGCGAAGGCGACCAGCGTGCCGAGCGCCGTGCCGATGACGACTGCCAGCGCCGTCATCCTCAACGTCAGCCATGCGCCTTCAAGAAAGACCGGCCAGTACGGCACCAGCGGGGCGAAATTCAACGAGAAATGCATGGCTGACGCTTGTCTCCGGTGACGTTCGGGGCCGACGCGCCAGGCGGCACTGACGCGCCAGCCTTCCGCGTCGACCATGGTGAGTCTTTCTTGTACGTCGTCATATAAGTGATGTGATTTTGCGCAGCGCGTCGTGGCGTTGTCAATAGCGCGGCCTTGGGGGGATACCCTCGCTATCACCTTGATGGAACAAGGGTTAAAGGGGGCGGGGGTGGGGGCGGGCCGGCGCAAGGGCGCAGTGCGGCTTGCGTGAGGCGGCTTCAATGACGGGTTGATGTCGGGGGGTGTCTGCCTTGTCATCGTATGTCTTGCCGCGCGATCGCGGGCGCCCCCACTGCGGGCTGCCGGTTCTATAATCGCGCTTTGCCGCCGCCGGGCGGGTGTGTGCGGACTCGAGGCACACGACGCGATGCCATCCGGCGGCCTCCAACCCTTTGCGAAGGCGCAGCCTGATGACTCTTTCCGCCAAAGCGCTCGATGAACTCGACCGTAATCTGCTTGCGCTTCTGCGGGTGAACGCGCGCGAGAGCACGGCCAATCTGGCGCGGCGCCTGGGCGTGGCCCGCACGACCGTCGTGGCGCGCATCGGCAGGCTCGAGCAGGCGGGTGTCATCGCGGGGTACACGGTGCGCCTCGGGCAGGATGCCGCCGATGGCGGATTGCAGGCCTGCGTCGGCATCAGCGTGCAACCGCGCTCGGGCCGGGACGTCCTGCGGCGTCTGAACAAGATGCCCGAAATCCACCTGCTGTGCACCGTCAGCGGGGAGTTCGACTACGTTGCCTGGCTGCACGCGGCGTCGGCCGACCAACTCGACGCGCTGCTCGACACCATCGGCGAAATCGATGGCGTGACACGCACCACGACCTCGGTCGTGCTCGCCCGCAAGATCGACCGGGGCGGTGTGCTGCCCTAAGCGTTCCCCGCGCAGCGTCGACGCCCGTAATTTCTCGTAATCCGTCGCTAAGAATCGCGTGCCAATCGCGCGTCGGCCCCGCCGGTGCTCGCGCCTGGCGATCCTGTCACCGGGTTCCCCAAATTTGTCCGCCACGCTCCGGTTTGTCTGGTTGTGGCGATGGTGCTAAACTTATTGAGAATTGTTTGCATTAACTTCTTCATCAAACTGGAGTGCGTATGCGCGTGAAATCCCTCGTGGCGGCGATGTTGCTCGCCGGTGCGGCCACCATGGCTTCGGCCGCCGAGTTTCCGATCGGCAAACCGCTGAATGCGGGAGGCATGGAAATCAACACGGTGTATCTCCAGCCGATCACCATGGAGCCGGCCGGCATGATGCGCGACGCGGCGAAGTCGGACATCCACCTCGAGGCCGACATTCACGCGATCAAGAACAACCCGAACGGCTACGCCGAGGGCGACTGGATTCCGGGTCTGGAGATCACGTACAAGCTGCAGAAGATGAAGTCCGACGGCAAGACGCCGGACGGCGCGGCCATTGATGGCCTCATGATGCCGATGGTGGCGAGCGATGGTCCGCACTACGGCGATAACGTGAAGCTGGCCGGCGTGGGCAAGTACAAGCTGACGATGGTGGTGAACGCGCCGGGCACGCTGCAGGAATTCGGTTGCAAGATGGGGAGCGCACCCGCGGCGGGCGCCCACGCCGCGCATGGCGGCATGGGCCCATGGTGTTTCGGTCGTCACGTCGACAAGGAAACCGGCGTGGGGCCGTGGTTCAAGCCGATCACGAAGGAAGTCGATTTCACTTTCTCGGGTATCGGCAAGAAGGGTGGCTACTAAGCCGGCATAACCTGGATGCAGCGTTGGCCTGAGGTCAGCGCTGTTTTCGTTTGGAGCACAAGGATGAATCAGCGCATCGCGCGCCTGCTGGCCACGATGGCGGCCGTGGGGGCCACCATGTTCGCACTGGGCGGCACGTCGCTCGCGCGTGCCGACGAGTTGCCCACCTTCAAGCTGGAAATGAACAACGGCAAGCTCAATCCGGCGCGCATCGAGGTGCCGGCCGGCAAGCGCATCAAGATCGAGGTGCACAACACCGGCACGAACGCCGTGGAGTTCGAAAGCCTGCAACTGCGCAAGGAAAAGGTGCTCGCACCGGGCGCGCAGTCGTTCGTGGTGATTGCGCCGCTGCAACCGGGCGAATACAAGTTTTTCGACGATTTCCACCAGCAGGCGCAAGGCGTGATCGTCGCCAAGTAAGCGCTGCGGGCATCGTTTCAGTCACACGGTAGGACACGCATCACAAGAGGAATCAGATGGGTCAGGTCATGTTCATCGTCTGGCGCGAAAGCGTCGAGGCACTGCTGGTCGTCGGCATTCTCCATGCCTGGCTGGCCAACCCGGATCACGGCGCCAAGCGCGGCTTGCCGTATCTGTGGGCTGGCGTCGTACTTGGTATTGCCGCCGCCGTGGGCCTTGGCGCCGCGCTGGTGGGCTTCACCGAGGTGCTCTCCGGCGACGCCCAGGATTACTTCCAGACCGCCATGGTGCTCATCGCCTGCGTGCTGATCGTGCAGATGGTGTTCTGGATGAAGCGCCACGGGCGAACGCTCAAACGCGACATGGAGTCATCGCTGCAGAAAAACCAGGACCAGGGCACCTGGTGGGGCGTGCTCGTGCTCGTGGCGCTGGCCATTGCCCGCGAAGGCAGCGAGACGGCGATCTTCCTCTATGGCATCGGGTTCGGTCAGCAGGGCAGCGTATCGGCGTCGATGTGGCTGGCCGTGCTCGTGGGATTCGGACTGGCGCTCGTCACCTTCTGGCTGCTGCAACTGGGTGGGAAGATTTTCTCGTGGCGTCTGTTCTTCCGCGTGACGGAAATCATGTTGCTGTTCCTCGCGGCCGGTCTGCTGGAGGCCGGTCTGGACCGCCTCATTTCGCTGGAGTTTGTGCCGACGCTGGTCGACCAGTTGTGGGATACTTCCGCGCTTCTGGACGACGCCAGCCCGTTCGGTAGCCTCGTGGCCACGCTGACCGGCTATCGTGCGCATCCGTCCGGCATGAATCTGTTGGTGTATGCGCTGTACTGGCTGTTCATCTGGGCGTTGCTCAAGCGTGCCGGAGCGCCGGCCAAGCAGGTCAAGCCCGCATAAGCGGGCGGGTGCAACGGGCGGCGCGGTGTCGCCCGGCGCACCGCAACGGTCCGAGTCCCGGACCGTTCACAAGAGTCCGGACAGACGCGCACATCGACGCCCGCACAGCGCGTTCGTCAGCCCGGCAAGGTTGTTCCCCCGACGCAAGAGTTTGAGCATGAGTATCGCCATCCCTGTCCCGAACCGACTGGCCCGTCTGGGCCTCTGGATGCAACGCCACGGCAAATTGATACGCGGCGTGCAGTGGGGCGTCGTGCTCGTCTATGCCTTCCTCATCTGCGTGCCGGTCGTGCTGCCGTTGCCCGACGAGACCGCGCATATCCTCAACAATCTCACGGTGTTCGCGCAGTTCACGTTCTGGGGGATCTGGTGGCCGTTCGTGCTCATCAGCATGGTGCTCATGGGCCGGGTCTGGTGCGGTGTGCTGTGCCCCGAAGGCACGCTCTCCGAATTTGCGAGCCGTCACGGTCGCGGACGCGCGATTCCGCGTTGGATGCGATGGGGCGGCTGGCCCTTCGTGGCGTTTGCCGGTACCACGCTGTACGGTCAGATGGTGAGCGTCTACCAATACCCGAAGGCGGTGCTGCTGGTACTTGGCGGCTCGACCATCGGCGCGATGGTCATCGGTTATTTCTACGGTCGCGACAAACGGGTGTGGTGCAAGTATCTCTGCCCGGTCAACGGCGTGTTCTCGCTGCTCGCGCGCCTCGCGCCGTTTCACTTCAAGGTCAACGAGGACGCCTGGCGCCAGTCGTATCACACCAACGGCCACAAGATCATCCCGATCAATTGCGCGCCGATCGTGCCGCTGCGCAACATGAAGGGCGGTGCGCAGTGCCACATGTGCGGCCGCTGCGCCGGTCATCGCGACGCCATCGCGCTCACGAGCCGCTCGCCGAGCGAGGAGATCGTGACGTTCGGTGCGACGGAGAACAACAGCGTCTGGGACAGCGTGCTGGTCATGTACGGCCTGCTCGGCGTGGCCATCGGCGCATTCCACTGGACGGTCAATCCGTGGTTCGTCGCGACCAAGACCGCGCTGGCCACGTGGCTCATCGATCGCAACATCATGTGGCCGTTCGAGACCAACGCGCCGTGGTTCGTCTTCACCAACTACCCGGAACAGAGCGACGTCTTCACATGGCTCGACGGCGGCATGGTCGTCACGTACATCCTCGGCAACGGCCTGGTGCTGGGGCTGGCGTTCACGGCCATCTTCGTGCTGGCCAATCGTGCGATGGGGCCGTGGCGCACCGCGCGCTTCAATCATCTGGTGCAGTCGCTCATTCCGATTGCCGGGGCCGGCGTCTTCATCGGTCTGTCGGCCACGACGGTCAGCCTGCTGCGCGCCGAACACCTGCCGGTGTACTGGGCGAACGACGTGCGCGCCGCGATTCTCGCCGCGACCACGCTCTGGAGCCTCTGGCTGGGCTGGCGCGTCACCGGACGGCATGCCGTCTCGCTCGTGCGGCGCCTGGCCGGCATGGCCGGGATCGTCGCGGCGCTCGCGCTGATCAACTGGCTCTGGCTGCTGATGTTCTGGATCTGGTGACGGCTCCGGCGCGGCACGGGCCCGGCCTCGATTGGCGAGCCCGCACCGCGTGGCCTACAATGTCGCCACAAGTCTTTCTGTGTGACGCCGCCCATGTTGCTCGCTCAACGCCTTCCGCTGTATTTCCGCCTCGTTCGCCTGGACAAGCCGATCGGCACGGTGCTCCTGCTGTGGCCGACGCTCTCGGCGCTGTGGATCGCGTCCAACGGCCATCCCGACCCGTGGCTCCTCGTCATCTTCACGCTCGGCACCTTTCTGATGCGCTCGGCGGGCTGCGCCATCAACGATTATGCGGATCGCGACTTCGACAAGTTCGTCAAGCGCACGAAGGAGCGCCCGATCACCTCGGGACGCATTCGCGCCTGGGAGGCGGTGGCGGTGGCGGCCACGCTCGCGCTCGCGAGCTTCCTGCTGATTCTGCCGCTCAATGCCCTGACCAAGTGGCTCTCGATCCCGGCGCTGTTCGTGGCCGGCACGTATCCGTTCACGAAGCGCTTTCTGGCGATTCCGCAGGCTTACCTCGGCGTGGCATTCGGCTTCGGCATTCCGATGGCCTTTGCCGCGGTGCAGGACCAGGTGCCGGTGCTGGCCTGGGTGCTGCTGCTCTCGAACGTGTTCTGGTCGGTGGCCTACGACACCGAATATGCGATGGTCGACCGCGACGACGACCTGAAGATCGGCATCAAGACGTCGGCGATCACGTTTGGCCGCTTCGATGTGCTGGCCATCATGCTCTGCTACGCGGTCGCCCTCGGCATTCAGGCGGGCGTGGGTGTGTTGCTCGGCTTCGGCTGGCCGTTCTGGCTCGGCATGGCCGTGGCGGTGAGCTTCGCCATCTATCACTACTTCCTGATTCGCGGTCGCGAGCGCATGCCCTGCTTCGCTGCGTTTCGCCACAACAACTGGCTCGGTGCCGTCGTGTTCGCGGGCATCGCCGGTCACTATCTGCTCACCGCACAAGGCTGATCCCCCCGGTCCGTGCCGACCTCTGAATGACGCTCGCCCCCGGATCGCGAACGCGAATCCGGGGGCGAGGCGTGCAGTACGGCGTCAGCGGGTTCGGTCGACGGACCGGCGCCAGCCATTATCTGCCATCGATCATCGAGAGGGCGCGCGATCGATCAGGCGTCGCCGAGTTCGTCACCCAGTTCGCGCGCGCGCGTATTTGCGGCGCTCACGCCGCGCACGATGGCGGCCTTGATGTTGTCGCGCTCGAACGAACTCAACGCGGCGAAGGTGGTGCCGCCCTTGGACGTCACACGCTCACGCAACACGCTCGCCGGTTCGCTCGATTGTGCGGCCAGTTGCGACGCGCCGGTAAACGTGGCGATGGCGAGCTGGCGTCCCTGCTCGGGCGTGAAGCCGAGTTCGCGCGCCGCTTGCTCCAGCGCTTCGATGAAATAGAACACGTAGGCCGGGCCGCTGCCCGAGATGGCGGTCACGCCGTCGAGCTGGCTTTCCTTGTCGACCCAGACGATCTGCCCGGCCGCGCCCAGCACGCTTTCCGCGCGCTTGCGCTGGTCCGAGTCCACGCCGGAGAGCGCGGCCAGACCGGTGATGCCCATGCCGATGAGCGCCGGCGTGTTCGGCATGCAGCGCACGATCTGGTTGTGTCCGCCGAGCCAGCGGGCGAGGTCCGAGGCGCGAATGCCGGCGGCGATACTGATGACGAGTTGGCCGTTCAGATGCGGCTGGAGGGCCTGTGCCACATCTTTGAGCACTTGCGGTTTGACGGCCAGCACAAGCGTGTCGTAATCACGCAGGCGGTCGCTCGAAGCGCTGGCCGTTTCGATCCCGTATTGCTTGACCAGACCCTCGCGGGTCGATTCGTTGACGTCGATCGCGAGAATGTCGCGCGGGGCCGTGCCGCGCTTGACGAGTCCGCCGATCAGGGCGTTGGCCATATTGCCGCCGCCGATGAATGCAATTCTCATAACCATCCTTTGCGTTGCGTGTATGCGTGGATCTTGCCGCGGCCCGGGGCATCGCCCGTGTCGCTGTAACTTCAGGGGGCGACCGGCATCGCGAGGCGCCCGCCGTCGAGTGCCGCGATCAGGCCTTGGGGCCGTAATTGCGCGCACCGAAAATCGCTGTACCGATGCGCACCATTGTCGCACCTTCGGCAATGGCCGCCTCGAGGTCGCCCGACATGCCCATCGAGAGTGTGTCGAGGGGCAGGCCCCCGGCGCAGAGCGCGTCGAACAATTCGCGCACCGCCCTGAATGGGGCGCGCTGGCGGGCCGGATCGTCCTCCGGTTCGGGAATCGCCATCAGGCCGCGCAACCGCAGGTTCGGCAAGGCGGCAATGGCGCGCGCCACGGCGGGAACGTCGCCCGGTGCGACCCCGCTCTTGCTCGCTTCGCCGCTGATGTTGACCTGAAGGCAGACCTGCAACGGCGCCATGCCGGTCGGTCGTTGCGCGCTCAGGCGTTCGGCGATCTTCAGGCGGTCCACGGAATGCACCCAGTCGAAATGCTCGGCCACCGGCCGGGTCTTGTTGCTTTGCAGCGGTCCGATGAAGTGCCACTCCAGCCGCTCGCCGTCGACTCTCTCGCCGGCCAGCGCGGCGATCTTGTCGAGCGACTCCTGCACATAGTTCTCGCCGAACGCCCGTTGCCCGGCGGCCGAGGCCTCGCGCACGGCGTCGGCGCCGAACGTCTTGGACACTGCCAGCAAGCGCACGCTGTTCGCCGGTCGGCCAGCATCGGCGGTGGCTCGGGCGATTCGGGAAAGCACGTCGTGGAGATGTGCGGCAATGGTCGACATGAGGCGGGTTCGGGCGTGGCTGAGGCGATGACGTAAGCGCGGAGCGCGACTGGTCAACGATTATAGCTGTGCCGGCGCCCGAGGTGCTACCCGGTCAAAATCGAGGTGCTACCCGCGAGGCCGGGTACGGTGCGGAGCGCCGAATGGCGCGGCTTGTGGCAGACTGCGCGGAGCCGGCATCCACCGGCGTCCGCGGGTATCCGCCAGCATCGACAGGGAGCAGAGATGAGCGCGACTTCGCAGCAGGTGTACGACTTTTCGGTCCAGACGCTGTCCGGCGAGACGGTCAGTCTCGCGCAATATCGCGGCAAGGTGCTGCTCATCGTCAACACGGCCAGCGAATGCGGGTTCACGCCGCAATACGCCGGATTGCAGGCGTTGTACGAAGCGCTCGCGCCGCGCGGCTTCGAAGTACTCGCGTTTCCGTGCAACCAGTTCGGCAAGCAGGAGCCCGGTGACGCCCAGGCGATTCGCAGCTTCTGCGATCTGCGCTTTCACATCACGTTTCCGATGTTCGCCAAGATCGACGTGAAGGGGCCGGATGCCGCCCCCCTGTACCGCTTTCTCACTCAGGAGAAGCCCGGCGTGCTCGGCACGAAGGCCATCAAGTGGAATTTCACGAAGTTTCTTGTCGACCCGCGGGGGAACGTGGTGGCGCGCTACGCGCCGAGCGCGAAACCCGAGACCCTGCGCGCCGATATCGAGCGGCTGCTGGCCGTCTGAACGTTTGCATCGCGCTCTCGTCTCGCCTCCGGGCCGCGCGCCCGGGAATCAGACGCCAAGGCGTGCGCGCAGGCGTTGCCACAGGCTCGCGCGGGCCGTCCCGTCCCTCACGGCAAGCTCGGCGCCCGTGTCGCTGGTCAACGCCTGCCAGCCGGTCGTGGGAATCACGCAAACCTCGCCCGCCGCGAGCGACACCGTCGTTTGCCAGACGCTCGCCGCCATCCAGCGCGGCGCCAAGGTCAGCGTGACCCGGCCGCGCTGCACGTGCAGCACCGTGCCGCGAGCCAGGTAGCCATGGAACGACTGACCTCCCGCCAGCACGATGACCGACGCACGCGTCCCGGGGGCGTCGTGCGGGCGGCCGGGAGCCGCATCGCCAGCCGCCTGTGGCGGCGTCGCGTCGCGAGAGGCGGTTGAGTGCCGGGTCGTCGGCGAAGGCGCTGACAGGGGCGAGAGCGGTGACAGCGACGACAGCGGAGCCGCCAGACTCATCGATGCGAGCGACGACGGGGTGCCGACCGACGAAGCAGTGAGTGACGAACGGGAAGCGCGGGAAAAGCGCGAGCGGGGCGTGGCCATGGCGGACTCCGAGGGCATTGAACAGGTAGGAACAGCGTATCGGCGGCTGTCCCGTCCCGGTAGGCACACAGCGCGGCGGCCGCCCGCGTAACAGAACGTCGCACGGTGTTCTGTTACGATGCCAATTCGACGAATCTGTATCTGTTATGGTCCTGTGCAATGCCCGATGATCTGCGCATGGATGCCGCCACTCCCGACCTTGCCAACCCGGACGACACGCCGCTGAGCCCGTCCGCTCCCCGTTCCCTCGGCCCCGCACCGGTGGCGGTTTCGGCGCCGGAAGAGCGCATACCGCTCTATCGTCAGCTCGCCGACCATTACCGGCTCGCCATCGAGGCCGGTACGCTCGCGCCGGGCGACCGCATGCCCAGCGTGCGAACGCTGATGGAGCGCCATCGGGTCAGCCTGTCGACGGCGCTGCAAACGTGCCGCCACCTCGAGGCGCAGGGCATGCTGGAGGCCCGCCCCCGCTCGGGCTACTTCGTGCGCACGCCCGCCCGGGCCAGCCTCGTGCCGGTCCCCGAGCCGCGCCCGTGGGTGCCGGATCTGCTCCAGTACGTGGGGATCAACCAGCGGGTCTCGTCAATACTCGCGCGCGGGCTCCAGGCCGACGTCAAAGTCAATCTCGCGGTAGCGCACGGTTCGCCGTCGCTCTACCCGGTCAACGAACTGCGCCAGGCAACGATCCGCGCGTTGCGCGATCATCCGCTGCTCTTCGGCAACCCGCCGCCCGGCGGCGGCGAGTCGCGTTTTCGCGCGGCGCTCTCCCGACGGGCGCTGGAAGCCCGCATGCACATCAACCCCGAAGAGATCGTCGTCACGCACGGCTGTATCGAGGCGATCAATCTCGCGCTGCGCGCCGTGGCGAGCGCCGGGGATCTCGTGGCGGTCGAATCGCCGACGTATTACGCGCTGTTGCAGACGCTGGAGAGCATGGGCATACGCGCGCTCGAGATTCCAACGAGTCCGCAAACGGGCATTTCGCTCGATGCGCTGGAGCTGGCGAGCCAGACGTACGACAACATCAAGGCCGTTATTGTCGTGCCGCACTTTCAGAATCCGCTCGGCTCGGTAATGCCGGATTCGCACAAGGCGCAGTTGGTGAAGTGGGCCGAGTCGCGCGGCATCGCGATCATCGAAGACGACACCTACGCCTCGCTGAGCGACGACGGCGTCATTCCCGCCGCCATCCGCTCATGGGATACGACGGGAAACGTGATTCATTGCGCCTCGCTGCACAAGACGCTTGCCCCGGGCATGCGTCTGGGCTGGATCGCCGGCGGCAAGTGGCAATGGCGTGTGGAAATGCTGAAGTACGCGCAGACGCGCCCGAACGAAGCGCTGGCTCAGATTGCGATGGGCGAGTTCATCGATTCTCCCCGGTACGACCGGCATCTTCGGCATCTGCGCACGCAACTGCGCGAGCATCGCGCGGCGATGGCCGAGGCGATCGCGACGTATTTCCCTGCGGGCACGCGCCTGACGCTGCCCGCGGGCGGGTTGAGTCTGTGGGTGGAAATGCCGGGCGGCGTGAGTTCCGAACGATTGTTCGATGCGGCGCTGGCGAAGGGGATTCGCGTTGCGCCGGGCAGCCTCTTTTCCAATTCTGCGCGTTACGACCATTTCTTGCGGATCAATGGCGGACAGCCGTTCACGCGCGAGGTCGACAAGGCGGTGCGCACGCTGGCCACCGAAGTGATCCGGCTGCTCGACGCGAATGGGGCACCCTGACGGAACGGGCCCGGCGCGCGAAGGGGCGGCGGGGCAGTCAAGGCTGCGGGCCGTTCTGCGCGCCGCCCGGCTCGAGCGCAGGCGCGAGGTGCGGGCCCGTCGCAGTCAAAACTCCGGATACATGCGTCCCGGATTGAAAATGCCAGCCGGATCGAACACCGACTTCAGGTTGCGATGAATGCGCATGACCGGTGCCGGCAGCGGCGTGAACACGCCCACGCCCGGTTCGCCGTAGCGAAAGAGCGTGGCGTGGCCCCCATCCTGGCGCGCCGCCGAGCGCACGATCTGCGCATCGGCATCGGTGATCCACCAGCGCTGTGCGCCCCCCCATTCGATCAGTTGCTTGCCCGGCAGGCGGTGCGGCTCCGCGGTCGACGGCACCGCCAGGCGCCATAGCGCCTGGCCCGGCCCGGCATCGGCGAAGAAATTGTCGGTCTGCTCTCGAATCGCATGCCAGAACTTGGCGGCGTGAATCGCATCGACCAACTCGCCTCCCATCTTCACGCGCGCGGCCTTGATGGCCGCCGACGCTCCCGCCAGACGAATCACGAGCAAATCGCTGCGCCACGCACTACCAGTGATCGGCAACGGCTGCCCGCCCCATTCATTGAGCTTGCGCACCGCATCGACGGCGTTCATTTCGAATTGCAGCGTGAGTTCGGCGAACGGCTGCGGCAGGACCTTGAGCGACACTTCGAGGATCAGACCCAGCGTGCCGAGCGAACCCGCGAGCATGCGCGATACGTCGTAACCCGCGACGTTCTTCATCACCTGTCCGCCGAAGTTCAGCACGTGTCCACGACCGTCCATCAACTTCGCCCCGAGCACGAAATCGCGCACCGAGCCGACCGCGCTGCGCCGCGGCCCGGCGAGCCCGGCCGCCACCGCGCCGCCGATGGTGGCGCCGGGCCCGAAGTACGGCGGCTCGAACGGCAGCAACTGGTTGTGCTCGGCGAGCGCCGCTTCGACATCGGCGAGCGGCGTGCCGCAGCGCACGGTGATGACGAGTTCGGCGGGATCGTAGGCGACGATGCCGCTGTAGGCGCGCGTGTCGAGCACGTCTCCCACGCGCTGCTGGCCGTACCAGGCCTTGGTGCCGCCGCCGCGAAGCTGGAGCGGCGAGCGTCGGGCCGTGGCCTGTTCGATGACGGCGCGGAAATGCTCGAGGGTGTCGGTCGTGTCGGTCGTTTCGGTCATCAGCTCGGTTCTGGCGGCGGTGGCATGTCGGATTGATAGGCCCCCAGCGTGCCGCCGCAATGCTTGCAGTAGCGTGCGTCGGGGTCATGACCTTCGGAAAGGCATTGCGGGCACGTGCGCGTCGTGACAGTCCTCTTGCGCATGGCCGAGTGAATCTCCGCACCCATGATGCCGGTGGGAATCGCGATCACACTGTAGCCGAGCAGCATCACGAAGCCGGTGATCGCCTTGCCCAGACCGGTCACGGGCACGACGTCGCCGTAGCCTGTGGTCGTGAGCGTCACGATCGCCCAGTAGATGCCCACCGGGATGCTCGTGAAGCCGTGCTCGGGCCCCTCGATGATGTGCATGAGCGTGCCGAAGATCACCACGATGATCGAGATGAAGCCGAGAAACACGAGAATCTTGCGGCGTGCGTTATAGAGGGCGATGCTCAGCACGCCGGCTTCGTTGACATACGCCGTGAGCTTCAGGATCCGGAAGGCGCGCATGAGGCGCAGCAACCGCACGTCGATCAGTCCGTGCAGTTCCGGCACGAGAATCGCGAGATAGGTCGGCAGGATGGCAAGCAGATCGATGATGCCGTAGAACGACAGCGCGTAGCGCAACGGCCGATGCGCACTGAGCAGGCGTGCAATGTATTCGGCCGTGAAGAGCAGCGTGAAGAACCACTCGAGGATCGCCATCGGCAGCGACGCGGAGGCCTGCACGGCAGGCACGCTCGAGACGACGACCGTGAGTACCGACAGAATGATGGCGATGAGCAACGCGATGTCGAACAGTCGCCCTTCGCGCGTATCGGCTTCGAAGATGATGATGTAGAGACGCTGCCGCCAATCGTGCGGCAGCCAGTCCGACAGCGGGCGCATGTCAGAACCTCGGCAGGTCGGGGTGCGGCAGCAGTCCGCCGCGAACGAGTTGCTTGCCGTATTCGGCACAGCGCGCCCGCGTCGGAATACCCTTGTCCGGATTGAGCAGCCCGACCGGATCGAATGCGCGCTTCACCCCGAAGAACGCGTCGCGCTCCTGGGCCGAGAATTGCACGCACATCGAATTGATCTTCTCGATGCCCACGCCGTGCTCGCCGGTAATCGTGCCGCCGAGTTCCACGCACGCTTCCAGAATGTCGCAGCCGAATGCCTCGGCGCGATGCCACTCGTCGAGGTCGTTGCCGTTGAAGAGAATGAGCGGATGCATATTGCCGTCTCCCGCGTGAAAGACGTTAATACAGCGCAATCCGTATTGTTGTTCCATGCCTTCGATGCGTTTGAGTAATGTCCCAATCGCACGGCGTGGAATCGTGCCGTCCATGCAATAGTAGTCGGGTGAGATGCGTCCCGCCGCCGGGAACGCGTTCTTGCGACCTGACCAGAAACGCAGACGCTCTTCTTCGCTTCGCGAGATTTGCAGTCGCGTCGCGCCCGACGTTCGCAGCACGTGGGAGATGCGCATGATCTCCTCGGCAACCTCTTCCGGCGTGCCATCCGATTCGCACAACAGGATGGCGGCGGCGTCCAGGTCGTATCCGGCATGCACGAACTCCTCGACGGCGCGCGTTGCCGGCTTGTCCATCATCTCCAGTCCGGCCGGGATGATGCCCGCGGCGATGATGGCCGCCACGGCGTTGCCGCCGGTCTCCACGTCGTCGAAGCTTGCCATGATGACCTGTGCCGTCTGCGCCTTGGGCACCAGTCTGACCGTGATCTCGGTCACCACGCCGAACATGCCTTCACTGCCGATGAAGACGGAAAGCAGGTCGAGGCCCGGGGCGTCGGGACCGAGCGAGCCGAATTCGATGGATTCGCCCGACATCGTGATGGCGCGCACGCGCAGCACGTTGTGCACGGTCAGCCCGTATTTCAGGCAGTGCACGCCGCCCGAGTTTTCGGCGATGTTGCCACCGATGGTGCACGCGATCTGAGACGACGGATCGGGCGCGTAATACAGGCCGTAGGGGGCGGCGGCTTCGGAGATCGCGAGATTGCGCACGCCGGGTTGCACTGTCGCGGTGCGGGCGTACGGGTCGACCTCGACGATCTTCTTGAACTTCGCGAGCGAGAGCACGAGCCCGTCGGCGATCGGCATGGCGCCGCCGGAAAGACTGGTGCCGGCGCCGCGAGGCACGACCGGAATGCCCAACTGGTGGCAGGCCTGCAAAATGCGCTGGACCTGCGATTCCGATTCGGGCAACACCACCGCGAGCGGTACGCGGCGGTATGCCGCCAGTCCATCGCACTCGTAAGGCGTGGTGTCCTCGCGGCGATGCAGGATGCAGTTCGCCGGCAGGATCTGGGTAAGCGCGTCGAGCAGCAGGCGTTGACGCGTAGCCAACGCATCGGCATCGTCGAGCGCGGCCCCCGCCTGCTGCGGCCCGGATGCGTCGCCAGGCCTGTCCGGTGTGTTGGGTGCGTTCATGGGCGCGGTAGTGGACGCGGTAGTGAGTGCGGTGGTCGGGGCGCTGTTTGCGGCGCTATTTTCGTTGCTGATGGGAACGCTGGTTAGGACGCCGGTCGGGTCGCTGGTTGGGGCGGCCGCGGGCGCGATGCGGATCGCGCGCGCTCGGAGTTGCGCCCCAGCGGCGATCAGCCCGCCGCGCGTAGCCGGAAAATCTTGCCCGGATTGAACAGGTTCTGCGGGTCGAGCGATGTCTTGATCGCGCGCATCACGTCGATGGCATCCTCGCCATGCTCGGTCACGAGAAATCCCATCTTGTGCAAGCCCACGCCGTGTTCGCCAGTGCATGTGCCACCCATGCGGATGGCACGTTCGACGATGCGCTGATTGAGTCGCTCGGCCTCTTCGATTTCCTCGGGCTTGTCGGGGTCGATCAGGATCGCCACGTGGAAATTGCCGTCGCCCACGTGACCGACGATCGGGCAGGGCAGGCTCGATGCGCGCAGATCCTCCTCTGTCTCGCCGACGCATTCGGCCAGGCGGGAGATGGGCACGCATACGTCCGTGGTGACGGCGCGACAGCCGGGCTTGAGCTGGAGCATGGCGAAGTACGCACTGTGACGCGCGCTCCACAAACGGTTCCGGTCCTCGGTGCGCGTGGCCCATTCGAAGCCGGTGCCGCCGTTGTCCTTGGCCAGTTCCTGCACCGTCTCCGCCTGTTCCTTCACGCCCGCTTCGCTGCCATGGAATTCGAAGAACAGCGTTTGCGTTTCGGGCAGCTCCATCTTCGAGTGCTTGTTGATGGCGCGAACCGCCAGCGAATCGACGAACTCCACGCGTGCGACGGGCACCCCCAACTGAATCGTCTGGATGGTGCAGTTCACGGCGTCCGTCATGCTTGGGAACGAGCAGATGGCGGCCGAGACGGCCTCGGGCTGCGGGTACAGGCGCACCGTGGCCTCGGTGATGATGCCCAGCGTGCCCTCGCTGCCGACGAACAGGCGCGTGAGGTCATAGCCGGCGGAGGATTTGCGTGCGCGCGTGCCGGTGTGGATGACGCGGCCGTCGGCGAGCACCACCGTGAGGGCGAGCACGTTCTCGCGCATGGTGCCGTAGCGCACGGCGTTCGTGCCGGACGCCCGGGTGGCGCACATGCCGCCGATGCTGGCGTCTGCGCCCGGATCGATGGGGAAGAACAGCCCGGTGTCGCGCAGCGCTTCGTTGAGTGCCTTGCGGGAGATGCCCGGCTGCACGGTGACGGTCAGGTCCTCGGCGTTGATGGACACGACCTGATTCATCTCCGAGAGGTCGAGCGACAGACCGCCCTCGACCGCAAGCAGGTGGCCTTCGAGCGACGAGCCCGCGCCGTAGGGAATGATGGGGGTGTCGTATTTGGCGCAGAGCTTGACGATCTGCGCGACTTCGTCGGTGCTGTGCGCGAAGGCGACCGCGTCGGGAAGCATCGGGTCGAACGGCGACTCGTCCCGGCCGTGATGCTCGCGCAGCGCTTCCTTGGTGCTGACGCGCTCGCCCAGCAAGGCTTGCAACTCAGCGAGCAGGGCGTCAGGGAACGCGCGCTTGGCGGCGAACGGCAGATGGGGGTGATTCACGGCTTTCTCCTTCGGGTCTCCGGGTTGCCGACGCCGGGCGGCGGCGGCAAGCGCCATATCGGGCGGGGTCTCGGGAGCGGCGCGCCCGAATCATCGGATCGCCGGCGGCACCCCCTGACACCTCATGAGCGGGGATTTTACGCCGGGACGGCGTTTTTCCCCACCCTTTGCGTCATATCATACGGACTGGCTGCATTGCAGCGCCATCGGAATTGCCCGAAAAGCGGGCATTCCGGGGCGGAACCGGTCAATTTCAATCCATGAAGGTCCACCGCGCAGCCGCCGATCCGGCGCTGCGTTCACGGGCTGCCGCAAGGGGTAGGTGTCAGAAGATGGGCAATCGTTTGAGCAAGATCGTCACGCGTACGGGCGACGGGGGGAAAACCGGCCTTGGCGACGGGGCGCGCGTGGACAAGTTCAGCCAGCGGATCGTCGCCATCGGCGAGATCGATGAAACCAATTCGCACATTGGTGTACTGCTTTGCGAGGCGTTGCCGGCCGACGTCCGGGCGATGCTGCTCGATATCCAGCACGATCTGTTCGATCTCGGCGGTGAGTTGAGCATGCCGCGCCAAACGCTACTCGGCGACGCGCACGTCGTGAAGCTCGACGACTGGTTGGCGCACTACAACACGGAATTGCCGCCACTCAAGGAATTCATTCTGCCGGGCGGCTCGCGCGCGGCGGCGCTGGCGCATGTGGTGCGGACCGTGGCGCGCCGGGCCGAACGGGCCATGGTGGCCCTCGGAGCCGAGGAGACGGTGAATCCGGCGCCGCGTCAGTACATCAACCGGCTTTCCGATCTGATGTTTGTCCTCGCCCGGGCGCTCAACCGGGCTGCCGGCGGCGCCGACGTACTGTGGCAGCGCGACCGGGCGGCCACGCCCGGCGACGGGGCGCGGTAAGCCCGGCGCTCCGCGACCTCAGTTGCCCGCGCCGCGCTTCAGGCGGCGCTCGCGCACCGCCTCGGCCAGCGTTTCGAGCACGCGCAGGCTGTCTTCCCAGTCGATGCAGGCGTCGGTGATGCTCTGACCGTAGGTCAGGGGCTTGCCCGGCACATGGTCCTGACGACCGGCCACCAGATGCGACTCCACCATCACGCCGATGATGCGATCGTCGCCGCCGGCGATCTGGCGCGCGATGTCTTCGCACACCGGGATCTGGTTTTCGTGCTTCTTCTGGCTGTTGGCGTGCGAGGCGTCGATCATCACCCGTGCGGCCAGGCCGGACTTCGCGATGTCTTCGCAGGCGCTCTGCACGCTCGCGGCGTCGTAGTTCGGCGCCTTGCCGCCGCGCAGAATCAGGTGGCAGTCTTCATTGCCCGACGTCGACACGATGGCCGAGTGCCCGCCCTTGGTCACCGACAGGAAATGGTGCGGCTGCGATGCGGCCTTGATGGCGTCGACGGCGATCTTCACGTTGCCGTCCGTGCCGTTCTTGAAGCCGACCGGGCACGACAGACCCGATGCCAGTTCGCGGTGCACCTGCGACTCCGTGGTGCGCGCCCCGATGGCGCCCCATGACACGAGATCGGCAATGTACTGCGGACTGATCATGTCGAGGTATTCGGTGCCGGCGGGCAGTCCCATTGCGTTGATCTGGGCCAGCAGTTCGCGCGCGAGGCGCAGGCCGTCGTTGATCTTGAAGCTGTTGTCCATGTGCGGGTCGTTGATCAGACCCTTCCAGCCCACCGTCGTGCGCGGCTTTTCGAAGTACACGCGCATCACGATCTCCAGCTCGCCCTTGAAGCGCTCACGCTGCTCGACCAGCCGCGAGGCGTACTCCAGCGCGGCTTTCGTGTCGTGGATCGAGCAGGGGCCGATGATGACGACGAGTCGGTCTTCCATGCCGTGCAGCACGCGGTGGATCGCGCCGCGCGAGCGATGGATGAGGTCCGCGCTCTTCTCCGAGCAGGGATATTCGCGAATCAGGTGCGCCGGGGGCGTCAGTTCCTTCAGCTCGCGAATACGGACGTCATCGGTATTGTGGGGAGGCATGGATTTTCTCCTGGGCAGTTCGGACTGCGGTTCGTTGCTTGGGGTATGGGTGAAAACCGGCGTTAAAACCGGGGTAAAAAAAAACCGCCAGACTCGCTGGCGGTTTTTCAGGATTCGTTCGGTGCTTACTGCTGCAACTGTCCCTCTCCATCCGCCAGCGGTGTGAGATACGCAAAAAAGTAAAAGTAAAACTTGCTGGCGTTCATGACGGATGTCTTGGACAGGCTTTGCAGGCGGTTGCCATGCACAGAAACCACTTTATACGCTGAATCGCATGACGTCGCAACCGTGTGAGATCGCCATTCGTCGGGAAAACGCGCGGAAAATCCGCATTTCGATTCTTTGAATTGCGGCGAAATTCCGCTGTTTTTGGATTTTCATGCGAAAACGCCCGGTTTGACCCGGGCGCTTTGCTGAGCTTCACGCATTTTTTGCGGCGCGTCACACGGGGCGAGACGCGCTTATGCCGTGCCGCCGACCGTCATGTTCTCGATGCGCAGCGTCGGCTGGCCCACGCCCACCGGCACGCTTTGGCCTTCCTTGCCGCACACGCCCACCCCCGAGTCGAGCGACATGTCGTTGCCGATCATGGTCACGTCCTTGAGCGATTCCGGGCCGTTGCCGATCAGCGTGGCGCCTTTGACCGGATAGGTGATCTTGCCGTCCTCGATCATGTAGGCCTCGGACATCGAGAAGACGAACTTCCCGTTGGTGATATCCACCTGACCGCCGCCGAAGTTCACGGCGTAAAGCCCGCGCTTGACCGACTTGATGATTTCCTCCGGGTCCTTGTCACCGCCGAGCATGTACGTGTTGGTCATGCGCGGCATCGGCAACGCCGCATATGACTCACGGCGTCCGTTGCCCGTGACGGGCATCTTCATCAGGCGTGCGTTCAGGCTGTCCTGCATGTAGCCGCGCAGAATCCCGTCTTCGATCAGGGTGGTGCACTGGGTGGGATTGCCTTCGTCGTCGACGTTGAGCGAACCGCGGCGGTTCGACAGCGTGCCGTCGTCGACCACCGTGACGCCCTTGGCGGCGACACGCTCGCCGAGGCGGCCCGAGAAGGCCGACGATCCCTTGCGGTTGAAGTCGCCCTCGAGCCCATGGCCGATGGCTTCGTGCAGCAGCACGCCGGGCCAGCCCGGGCCGAGCACGACGGTCATGGCGCCGGCGGGCGCGGGACGGGCATCGAGCTTGACGATCGCGCCGTCGACGGCTTCCCTGACGTACTTTTCGATCAGGTCGTCGGTGAAGTAGCCATAGTCCAGGCGTGCACCGCCGCCGCTATTGCCGATTTCGCGGCGACCGTTCGATTCGACGATCACGGTGACGGACACGCGCACGAGCGGGCGCACGTCGGCGGCGATCACGCCATCGCTGCGCGCCACGAGCACGACGTCGTACTCGCCGGCGAGTCCGGCCATGACCTGCGATACGCGCGGATCGCGGGCGCGGGCGAGTTTCTCGATGCGCTCGAGCAGGGCGACCTTGCCGTTGGCGTCGAGCGAGGCAAGCGGGTCGGACGGCAGATACAGCCCGTGCCCCGACATGTTCGAAAGCTTGTTGCCGACCTTCACGCGACCGCGTCCGGCCGAGGCGATGCTGCGAGTGGCGGCGGCCGCGTCCTTGAGCGCGATCTCGGAGATGTCGTCGGAGTAGGCGAACGCGGTGCGGTCGCCCACGATGGCACGCACCCCCACGCCCTGATCGATCGAGAACGACCCCGATTTGACGATGCCTTCCTCGAGGCTCCACGCCTCGCTGCGCGTGTACTGGAAATACAGGTCGGCGTAATCCACGCGGTGCGTGAAGATGTCGCCGAGGGCACGTTGCAGGTGGCTTTCGTCAAGGCCGTACGGCGTGAGCAGCAGCTCACGGGCGGTGGCCAGGTTCTGGATGCCGGTGTCGATGATTTTCATGCGGTGTCAGGCCAAGGAAATGTATACGATAGATGGGGGCGGATTCGGCAATGTCAACCTTGCAGGACGCGATGCCGCCACGCCGGCAGACTCTGGCGCACGCCCGTCAGTCGGCTCGGATCCAGGTCGCCGACGACGACGCCCGCGCCTTCAGGCTCGCGCTGCGCAACGATGTCGCCCCACGGGTCGATCAGCATGGAATGCCCCCAGGTCCGCCGTCCGTTCTCGTGATGGCCGCCCTGCGCGGAAGCGAGCACGTAGCACTGGTTTTCGATGGCGCGGGCGCGCAGCAACAGTTCCCAGTGCGCGCGGCCCGTCGTGTACGTGAAGGCGGCGGGTACGACCATGAGCGTACAGTCGCCCATGGCGCGGTACAACTCGGGAAAACGCAGGTCGTAGCACACCGACAGCCCCACGCGGCCAAAGGGCGCTTCAAACGTGCGTACGGCATCGCCGGGGCGGATGGTGCGCGCTTCGTCGTACGCCTCGTCGCCCTTGACGAAATTGAACAGGTGGATCTTGTCGTAACGTGCGGCCGGCGTCCCGTCAGGCCCGAACACGAGCGTCGTGTTGAGCACCCGGTCGGGCTCGGGCGCCGCCAGCGGCAGCGTGCCGCCAACGAGCCAGACACCGTGGCGGCGGGCCGTCTCGGCGAGGAAGTCCTGAATCGGGCCCTGCCCCGGCGTTTCGCGCAAGGCGAGCTTGTCGGTATCGCGCTGGCCCATGTAGCAGAAATACTCGGGCAACAGCACCAGTTGCGCGCCGGCGTCGGCGGCTTGCGCCACCAGTTGGCCGGCATCTTGCAGGTTGCGTTCGACGTCGGGCGCGCTCACCATCTGCGCGGCCGCCACGCGAACCGGGGCGGCGCAGGGCGAAGGGGCGGCGGAGGGCGTGTCGGGACTCGTCATGTCGTGGCTGAATTCGTCGCGCGTGGCGCGTGGCGTATGCGGGAAGCGTTCCCCGTGCGCGCTCAGTTGCCGCGCACTCCGGTGGGCGGGACGTTGTTTTGCGTCTCCGGCCGGACTTCCGGGGATGCATCGATCTTACTCTTATTGCCGCTGCCCTGTCCGATGACCGGATTGTCCCAGGAACCGGTCACGTGGTACGTGGTGGAGAGCGTGCGCGAGAGCTGGTCGCCGAGCGCCAGCTGGGCGAAGAACGAGCCGATGCCCAGCGCCGGGTTGATGATCGCCCAGGCCAGCGACGCCGACGCCGCATTGATCTTCGGCAGCACCAGCACGTTCAGGTCCTGCGTCTCGCGAGCCAGATCGGTGTGCCCGTCGATCTTGATCGTCGCCGCGTTGGCATTGATCGTCAGGTCGCTGGTATTGGCGACGCCGCCCTGAATCGTGGCGTTCCCGTCGATGCTGTCGAACGGCAGGCCGCTGCCGATCACGCTGTTGAAGTCGAACGTGAGGATCTTGGCGAGCGTTTGCAGCGACAGAATGCCGAGCAGCTTGGCGAGCCCCGGGTCGGCTTTCAGGATCTGCCCGCGCCGCAGGTCGACCTTCACGCGCCCGAACAGCGTCGGATAGTCGATGGCGTCGGGACCGCCGCGCCAGCCGAAGCGGCCCGCCACGGCACCCGAGCCGTCCTTGAGCGTCCTGGGCAGGCCCAGCCGGTCGAGCAAACCGCCCGCGTTCTTCACCTCCAGATTGAAGTCGAGGAGGGTGCGGCGTGGTACGTCGTCGTCGCTGCCCGCGACCGCCGCCCGGCGGCGCGACGTACGCCAGTTGCCCTTGATGTCGAGCGTGGCGGCGTCGTTGCGGAGCTCGAGCTTGGTCAATTGCCACACGGGCACGCCATCCTCGACGTCGTTATGGGCATTGAGCTGCAGCCGGCCGAGCGGCTTGTCGCGCAGCACGAAATCGTTGGCGACCACGTCGATGGCGGGGAATTCGTCGCTCGGTTCGTCGAGTACCTGCGTGAGCACGTCACTGCCGTGCTCCTCGCGGGGAATCACGAGCTTGGCGAGCCGTGCGCGGATCTCGCCCGACGGGTTCTTCTCGTCGGGTGCCTTCCATTCCGCGAAGCCGGACACGAGATCGGACGCGAGACTGACCTGCCAGTCGCGGTCGTTGCGCTGTGCACCGACCACCAGCTCCGGCCATAGGCGCGACATCAGGCGCACCTGCTTTGCGTGAAGCGCCAGCCGTGTGGGCACATACGGGGTGAGGGCGCCGAATTCGTCGCGTGCCGCCGCGGCCGTGGCCGCAGGCGCGGGCGGCGTGCCCTGGGTGCCCGGCGTGACCGAGTCGCTGCCGAGCGACGCGACCACACCGCGCCAGGCGTCCACGTCGAGCGTGTCGAACTGCGCGGCGGCCTGCACGCCCTCGCGCGGCGCCGGCACCGGCTGGTTAATGCCGATGCCGCCGCGCAATACGTCCACGCGCGCGCCGTTGCGTTGTTGCACGTAGCTCGCCTGCACGCTGCCGATGGAGATGTCGAGCGTATCGGTGCGACGCCCGCCCGGATTGGGTTGGGGTCGCAACGTGAAGCGGGCCGGCAGCGCGGTCTCGGCGCTCTTGCCCAGCGGTGCGGGCAGATTCAAGGCGAGTCCGGCGAGCGTGGACTGCACCGCCACGTCGGTCATGCCCTGGCGCACGGTGACCGTGGCCGTATAGGGCGTGCTGCCAGTCATGCGCTTGGCCAGTTGCGCGAGCGACGCGTTCTCGCGATTCTCGCGCAGCCCCTGCGCGCTCATCGTGCCGTTGACGTTCAGCGCGATCGTGCCGTCGTTGCGACTGCCGCCGGAGGCGCGCACGTCGCCGCCGAGGAACGTGCCGCGCAGATTGTCCAGCGAGATGCCGCGTTCGGTGAACGCAAGTTCACCGTCCACGGCGCCGAAGGTCGGCAGGCCGCTCAGCAGCGTGACATCGTTGCGCAGGAAACGCGCCCGGCCGGTGACCCTGGACCGGTCGGTATGGTCGAGCGGCATCGACACTTGCATGGCGAGCTGCGTGGTACCGCTCGCGCGTGTCTCGTCGGTGAAGTCGCCGATCCAGTGGCCAACCGGGCTGTTGTTCAGATACTTCACGAAGTCTGCCGCCGGGCCGCGCGCGTCACCCTTGAGCGTGAGCGTCGAGTCGTCCTGGCCGATATTGTTGATGTCGCCCTGCACCTGCGTGAGCGTCACGCCATAGACCGAGCCGCTGTCGATAGCGATGTGCAGCTTGTCGGCGTCGAAGCGCAGGTTGCCGCGAACCTTCTCGAACGCTGGCCAGACTTCCGTGTGGCCGGGGCGCAGCGGCGACGGGTTGAAGGTCACGTCGGCGAGCGGAATGTCGATGCGGAACTTGCCGCCCCCCTTGCCGTATGGGAAATCGTCCAGATCGCCCTGCACCGCGAACGGCGCATTCTGCACCGTGCCCGCAAGCAGGGCGCGTTGCAGATAGTCGCGCACGCTCGCGCCGATGTCCGTGGGCAGATAGCGCGGCACCGACGCCGCGTTCACGCGCGCCACGGTGCCTTTCAGGTCGACGATGCCGTTGCCCTTGCCGCCGTTGCGCCAGGTGCCGCTCACGTCGCCGGCCAGTTCGGCGTTTTGCAGGTGCAGTGCGTCGACGCGCACCCGCACGTCCGCCGGCGCGTCGCGCCGGGTCGCCGAGTGCGAGACGCGCCAGGCGCTGCGCGCCGTGAGCGTGTCGAGGTCGATGCGAGGCTGATCGAAGCGGCCGGGGAAATCGAGCACGGCGTTGCGGCTGTTGAGCGTCAGGCTGCCACGCGACTGGTCGGCGTCCACATGCCCGCTGAGGTTGGCGAAGCCGGGCCGGCCGGCGTTAGGCGAACCGGGTCTGGGCGCTGCCTGACTCGGCTGGCTGTCGATGCCGAGGCCTTCGAAATCGGCGACCACGCGATAGCGATCGCGCTCGGGCGGCAGTTGCTTGATGCCGGGCAGATCGCGCCAGTTGCCCGGGCCGTGCGGCTTGGGGGCCTGATAGCTGATGTCGAATTTCGCGAGACGCCCGCGTGGGCGGAAGCTCGCCAACGTATCGCGCGTTTGCGCGTCGACCGGCATCGACGGGATGAGCGCCATGGCGGCACCGATGTCTAGGCGTTGACCCGAGACCGCGACGTGCAGTCCCTGGTCGGCGGTACCCGGGGCGTAGCTGGCTCGCAGATCGGGCACGTCCAGCGTCGGGCGGCCGGCGGCTTGCAGGGTCAGATCGCGCGCGCGCAGGTTCCATCCGGCGTCGGGCCTGGGTCCGGCGCGGGTCACGTCGATGCGCCCCTGCGTGGTGTCGAACGTCAGCGGCGCAAGGTCGTCGGCCAGCTGCACGGAGGTGTTCGCTCCGGCAGCGCGCAGAGTCGCACCGGTGATCTCCCCGCTGTCGAAGTCGACCCATGCCCGGGCGGCCAGACGCCCGCGCGGATGCTTGCCCGGCAGCTCGACGTAACGCGCGAGTTCGGTCAGGTCGAGCGTGCCGATATCACCGTACACCTGGCCGCGCCAGCGCCTGACTTCGCCGGGACGCGCGAAGAGCGGATTGGTGAAGCGCGCACGAATGTCAAGCGGCGCGACGATGCCCGCCGGCGGGTTTGCCTGCATGCCGAAGCGATGCTCGAAGCCGCGATTGCGCAGCATGGCGTTCACGTGCGTGACGACGACTTCCGGCACGTCGCGCGTGGCGTCGCGCCATCGGATCGTGCCATTGCGGATGACGACCCGTGCCTGGCGCAGCAGCCAGTCGCCGGCGCGCGTGTCCGCGGTGTTGCCGTTGCCGGCCACGGGAATGCCTGCCACGAGAATCGCGCCGTCGACGAGACGCTCGACGGTCAGGTCCGGTTCGTACAACGTGAGGTTCGACAGGCGCAGATCGAAGTGGATCAGGCTGGTCCAGGAGAGCACGGCGTCGAGCCGGTGCAGGGTGAGGCTCGGTTCGACCGGGGGCGGCGCGCCGGGTGGCGCGAAGGTCACCGGGGGATTGTCCGGCGCGGCGGAGGCCGACGCCACCGACGTGGCTGACGCGGCGGGTGCCGCTGATGCCGCTGATGCCGCCGATGCCGCTGATGCCGCCGATGCGGCCGCAGGCACCGGCTTGACGACGCGCGCGATGAGCGACGCCTTGGGCGGCGGACCCGCGGCGGTGCGCGTGATGCGCACGTCTTCCAGAGTGAGATAGGGGTGCCAGCCTCGCCAGACAGCGTCGACGCGGCCGATGGTCACCGGCAGGCCGATGGCGCGGGTGGCTGCCGCTTCGATTTGTGGACGGTAATCCGCCACGCGTGGGAGGATCACGTACCGGGTTGCGAGGATGACGGCGCCCAGGCCGAAGTAGGCGACAACGACGAGCGCGAGCAGCCATTCCAGGCCCAGGCGCAAGCCACGCGGCAGTGACGAGAACCAGGACCGGGTCGCAGTGGGCGAGGCGGGCGGCTTACGGTCGGTCATGCTGCGCGTCTACAAGGGAATGTGGTAGTTTCTGTGGCAAAGACTGTAACACAAGCCCAAGGCCGTTCGACGGCCCGGCCGTAGGAGAAACAGACGTGTGATCCGGCGTTTCATCACGCCCGGGTGAGCATGCGAAAGTCTCTTCATTCTCATTGCTGACCGGAACCCCGCCAGTGAGTTCACCTGAATATCCGATCGAAATCACGTCCTACTCGCGTTACGCCGCGCGCATGCTCGCGAGCCGGCCCGCGCTCGCCGAGGCGCTGCCTACCCTCGCCGAGCACCCGGTCGATGCCCGCTGGCTGGCGCACCGCTTCGAGGCGATCACCGGCACGGTGCTCTCGCCGCCCGATCAGCCGTCGGGCGTCGCCGGCGCTCCGGGCCTCGACGAGGCGGGGTTGGCCCGTGCGCTGCGCGTGTTGCGCGTCGAGGCGATCTGCGCGGTCATGCAGCGCGATCTGGACGGACGCGCGGAACTCGCCGAGGTGACCGAGGCGATGACGGCGCTGGCCGAGTTCGCCGTGCAGGCGGGCATCGCGGTGCTCTCGCGCGAACTCGAGGCGATCCACGGGGTGCCGCGCAATGCCGAGGGCGAGCGCCAGACGCTCGGCGTGGTGGGCATGGGCAAGCTCGGCGGGCGCGAACTGAACGTATCGTCCGACATCGACCTGATCTTCCTTTACGAGGACGACGGCGAGACTTCCGCACCGGACGACGCCGATCCGGCTGCCGCCGGCCGCCTGCGCCTGCTGTCGAATCACGAATTCTTCACCAAGCTAGGCCGCAAGCTGATTGGCATGATCTCGGAGCTCACGCCGGATGGCTATGTGTTCCGCGTGGACATGCGCCTGCGTCCGAACGGCGATTCCGGGCCGCTCGTGTGCAGCCTGCCGATGCTCGAGGAGTATTTCTATGTGCAGGGGCGGGAGTGGGAGCGCTATGCCTGGATCAAGGGGCGGCTGGTGTCCGAGGTGGCGAGCGAACCGGGACGTCGCGTCGAGCGTCTGCTGTCGTCGCTGGTGCAGCCGTTCGTCTTCCGTCGTTATCTCGATTACGGTGTGATCGGGGCGATTCGCGCGCTGCACGAACAGATTCGGCACGAGGCGGAGCGTCGGGCGCGCGCGAAGCCGGCGCGCATCAACGACATCAAGCTCGGGCGCGGCGGCATTCGCGAAATCGAATTCTCGGCGCAGGTCTTCCAGTTGATTCGCGGCGGACAGGAGCCGGAGCTGCGCGTGCGGCCGACGCTGGCGGTGCTGGGCGTGGCGGCGCGTCGGGGCTGGCTGGCGCAGCACGTGGCCGACGAACTTGCCAACGCCTACGTATTCCTGCGCAAGCTCGAACACCGCATCCAGTATCTGGACGACGCGCAGACGCACGTCCTGCCGGCCGCCGGCGAGGACCGCCTGGCGGTGGCCCGCGCCATGGGCTTTCCCGACGAAGCCACATTCATGACGGTGCTCGACGAGCATCGCGAATTCGTGGCGGCGCAGTTCGACGAGATCTTCGCCGACAAGGACAAGGCCGGCACAGGCGGACGCAAGGGAGCGTCGTCCGGCGGCGACTGCAGTTGCCCGCCGGAACTCTGGAGCGAATGCCTGGCCGACGAGGCGCAGACGGGTGACCTCGGCAACCAGCTCACGCAACTCGGCTTTGCCGATGCCCCCGGTGCGCTCGACCGACTGCGCGCGGTGTGGACGTCGTCGCGCTACAAGGCGCTCGGCGAGACCAGCCGGCGGCGCTTCGACCAGCTGGTGCAGCGCGCGGTGCAGGGCGCGGCGGGCACGGGCGAGGCCGACGCCGTGCTCGCACGCATGCTCGATCTGCTCTCGACCATCAGCCGTCGCAGCTCCTATCTGGCGCTGCTCACGGAGTATCCGCGCGCGCTCGAGCGTGTGGTCAAGGTGCTGGCGGGGTCGCGATGGGCGGCGGGGTATCTGATCAGCCACCCGCAATTGCTCGATGAGTTGCTCGACGACGAGGCGCTCGCCGCGCCGTTCGACTGGCCGTCGTTCAAGACGCAACTGCTGCTGAGCCTGAACGCCTCGGGCGCCGCGGGCAATGTCGAAGTGCAGATGGACATTCTGCGGCGCGCGCACCACGCCGAGGTTTTCCGCATTCTGCTGCTGGATCTGCAGGGCACGCTATCGGTGGAGGCCATCGGCGACCGGCTCTCGGAGCTGGCCGACATCATCGTCGACGTGACCATTGCCACCGTCTGGCCGCACGTGGCCACGCGCCATCGCGAAGTGCCCCGCTTCTCGGTGATCGCGTACGGCAAGCTCGGCGGCAAGGAACTGGGCTATGCGTCCGACCTGGACCTGATCTTCCTTTATGACGATGACGACGAGCGCGCGCCCGACGCTTACGCGGCGCTCGCCCGTCGCTTTGTCACCTGGCTCACCACGCACACCGGCGCCGGCATGCTGTTCGACGTGGATTTGCGTCTGCGCCCGAATGGCCTGTCGGGCCTGTTGGTGACGAGTCTCGAGAGTTTCCGGCAGTACCAGTTCCGCGAAGGCAACGCGAATACGGCGTGGGTGTGGGAGCATCAGGCGCTCACGCGCGCGCGTTTCTGCGCGGGCGACGAGGACATCGGCGCCGCGTTCGAGCGCATCCGCGCGCAGGTGCTCGCCACGCCGCGCGAAGCGCTACCGCTCGCGCAGGAAATCGTCGCCATGCGCCGCAAGGTGACGGAAGGGCACCCGAACCCGACGCAACTCTTCGATCTGAAGCACGATCGTGGCGGTATGGTCGACATCGAGTTCACCGTGCAGTACCTGGTGCTACTGCACTCGGGGGCGCATCCGGCGCTGTTGCGCAATGCCGGCAACATCGCGCTGCTGCGCGAATCGGCGCAACTCGGGTTGATCGATGCGAACCTCGCCGACGGGGCGGCCGCCGCATATCGGACGTATCGCAAGCGTCAGCACAAGCTGCGGCTCGACGGCGTGGAAGCGGCGCGCGTACCGGCCGAGCAAGTGGCGACCGAGCGCGAGGCCGTGATCGCGCTGTGGGATTCGGTGTTTTCGGCCGTCGCCCCGGCCTGACGGCCGCGAGAGTCCGCCGGCTCGAGATGGCGCCGGCGGTGCGGTTGCGCAAGGCGGCGTTACAGCGCCAACATTTCGCGTGCGTGCTTGCGCGTCGTGGCCGTGATCTCGACGCCACCCAGCATGCGCGCGATTTCCTCGACGCGCTCGGTCCGTCCGAGCGGTTCGATCTCGCTCATGGTCGTGTCGCCGTCGCTGCGCTTTTTCACCCGCAGATGCTGGTGGCCGAGTGCGGCGACTTGCGGCAAGTGGGTCACGCACAGCACCTGGCGTCCCTGACCCAGCTCGCGCAGCAACCGGCCCACCACCTCGGCCACCGCGCCGCCGATGCCGGAATCCACCTCGTCGAAAATCAGCGTAGGCGTGAGGCTCGCGCTGCTGGCGATCACCTGCAACGCGAGGCTGATGCGTGCGAGTTCGCCGCCCGACGCCACTTTCGCCAGCGGCCGGGTGGGTACACCCGGGTGGCCGGCCACCAGGAATTCCACCGTCTCCATGCCAAACGATTGCGGTTCTGTCGTGGGGCTGAGCGCGACTTCGAAGCGTCCGCCCGGCATCGACAGGTCCTGCATCGCGCGCGTGACTTCGCGCGCGAGCGACGCCGCCGCCCTGGCGCGCTCCCTGGACAACGTCTTTGTCAGTTTCAGATAGGCCGCGTGCGCGGCGTCGGCGGCGGCTTGCATCGCGGCCATGTCCTGCGACGCGGTCAGTTCGGCGAGCTGGGCCCGGCGCTCGGCATGTTCGGCGGGCAACTGCTCGGGCGTAACGCGGAATTTGCGTGCGGTCGAATGCAAGGCGTCCAGACGTTGTTCGACCACGGCAAGCCGCTCCGGGTCGAGATCGATGCGCTGCGCGTAGTGCGTGAGCGAGTGAACCGCCTCGCGAAGCTGGATCTCGGCGGGCTCGAGCGCGGCGAGCGTGTCGGCGAGTCCGGCGTCGATCTCGGCCAGTTCGCGGATCTGGTGCACCACGTGGCCCAGCGACGGGACGATGGCGCCGTCGGCTTCGGCCAGCGCGTCGAGTGCGCCCTGCACGCCGTTGATGAGACTTGCTGCGTGCGACAGACGTCGATGCTCGGCGCTCACCTCGTCCCACTCGCCTTCCTGCGGATTGAGCTTGTCGAGTTCGGACGTTTGCCATTCGAGGCGCTCGCGTTCGAGCTGCAACTCGCGGTCGCGCCCGTGGGCTTCCTCGCAACGCTTGACGAGACGGCGCCACTCCCTGTGCGCGGCCGCGGTGTCGGCGGCCAGCGCCGTGGCGCCGGCGTGCGAGTCGAGCAGCCGGCGCTGGGCGTCGGGGCGTAGCAGTTGCTGGTGAGCATGCTGGCCGTGAATGTCGACGAGCATCTCGCCGAGCTCGCGGAGCTGCGCGAGCGTGGCGGGCGTGCCGTTGATGAAGGCGCGCGAGCGGCCGCCGGAATCGAGCACGCGGCGCAGCAGCACGCCGCCGTGCTCTTCCAGCGTGAGCGCCTGCGCCTGCAGCCAGGCTTCGAGATCGGGGCGCGCTTCGGCGTCGGCGGCGAACTCCGCGGTGATGTCGGCGCGCGTTTGCCCGGTGCGCACCATGCTGGCGTCGCCACGCTCGCCCATGGCCAGGGCCAGCGCGTCGATCAGGATCGATTTGCCCGCGCCGGTCTCCCCCGAGAACACGGTGAAACCGGCGGAGAATTCCAGGTCGAGACGATCGACGATCACGAAATCGCGAATCGAGAGACTGCGTAGCATGGGATATCGATGAGGCGTGGAGTCAGTTCTGCGGCGTATCTTCGTCGGAGATATGCTCGTTCCAGTGCAGCTTGCGGCGCAGCGTGGCGTAGTAGTTGTAGCCGACCGGGTGCAGGAACGTCACCTGATGCTCGGAGCGGCCCACCAAAATCTGGTCGCCCTGCCGCAGTTCGGCGAACGACTGCATGTCGAAGTTGGCGCCGACCTCGCGTCCGCCAGTGATCGTGATGACGATGTCGCTCGAGTCCGGCAGCACGATGGGGCGATTCGACAAGGCGTGCGGGGCGATCGGCACGAGCACCACGCCGCCCAGGCGCGGATGCAGGATCGGCCCGCTTGCCGAGAGCGCGTAAGCCGTCGAGCCCGTCGGGGTGGCCACGATCAGCCCGTCCGAGCGCTGTTTGTACATGAAGCGGCCGTCCACGTCCACGCGCAGCTCGACCATGCCGGAGATGCCCGAGCGATTGACGACCACGTCGTTGAACGCCAGCGTTTCGTAAAGCGTCTTGCCATCGCGCTCGATGCGCGCGGCCAGCAGTGTGCGCTGCTCTGCTTCGAAGTGACCTTCGAGCATGGCCGGCACGACCTGGCGCATCTCGTCGAGCGGAATATCGGTGATGAAGCCGACGCGACCATGATTCACGCCGATGAGCGGCACCTTCGACGCCGCGAGCTGACGGCCGATGCCGAGCATCGTCCCGTCGCCGCCCACGACCACCGCCACGTCGGTCTGCGTGGCGATTTCCTGGATGTCGAGGGTTCCGTAAGGATCGGCGGCCGCACCGATGTTGTGCGCCGTGTCGCGCTCGAAGACGACGTGATGCCCGCGCTGGGCGATGCATGCCGCGAGCGTGAGCAGGGGTTCGGCAACGCCGTCGGCATGATATTTCCCGACGAGCGCCACGGTCTTGAAGGGGCTCCCAGTTTTCATGCCGCCATTACACCATAAGTCGATGACAGCAACCATCGCCACGCAAGGCCCGCGGCGGTTTCCGCCTCGGGGTTTGCCGCACGCCGCGTATGCATATTTCGCGTTACAATTTTTGCCATGCTAGATCAACGTGCGCAAACGCTTCTCAAAACCCTGATCGAAAGGTACATCGCGGATGGCCAGCCGGTCGGCTCGCGCACGCTTTCCCGATACTCGGGGCTCGACCTCTCGCCGGCGACGATCCGCAATGTGATGGCGGATCTGGAAGCCCTCGGCTTCGTGGCCAGTCCGCATACGTCGGCCGGGCGGGTGCCAACGCCACGCGCGTACCGCCTGTTCGTCGACACGATCCTCTCGGTGCGTCCGCTCGAAGATGCCGTGCACCATCTCGCGTCTCAGGTGCAGAACCGCCTGCAACCGGCCGGGCCGCAACAGCTGGTCGCCTCCGCGGCCCAGGTGCTCTCCAATCTGTCGCAGTTCGCCGGCGTGGTCCTCACGCCGCGTCGTAGCCAGACCTTCCGACAGATCGAATTCCTGCGGTTGTCCGAAAAGCGCGTGCTGCTCATCATCGTCACGCCCGATGGCGACGTGCAGAACCGCATCATCCTGACCGAAAAGGATTATTCGCCGGCGCAACTGGTCGAGGCGGCAAACTACCTGAACGCCAATTTCGGCGGCCACAGTTTCGATGAGGTGCGCGCTTACTTGCGCGGCGAGCTCGACGCATTGCGTTCCGACATGAGCGCGCTGATGCAGGCGGCGGTGCAGGCCGGCAGCGATGCCATGGCCGACACCAGCCGTGAGAGCGTGCTGATCTCGGGCGAGCGCAATCTGCTGGGCGTGGAGGACCTGTCGTCGAACATGGAGCGGCTTCGCAAGCTCTTCGACGTGTTCGAGTCCAAGACCGGTCTGCTGCAGTTGCTCGACGTGTCGAGCCGTGCCTCGGGGGTGCAGATCTTCATTGGCGGCGAGTCGAATCTGGTGCCGATCGAGGAGATGTCAGTCGTGACGGCGCCTTACGAGGTCGACGGCGAGGTCGTCGGCACGCTGGGCGTGATCGGCCCGACGCGCATGGCGTACGAGCGTGTGATTCCGATCGTCGACATCACCGCCAAGCTCCTGTCCAACGCGCTTAGCCAGCATTGATGGGCCCCGTGGCGCGCGTCGCCCGGGCGTCCGGGTCGCCACTTCGGCCCGTGCTCGCCATCCATCGGCCGCCGCCCCGGCGCAGCGATCCGCCGCGCGATGCCGGCCGGGGCTTCCGGTTACATGCCCGTAGCATTCCTTTACACGCTGTCACACGCGAGGGGCTTACGCTCGAGGTGTCACTTGCGGCGAAGTCCCCGGAATGGCGGGTGTCAGGTTCGCCGAAGGATTCGGACAGAAGAATGAAGGTGGCATGCCGGCACCGTTGATCGGCGCGTTGCCCGAAGGGCCTCGGAGTCTTTATGAACCCCCTGATTTCCTGGCGGACCGCGGTCCGCCAACTCGGCGTCGTCGGCGTTGGGCTGGCGCTCGGGGTGCTTGGCGTGGCGGGCATGCCCGCCTTCGCGCAGGCGCAGAGCGCCGACCCCCCTGGGCGTGTGGCGCGTCTGAGTCAATTCGACGGCACCGTGACCTTCTCGCCGGATGGCACGGGCGACTGGCGCTACGCCGAGCGAAACCGTCCGCTGACCACGGGCGACGCCGTCTGGGTCGATCGCAACAGCCGCGCGGAAATGCGCGTGGGTGGCGCGGCGGTGCGCCTGGGATCGTCGACGAGTGTCGCGCTCTCGGCCGTCACCGACCAGAATGTGCAACTGAACGTAACGCAGGGCACGGTCGGGCTGCGCCTGCGCGGCTATGACCCGAATCAGCCTTACGAGATCGACACGCCGAACCTCGCTTTCGTCCCGCAGCAAGCCGGCGAGTACCGCCTCGACGTCGATCCCAATGGCGTGACGACCGTGAGCGTGTCGCGTGGCGCGGCCACCGTGTATGGGCAGGGCGCGTCGGTGCCGTTGCAGCAGGGCCAGCGGGTGGCATTCGTGGGGCAGAATCTGACGCAGCAGCCCGCCGGGCCTTCGCGCGCGGATGCGTTCGACCAGTGGGTGCGGCAGCTCGACGCCCGGGAAGACGCCTCCGTGTCGGCCCGCTACGTGTCGCGCGACATGACCGGCTACGAGAGTCTCGACGATTACGGCACCTGGCAGGAGACGCCGGACTACGGCGCGGTGTGGGTGCCTTCGGATGTGCCGTCGGGCTGGGCGCCTTACCGCACGGGCCACTGGACCTGGGTCGATCCGTGGGGATGGACCTGGGTCGACGATGCGCCCTGGGGCTTTGCGCCGTATCACTATGGCCGGTGGGCGTACGTCGATGCCCGCTGGTGCTGGGTGCCGGGACCGGTGGCGGTGCGTCCGGTGTACGCGCCTGCGCTCGTCGGCTGGGTCAATGGCAGCAGCGGTGGAAATGCCTGGGGGGTCGCGTTTGCCGCCGGCGGCGTGGGACTCGCATGGTTCGCGCTGGGACCGCATGACGTCTATCGACCGGCCTATCACGCCAGTTCCGCGTACATCACGAATATCAACCGCACGACGGTGATACGCAACACCAACATCACGAACATCAACAACATCTACGTGAACCGCAACGTGCGAGGCGCGATCTCGACGATGCGCGCGCAGGCCTTCGTGCAGGGACGCCCGGTCGGTGCGCCCGCCGCCCTGGCCACGCCGCCGCGCAATACGCCGGGGCGCGCACCGGACCAGAGGCCGGGATGGCACGTGGGCAATACGCCTGGCGTTGCACCGGTACAGCAGAGTGTGTTCGGCAACAGCCGTCCTGCCGCGGGCGCGCCGCCTGCCGGCGTGTTCAACCGCGCGGTGCTGGCCACGCGCGCGCCGGTGGCGCGCACGACGCCGTCGCGAGAACTCACGAGCCAATTGCATCCCGTGCCGAACGCCGGCGGCGCGCCACTGTCTTTCGACCGGGCCGCGCAGCCGGCCCGGCGGGGCCTGCCGACTGCATCGACCGCACCGAGTGCGCCGCGCGTACAGCCTCGCGTGACGGTCGTCGGTACGCACGGGCCCGTCGGCGCACCGATCGGTGTGAATGGGCCGACGCCCGCACAGCCGGCGATCGGCGCGACCGGTTCGGCGCCTGCGCAGGGCGCTCACCCGGGCACTGGCGCCATGCCGCCTCGATATGGCGCACCCGGCGTTCCCGGTCGACCGGGCGTGCCGGGAACGCCGGGTGTTCCGGGGCAGCCCGGTGTCCCGGGAGCACCGGGAGAGCCTGGTGTACCCGCTCATGGCGCATATGGCGGGTATCCGTATCGCCCGGGACAGCCGGCGCCGTCCGGCGTGCCGCATCCGCCCGGAGTGGCGGAGGGGGCGGGCGCGGCGGGACAGCCCGTCGGACGAGGCGAGGCGCCGCGGGCGGTGCCGCAGCCCGGGCATGACACCGCGCAGCGGGAGATGCAGATGCACCGTTCGGTGCCGCAGGGCTTGCCTGACGTGCCTCGGACGCCCGGTGCGCTGAATGCACCGGGTGCGCCCGAGATGTCACAGCGTGCGCGCCCCGAAGCCGCCGAGCCGACGCGTCAGCCCCAGCAATGGCAGTCGCACGGCCAGCCGCAGCCGCAACCCCAGATGTCGCCGCAGCCGCGTGTGCAGGCGCCGATGGAGCGCGGGCAACCGCGTCCTGAGCCGCAGATTGCACCGCGACCCGAACCGCAGCGGCAGGAGCGTGCGCAGGAACGGCCGCAGGCGCCGCGTTCCCAACCTCAACCCGAACCTCAACCCCAACCTCAGCCGCAAGCCGCGCCTCATCCGCAGCCGCAGGAGCGTGCACATCCGCAGCCTGCGCCGCGCGAGGGACGCCCGGAGGGCGCACGTGCGCCGTCGCATGAGAGCGAGCACGCCGCGTCGGCGCATCGGTCGCCGCGCGAAGGCGAGCACTCGCACGGCTGAGTGCCGGAATGACGTCGCCCTGCGTCGATTTCCCCGACGCCGGGCGGGCGCGCAATGCACTGCCGGATTTGCGCCGGGTTTGCGGTAAAGTACGCTTCATGCGCTTCGATCCAGAACCCATTTCGCACGGTCCGTCCGGAAAGACGGCCGTCCTGCTGATCAACCTCGGCACCCCCGATGAGCCACGGCCGGCGGCCGTGCGCCGTTATTTGCGCGAGTTCCTGTCGGATCCGCGCGTCGTGGAGATCCCTTCCTTCGTCTGGCAACCGTTGCTGCGGCTGGTGATCCTGCCGTTGCGCTCGCGCCAGTCGGCGCAGAAGTACGCGACCGTGTGGACACGCGAAGGCTCGCCGCTCAAGGTCAACACCGAGCAGCAGACGAATGCCTTGCGCGGCCTGCTGCATGCCAACGATTACGACGTCGTCGTCGATTACGCGATGCGCTACGGCAATCCGTCGATCGCGGATCGCATTCGCGCGCTGCGGCAAAACGGCGTCGAGCGGATTCTGCTGCTGCCGTTGTATCCACAGTATTCGAGCAGTACGACCGCGACCGCTACCGACGCCGTGTTTCGTATGCTCGGGCGGCTGCGAAATCAGCCCGACGTGCGTACGGTGCGTGACTATCACGACCATCCGGCGTATATCGAGGCCCTGCGCCAGCAGGTCGAAGGTTACTGGCAGCAGCACGGCCGGCCCGACTTCGCGGCAGGCGAGCGACTGCTCCTTAGCTTCCACGGCGTGCCGCGCCGCACGCTCGATCTGGGCGATCCGTACCACGATCAATGCGTGAAGACGGCACGTCTGCTGGCTGCCGCGCTCGGCCTCGACGAGACCACCTGTCGCCTCACGTTCCAGTCCCGTTTCGGCAAGGCCGAATGGCTTCAGCCCTACACGGCGCCCACCCTGGAGGAGCTCGGCCGGGGCGGCACGCCGCGTGTGGATGTCTTCTGCCCGGGCTTCACTTCGGACTGTCTGGAAACGCTGGAAGAAATCAATATGGAAGGCCGTCACGCCTATCTGTCGGCCGGCGGCAAGGCGTTCCATTTCATTCCGTGCCTGAACGGCGCGAGCGCCTGGATCACGGCGCTCGGCGAGATCGCTGCGCGCCACCTGCAGGGGTGGCCGGTGCTCACGCCGGAAGGCGTGGCCGATGCGGCCGCCGCGGCTGCGGCATCGACCCGTCAGCGGCAGGTTGCCGCGGTTGCCGCCTTCGACTCGGCCAACGCCGCGGCGGCCGCTGCCGCGCAGGCGGCGGAACCGACGGCGCCGGGAGCGCGCACGTGACGATCAAGGTCGACGATTCGCCGCACGCCGCAACGCGTATCGACAAATGGCTGTGGGCTGCCCGGTTCTTCAAGACGCGCTCGCTCGCCACGCAGGCGGTCGACCGCGGGCGCGTGCTGTGCAACGAAGCGCGCGTCAAACCGGCGCGCGACGTGCGCCCGGGCGATGTCGTGACAGTGGACAACGGCAGCACGAAGTGGGAAGTGCGGGTCAAGGCCATCGCGGAGGTTCGCGGCTCGGCGCCGGTCGCGCAGTCGCTCTACGAGGAAACGGAAGCCAGTATTCGCGCTCGTGCCGACGAGAGTGAGCGCCGGCGCCTGTTTCAGGAGCCGGCCGCGCAGATGCATGGCCGGCCAACCAAGCGCGACCGTCGCCGACTCGGCGGTATCGGCGAATAGCACCGTGGCCCGGCGGATCCGTCGCGCAAAGCGACGTTGCGTGGCATCCCGGGCGCGACGGTTCGAATTTTCCGGGGCACGAATGGACGCCGCCGTCGGCGCAGGGCCGGACGGCGGGCGGGAGATCGGGAGTCAGCGGTCCCGGAAGGGGAACGAGAGGACCAAGGGAAACGTAGCCCGTGAGCGTGGCGACGTATCGCGCGCCCCGGGGCGCTCAGCGCGAGGGGATTCCGGAGTTGGACGAGCGATGGGCTGGCATGCCCGGCATCTCGACATAGTGATGCAGCACGGCCCGCACGCTGCCGTACTCGGTGTCGCGCCGGGTGACCGCGCCTGACAGGCAGATCGTAATCGTTACCGTCGTCACCAACGCAAGGATGAAGACAACAGCCAGTGGCAGCTTCATGATGCGCTCCTTACACCTGTAAACATCGGTTCGGACGTGAGTGTCCGTCCGGCCGACGGCCGGGTCCGGTGCGGCACTTCGCATCACCAGACCGTAATTCATGTTAGGTCGCAGCAACGGCCGATACAATAGAGGACTCGTAACGCGTGTAACCGGATATTTACCGGCACGCGGCAAGCACCGGTATGGCGCACGGAATGCCCGCCAGCTCTTGAAATCGGTGTGAACGCCCCTACTATCCAAAGGGATTTGAACCGGTGGCGCATCGTCTTGGTGCGCTGCGAAAACCTTTTGACGACTCAAGCTCATGACTGAACAGCAAAACACCCCCGACCAGCCGATTCCGTCCCAGGCCGAAGCGGCCCCGAACGACGCTGAGCTCGCGAACGACGCGCTGCCCTCGGTCGAGGCGCAACTGTTGGCCGCACAGGCCGAGGCGGCCAGTCTTCGCGACGAAGCGCTGCGTGCCCGGGCCGAAATGGAAAACGTGCGCCGCCGCGCCGAAGAGGAAGTGACCAAGGCGCGCAAGTTCGCCGTGGAAAGCTTCGCGGAGAACCTGCTGCCGGTGATCGACAGTCTGGAAGCCGCCGCCGCCGACAAGAGCGGCGACGTGGCCAAGCTGCAGGAGGGCGTGGCCCTGACCCTGCGCCAGCTCATCTCGGCCCTGGAGCGCAGCAAGGTTTCCGTTATCGACCCGGCCGGCGCAAAATTCGATCCGCATCAACATCAGGCCATTTCGATGGTGCCGGCGGAGCAGGAACCGAATACCGTGGTATCGGTGCTGCAAAAAGGTTATCTGATCGCCGATCGCGTGCTGCGCCCGGCGTTGGTGACGGTCGCAGCAGCCAAGTAAGGCCGCCGACGGCCGACGGGACCTGCCGATGCGACGCCCCGCTCTGCCATCCCATCATGGCAAGCTTTGGGCTCGACAGGCGGAGGTGCCGGTGTTGCGGCCTTGCCGGACGATGAAGACGAGGACGTAGGGACATGGCGGGCGATCATCCGGGCATGAAGGGCGTGGACGGTACGGCGTTCGAGGCATTTTCGATGGACGAACTCACGGCCGCCACCTTCGACGACGGGCTGCGAGAGGCGGGCGATGCGCTCGCCGTGGTGTTCTTCTGGGGCGTCGACTGTTTCAACTGCGAAGTCGCCAAGAAGACCATGCTCGCGCAGCGCGACGCGATCGAGGCGCTCGGACTGCGCTGGTTTCACGCCAACGTGTATGCGGACATGGCGCTGGCCAGGCGCTTTGCGCTGCACGGGGTTCCGACGTTTTTCTTCTTCCATCGAGGGAAGAAACTGGGCCGGGCGACCGGTTGGCACGGTCTGCCCCAGTTCCGGCTGGCGGTCGCCGCCGCCCGCGAGAAGATCGCGGCGGCCGGGGGCAAAACCGGACCGCAAGAAGGGTCTTGAAAAGTACCGGGCTGCACCCATATGACGTGCAGATCAACGAATTGAACGGGCCACGGGCCTGACGGAAAGACGCAAAGGACGCTAGGAGAAACAATATGGGCAAAATCATCGGCATCGACCTGGGCACCACGAACTCGTGCGTGGCCGTTATGGAAGGCAACCAGGTCAAGATCATCGAGAACGCGGAAGGTGCACGCACCACGCCGTCGATCATCGCCTACATGGACGACGGCGAAATCCTGGTCGGCGCGCCGGCCAAGCGCCAGGCGGTGACCAATCCGAAGAACACGCTGTACGCGGTCAAGCGACTGATCGGCCGTCGCTTCGAAGAAAAGGAAGTGCAGAAGGACATCGGCCTGATGCCCTACAAGATCGTCAAGGCCGACAACGGCGACGCCTGGGTGGAAGTGCGCGACCAGAAGCTGGCCCCGCCGCAGATTTCCGCCGAAGTGCTGCGCAAGATGAAGAAGACCGCCGAGGACTACCTTGGCGAGCCGGTCACGGAAGCCGTGATCACGGTGCCCGCGTACTTCAACGACAGCCAGCGCCAGGCGACCAAGGACGCCGGCCGCATCGCCGGTCTGGAAGTCAAGCGCATCATCAACGAGCCGACGGCCGCCGCACTGGCTTTCGGCCTCGACAAGAAGGAAGGCGGCGACCGCAAGATCGCGGTGTATGACCTGGGTGGCGGCACGTTCGACATCTCGATCATCGAAATCGCGGACGTGGACGGCGAGCACCAGTTCGAAGTGCTGTCGACCAACGGCGACACGTTCCTGGGCGGCGAAGACTTCGACCAGCGCATCATCGACTACATCATCGCCGAGTTCAAGAAGGAACAAGGTGTCGATCTGTCGAAGGACGTGCTCGCGCTGCAACGCCTGAAGGAAGCCGCCGAAAAGGCCAAGATCGAGCTGTCGTCGAGCCAGCAGACCGAGATCAACCTGCCGTACATCACGGCCGATGCCTCGGGTCCGAAGCACTTGAATCTGAAGATCACGCGCGCCAAGCTCGAAGCGCTGGTCGAGGACCTGATCGCCCGCACGATCGAGCCCTGCCGTCTGGCCATCAAGGATGCCGGCGTGAAGGTCAGCGACATCGACGACGTGATCCTGGTCGGCGGCATGACCCGCATGCCGAAGGTGCAGGAGAAGGTCAAGGAGTTCTTCGGCAAGGATCCGCGCAAGGACGTGAACCCGGACGAAGCCGTGGCGGCGGGCGCGTCGATTCAGGGCTCGGTGCTTTCGGGCGATCGCAAGGACGTGCTACTGCTCGACGTGACGCCGCTCTCGCTCGGTATCGAAACGCTCGGCGGCGTGATGACGAAGATGATCACGAAGAACACCACGATTCCGACGAAGCACTCGCAAGTGTTCTCGACGGCCGACGACAACCAGCCGGCCGTGACGATCAAGGTGTTCCAGGGTGAGCGCGAGATGGCCGCCGGCAACAAGTCGCTGGGCGAGTTCAACCTCGAGGGGATCCCGCCGGCGGCACGCGGCACGCCGCAGATCGAAGTGACCTTCGACATCGACGCCAACGGCATTCTGCACGTGGGCGCGAAGGACAAGGCCACCGGCAAGGAAAACAAGATCACCATCAAGGCGAACTCGGGCCTGTCGGACGCCGAGATCGAGCAAATGGTGAAGGATGCCGAGCTCAACGCCGAGGAAGACAAGAAGGCGCGCGAGCTGGCCGATGCCCGTAACCAGGGCGACGCGCTGGTGCACAGCACCCGCAAGGCGCTCACCGAGTACGGCGACAAGATCGAAGCGTCGGAGAAGGAAGCCATCGAATCGGCGATCACGGCACTGGAAGGTGCGCTGCGCGGTTCGGACAAGGCGGACATCGATGCCAAGGTCGAAGCGCTGGGCACCGCCAGCCAGAAGCTCGGCGAGAAGATGTATGCCGACATGCAGGCCCAGGCCGGCGCTGCGGGTGCCGCGGGCGCCGAGCAGGCCAAGCCGCATGACGATAACGTCGTCGACGCAGAAGTGAAGGAAGTCAACGACAAGAAGTAAGGCGTGCATGGCGCGCGGTGTCCGATGACGGGCGCCGCGTGTAGGCCGGGTATCGAAGTTCTCTGCGAAGGGAATCTCGACCCGGCTTTTTGCCTGATGGCGGACATGCGCCAACACTGGAAAGACTTATGGCCAAACGTGATTACTACGAAGTCCTTGGCGTGGCCAAGAACGCCACCGACGACGAAATCAAGAAGGCGTATCGCAAGCTGGCGATGAAGTACCACCCGGACCGCAATCCGGACAGCAAGGACGCCGAAGAGAAGTTCAAGGAGGTCAAAGAGGCCTACGAGATGCTCTCCGAGCCGGAGAAGCGCGCGGCGTACGACCAGTACGGCCACGCGGGCGTCGACCCGAACATGGGCGGCTTCGGCGGGGCGGGCGGTCAGGGCTTCGGCGGCTTTGCCGACGCGTTCGGCGATATCTTCGGCGACATCTTCGGCCAGGGCGGCCCGGGTGGGCGCGGTGGCCGGGGCGGCCCGCAGGTGTATCGCGGCGCGGATCTGCGGTACAACATGGAGATCACGCTCGAGCAGGCGGCAAACGGTTTCGACACGCAGATTCGCGTGCCGAGCTGGGAGGAGTGCGAGGTGTGCCACGGCAACGGCGCGAAGCCGGGCACGAAGCCCGAGACCTGCCCGACCTGTAACGGTTCGGGTTCGGTGCGCATGTCGCAGGGCTTCTTCAGCATTCAGCAGACCTGTCCGAAGTGCCACGGCACGGGGTCGTACATTCCCGAGCCGTGCACCAACTGCCATGGTTCGGGCAAGCTCAAGAAGACCAAGACGCTGGAGATCAAGATCCCGGCGGGCATCGAAGACGGCATGCGCATTCGTTCGGCCGGCAACGGCGAACCGGGTGTGAATGGTGGACCGGCGGGCGACCTGTACGTGGAAATCCACATCAAGCCGCACAACGTGTTCGAGCGCGACGGCGACGACCTGCACTGCCAGATGCCGATCTCGTTCGCGACGGCGGCGCTCGGCGGCGACATCGACGCGCCCACGCTGCACGGCAAGGCGACCTTCGAAGTGCCGGAAGGCACGCAGACGGGCAAGACGTTCCGCCTGCGCGGCAAGGGCATCAAGGGGTTGCGTGCGAGCTACCCGGGCGATCTGTACGTGCACGTGCAGGTGGAAACGCCGGTCAAGCTCGACGACAAGCAAAAGCAGTTGCTGCGCGACTTCGACGCCTCGCTCAAGGCGGGCGGCGCGCGCCACAGCCCGCAGACCAAAGGCTGGTTCGACCGTGTGAAGCAGTTCTTCGAGTAATTTCATGCAAAGTGAAGCGCCCTTGGCCGCGTTCGCACTGTTGGACGACAGCGCGGATCCGGTCGGTGGAGCGCGTCTGTATACCGGGCTCGTGCGCGAGGTGACTTGCGACGAGCCCGGTGTGCTTTCCGACGCGCTTCGCGAAGTGGAGGAAGCCACGCGCGACGGCCTGCATGCCGTGCTGCTGGCCGATTACGAATTCGGCGTGCGCCTGGCCGGCGTGCATACGGTCGCGACGCGTCGCGCACCCGGGCAGTTCCGCGCCCTGTTGTTCGCCACCCTGGCGCACCTGAGCGCCGCGCAGACGCAAGCCTGGCTGGCCGGCCGTGAGGCCGCCTGCGCGCAGGCGAGCCCACGGGACATCGATCACGCCGCCGGCACCGACGATATCGCGCCGCCGGGCGTGGCAGGCGTTGCCGCGTTGCAGGACGACGTGAGCGATGCGGCCTTCGACGACGCCATCGCTCGCATTCAAGACTGGCTCGCGCAAGGCGAGTGCTACCAGATCAATTACACCTATCGCCTGAATTTCGACGCATTCGGCTCGCCCGTGGCACTGTACCGCCGCTTGCGTGCGCGCCAGCCCGTGCCTTACGGGGCGCTGGTGATGCTTCCCGGTGCCGGATGCGTGGCAGGTCGGGCGATACTCTCGCTCTCGCCCGAGCTGTTCCTGCGTCATTCGCGCGGACGGGTCGAGGCGCGGCCGATGAAGGGCACGGCCCCCGCGTGCGGCGACGCCGCCGTCGACGCCGAGCGCAGTGCGGCGCTTGCCGCCGACGAGAAGAACCGCGCCGAGAACCTGATGATCGTGGACCTGCTGCGCAATGATCTCGGGCGCGTCGCCACACCGGGGTCCGTCAAGGTGCCGAAACTCTTCGAGGTCACCCGCTTCGCGAGCGTGCTGCAGATGACGTCGACCGTTACGGCCACGCTACCGCCCTCGGCCTCGTTGGCTGACGTCATGCGTGCGCTGTATCCCTGTGGCTCGATCACCGGTGCGCCGAAGTATCGTGCGATGCAACTGATCGGCGAGCTCGAAACGTCGCCGCGCGGGCTCTATACCGGTGCCATCGGCTGGCTCGATGCCCGCGAAGACGCGCCGGAAGCGCTCGGCGACTTCTGCCTGTCGGTCGCCATTCGAACCCTCGAACTCGATGCACCCATGGCCAGCGGATTACGTCGCGGACGTCTCGGTATCGGTGCGGGCATCGTGCTCGACAGCCGTGCCCGCGAGGAGCGCGAGGAATGCAGGCTCAAGGCGCGTTTCCTGAGTGCGCTCGACCCGGGGTTCGAGATCTTCGAGACCATGCGGGCGACACCGTTGTCGGGCATTGACCATCTCTCGCGCCATCTGGCGCGTCTGGCGGCGTCGGCAAAGTACTTCGGCTTTCGTTTCGACGAGGCGTCGTTGCGGGCACAACTCGACGCGGTGGTCGCAACACTCGACGCGAGCGAGATCCATCGCGTGCGCCTCGCCCTCTCGCACGACGGCGCCGCCACGATCACGCACGGCGTGCTCGAACCGCTCGCGCAGCCGAGCGTGACGGTGTGGCTCGCGAACATGAGCGAGGCGACGCGTGCCGACGATCTCTTCCTGCGTCACAAAACGACCGTGCGCGAGCGCTACGATACGGCGTGGAAGGCGGCGCAGGCCCGTGGCGCGTTCGACATGCTGTTCTTCAACGAGCGCGGCGAGCTGACCGAGGGCGGGCGCAGCAGTGTGTTCGTCAAGCGCGACGGTCTCTGGGTGACGCCCCCGCTGTCGTGCGGGTTGTTGCCGGGGATCATGCGCGGCGTGATGCTCGACGACCCGTCGTGGGCCGCCGTCGAGGACGTGCTGACCCGTGAAGACGTCGAGAACACGCAGGCCATCGTGGTTTGCAACGCATTGCGCGGCGCGCTACCCGCGAAGCTGGCTCGCGCACCCGCTTGACGAGCGCCCCTCACCGCTCCCGCTCCTGAAATGCACAGCGGCGCCCTCGGGCGCCGCTGCGTTTCTCCTCGACCTGCAAGTCGACCTGCAAATCGCTTCACGCATCGCGGCCCGCGCTGGGACCGTCGATGCGCGCGGAGCGTTGCGTGTCGCGTATCGTGCGAGGCGTGTCGCGTCGCTCAGCTTCCCTGACGCGACGCCATCTCCGGCACGAACAGTTCGCTCCACTTCGCCGGCCGCGTCTTGATCGTGCCCGCGCGGCTCATGAATTCGACATATTGCATCAGGCCGTTGGGCGTGGTGGTGAACTGCAGGCCCGGATCGGCCAGCATCTGTTCGATCTCCGCTTGCGGAAGGTTCATCTTCGACACGCGCAGGAAGGTCTTCGCCGCGCCCACGTGATCCTTCGCGATATAGGCCGCGGCTTCGTCCTGTGCCGCCAGAATCGCCTGGACCAGCTTCGGATTCTGCACCGTGAACTGCTTCGGCGCGAATACCACGTCGATGGTGATGTTGCCGAGCACGTCGGTCGAATTCAGCACGCGCTTGATGCGCGGGTCCTTCAGTTCCTGATACGAGAACGGCGGCGAGGTGAAGTGCGCGGTGATCTCCGTCTTGCCCGAGAGCAGGGCGCTCACGGCTTCCGGATGGCTCAGGCTGACGGTTTGCGGGTCGAGCTTCGCGTAGTTCTCGATACCGAAGGTCTTTGCCACGGCCATTTGCAGCAGCACGGCCGAGAGCGACGTCTTGATGCCCGGAATCGCGATCTTGTCCTTCGGCGTGAAGTCCTTGAGCGTCTTGATGTTCGGGTTGTTCGTGTTGAGCCAGAGCGGGCCGGTCGACAGCGCCGACAGGCCGATCACCTCCGAGCGCGGAATGCCGTGCGCCTTCGACCACAGCGTGACGAAGCCCGGTGCGCCGGTGCCGGCCACGTCGAGATTGCCGGCGAGCATCGCGTCGTTGATCACGTTGCCGCCGTCGAGAATGGTCCACGTGGTCTTCACGTCGCCCAGACCCATTGCCTTGGCGTGCTTCTCGATCAGATGCTGGTCGCGCATGACCATGAGTGGCAGATAGAGAATGCCGTAGCCGTGCGACAGGCGCACGGTGCTCGCTTCGGCGTGGGCAACGTTGCCCAGCGGTGCGAGCGTGGCCGCGGCCGTCGTGACCGCCAGCGCGAGCGTGCTGGCCCAGCGCGTGAAATGACGTCGATTCATGATGTTGTCGTCTCCGGATAGTTGGAATTATTCATGCCCCCGAGGGGGCGTCGATCAATGCTGCATGCCCCAGCGATGCAGCGTGCGTTTCTCGATACGGGCGAACAGCAGGTTCTCGACTGCCAGCCCGATGAGAATCACGAAGAACAGCCCGGCGAAAACGTTGGCCGTCTCCAGCGAATTGCGGTTCTCGAAGATGTACCAGCCCAGACCGCCCGAACCCGACGACACGCCGAACACGAGTTCCGCCGCGATCAGCGTGCGCCATGCAAAGGCCCAGCCCACCTTCAGGCCGGTGAGAATGCTCGGGAACGCCGCGGGAATCAACACGTGGCGTACCAGCGCGAAGCGTTTGAGTCCGTAGTTCTGGCCGACCATGCGCAATGTTTTCGACACGCCGCGAAAGCCGCTGTGCGTGTTGAGCGCCACGGCCCACAGCACCGAGTGCACCAGCACGAAGATCACGCTGCCGTTGCCCAGGCCGAACCAGATCAGCGCGAGCGGCAACAGGGCGATGGCGGGCAGCGGGTTGAACATCGCCGTGAGCGTTTCGAGCAGGTCGTTGCCGATCTTCGAGCTGATCGCCACCGTGGTGAGCACGGCGGCGAGCGCGATCCCGATGCCGTAGCCGATCAGCAGCGTCTTGAGCGAGACGGCCGCGCGCAGCAGCAGCACACCGCTCGTGAGGCCATTGACGAAGGCGCCGAGCGTGTCGGTGAAGCTCGGGAACAGCAGCGCATTGTCGAGCCAGCGGCCGTAGATTTCCCAGATGATGGCGAGCACGCAAAGGATGACGGTCTTGCGCAGCCAGCCGAGGCGGTAGAGCGTTTCGAAGGTCGAGAGCGGGCGCTGGATCGACGCCAACTCGGCCTGCACGGGTTCGAGCACGAACTCGGGCCGCACGACCGGTTCGATCCTGGGGGTAGAGGGCGACAACGTCGTCGCCTGGGCCATCGTATTCATGAACGTCGTCCTCAATGGGTTGCGAACAGCAGTTGATCGATGCGCGCCTCCAGGGCGCTCTGGTGCGCCGTGCCGAGCTGTTCCGGCGCAATGCTGTTGAGTTCGGCCTTCACCTGGCCGGGGTGCGGCGAGAGCAGCAGGATGCGCGTGCCGATGCGAATCGCCTCGTCGATGCCGTGCGTGACGAACAGCACCGTGAAGCGCGTGTCGTCCCACAGGCGCAGCAGTTCGTCCTGCATCTTGCGACGCGTGAGCGCGTCGAGCGCGGCGAACGGCTCGTCCATGAGCAGCACATCGGGCTCCATCGCCATGCCGCGCGCGATCGACACGCGTTGCTTCATCCCGCCGGAGAGCGTGTGCGGATAGCTGTCGATGAACTTGCCCAGGCCGACCTTTTCGATATAGTGCGCGGCGCGCCCGGCGGCCTCGCGCCCCTTGAGGCGACCGCTCGCGATGAGAGCGAATTCCACGTTCTGGCGCACCGTCTTCCACGGCAGCAACTGGTCGAATTCCTGGAACACCATCATGCGGTCCGGCCCCGGCTCGCTGATCGCGCGTCCCTTGAGGCGAATCTCGCCGCTTACCGGCGGCAGATAGCCGCCGATGGCCTTGAGCAAGGTCGACTTGCCGCAGCCGGACGGGCCGAGCAACACGAACCGGTCGCCCGGATAGACGTTGAAGCTCACTTGCTGGGCGGCAGTGACGAGGTAGTCGTCGGTCTTGTATTGCAGCGTGACGCCGTCGATTTCGAGCAGCGGCGGCACCGTGGACGCAGGTGTCCCGGCGCCCGGAAGGGGGGCATGCGGCATGGCGTGTCTCCGAATGGATGCTTTTATAATCGGCTTCGATACTAAGCAGCCAAGCTGTAACGAAGCTGACATCGACGGCCGCCGGGCCGATATTCAGGGCAAACCCCGAGGACGCCCGCGCCGAATTCCGGGACAATCGCGCCCACCGGCAACCCGAAAGCGCGTCAGGCGCCGAACGTGGCCGCCGACGAGAAGGAGACACAAACATCATGCGCATCATGCTGGTGGAAGACACCGCCGACGTCGCCGAAGCGATCGCCACCCAGCTGCGCAAGCTCGGTCATGCGCTCGATTGCGAGACGGACGGCGCCGCGGCCGCCGCGCGCATCGGCGACGACTACGACCTGCTCATTCTCGACGTGATGCTGCCGCACGTCGACGGATTCGAGCTGCTTCGGCGGGTGCGCGAGCGAGGTCTGGCCACGCGCGTGCTCATGCTCACCGCGTGCGCCGAGATCGAGGAGCGCGTGCGCGCGCTCGACCTCGGGGCCGACGACTATCTCACCAAGCCATTCGATTTTCGCGAGCTCGAAGCGCGAGTGCGTGCGCTCATGCGCCGCACCGGCCAGGATGCGACGAACCGTCTGGCATGCGCGAATCTCACGCTCGATCGCAAGAGCCGCGGCGTGGAGATCGACGGTCAGCCCATCGAGCTCACGCGCCGGGAAGTCACGCTGCTCGAAATTCTCGCGGCGCGTCCGGGGCGCATCTTCGGCAAGGACGAACTCATGGATCGCCTGTACGGCGACGAACCCGTGCCGAACGCCAATGCCATCGAACAATATGTCGCGCGCCTGCGCAAGAAGCTGGCCGCGGCACAATTCCAGATCCGCACGTTGCGCGGACTGGGCTATCAGCTCGTGCTGTCATGATCGTTCCCGGTCGTTCCCTGTATCTTCGCCTGGTCGTGCGCATGGGCGCGGTGCTCGCGTTCGCGGTCGCCGCCGTGCTGCTCGGCATCTGGTTCTCCACCCGCGCGGCGGTCGACCGCGCCTATGACCGATGGCTGCTCGGCAGTGCGCTGCAGGTCGCCGAGAACACGTGGTACCAGAACGGCGAAGTGAATGTGGACGTGCCGCTGGCCGCGTTCTCCGCGCTCGCGCCGGGCGATCAGATCTTCTATACCGTGCTCGACCCGGACGGACGCTCGGTGGCCGGCGATTCCGAATTTCGTCCGCCGATTCCATGGGACAAGCTGGCGGACGGGCCGCTCGTCGTCGACGGCACGTATCAGGAAATGCCGATTCGCATCGCCATCGTGGGACGACGCATGCCGGTGGCCGCCGCGCACCCGTGGGCGGTGGTCGCACTCGCGCACACGCAGAACGCGCGCGTGCGGTTCACGCGCGGTCTCGCCGACAACACACTGCTCATCACCATCGCCACGGGCGTGCTGACGATGCTCGCGGCGTTGTGGACGCTGCGTCAGGCGCTCGCGCCGCTCAAGCAGATCGAGGCGGCCATACGCGCACGCGATTCGAACGATCTCGTGCCGCTGGCGGTCACGGCGCCCGCCGAAACGCTCGCCCTCGTGGGCGCGATCAACGATTTCATGCAGCGGCTGGCCACGTCGCGCGCGCTGATGCGCCGTGTGATCGGCGACGCCGCGCATCAACTGCGCACGCCGGTGACGGCGCTCACGGCGCAGGCCGAACTGCTCACGCAGACACAGGATGAAACGGCGCGACAGGCGCACGTCGCACGCATCCAGAAGCAGGCGCGTGGACTTGGCGGGCTCATCCATCAACTGATCAATCACGCGATGGTGCAGCACCGGGCGGACAGCGTGGCGCCCGTACCGGTCGACCTGAACGAGTTGCTGCAAACGGCCATGCGCGAAACGTTGTCCTATGCCGCGCGAGATATCGATGTCGCGCTGCATGCGCCGGATACGCCGGACACGCCGTGCCGAATCGTAGGCGATCCGCTGAGCCTGCGTGAAGCGATCAAGAACGTCTTGGTCAATGCACTCGCCTACGGCGCACCGCATCGTCTGCACGTCGATGTGACGAAGGTCGACGACCAATGGCGTTTGCGATTCTTCGACGACGGCCCGGGCATCCCCGAGTCGGAGTGGGCGCGCGTGCGCACGCCGTTCTCGTCGCGGGCGGATGGCCGCGAAGGGGCCAGCCTGGGACTGGCCATGGTGGCCGAAGTGGTCGGCGCGCACGGCGGACAAATGACCTTCGAGCGCGTGGCGGGCGAGGGCTTCGCCGTGGTGCTGACTTTGCCGGCAGCGCAATGAAAAAAGCGGCCCGAAGGCCGCCTGTTCACGCGATGCGCCGTGCGGCGCGCCAGGTCAGAAGCTATGTTCCTGCGAAGGGAACGAGCCGTGTTTCACCGCTTGCACGTACGCCTCGATGGCCGCGGCGATGCTCGGTTGGCCTTCCATGAAATTCTTCGAGAACTTCGGCGACTTGCCGGGGAACACACCCAGCATGTCCTGCAGCACGAGCACCTGCCCGTCGCAATCGGGACCCGCGCCAATCCCGATGGTCGGCATCGTGGGCACTTCCGGCGTCACGCGCGAGGCCAGGGCGGCCGGAATCGCTTCGAGCACGACCAACTGCGCGCCGGCTGCTTGCAGCGTACGGGCGTCGCCGATCAACTGTGCCTGCGCGGCATCTTCGCGCGCTTGCACCTTGAAGCCGCCGAACGCGTGCACGGACTGCGGCGTGAGGCCCAGGTGAGCGCACACCGGGACGCTGCGCTCGACCAGAAAGCGCACGGTGTCGGCCAGCCATGCGCCGCCTTCGATCTTCACCATCTGGGCACCGGCCTGCATGACGGCCACGGCACTCTGATATGCCTGCTCCTTCGTGCCATAGGTGCCGAACGGCAGATCGGCGAGCACGAGCGCCTTGCTCACGCTGCGGGCCACGCATTCGGTGTGATAGCAAATGTCGCGCAGCGTGACCGGCAGGGTGGTGCGCTGGCCCTGGATCACATTGCCGAGCGAGTCGCCGATCAGAATGGCGTCGACGCCGACACGGTCGAGCAGCGCGGCGAAGCTGGCGTCGTAGGCGGTCAGCATGACGATCTTCTCGCCACGCTCGCGCATCTGGGCCAGTCCGGGAACGGTCACGGCCTTGCGGTTGGATTCTTGCAGATAACTCATGTCGGCCTCGGTTCAGCAGGGGTCGCCGGCGCAACAAGCGCGCCTTCGACGAATCGGGAGACGATCAGGGGCGAGCGCCCTTGACGAAGACTTCCTTGCGTCCGCGCATCTGATCGATGCGCTCGACCAGCAGGGTGAAGTCGCTGTCGTTGTGCGCCGGGTCGAATTGTTCCGTGTCGACAGTCAATACCGGCGCCGCGGCGTAATGATAGAAGAATTCGCCATAGATGTCGCACAGCGCACGCAGATACGTGTCCGGAATCTGTTGCTCCATCGGAATCGCGCGCTTCTGGATACGCGCGTAAAGCGTCTCGGGACTGGCCTGCAAATGGATCACGAGGTCGGGCGCGCGGTGCGCGCGCTCGACGTGCGCGACGAGCTTGCGATACAGATCGAGCTCGTCGGCCGACAGGGTGAGACGCGCGAACAGGCCGTCCTTTTCCGGGAGGAAGTCAGTAATAATCGGCTTGCCGTCGATTTCGCGGCGCGCGATTTCCATCGCTTCGTCCACGCGTCGCAGGCAGAACGACAACTGCGCGGGCAGCGCATAGCGCGCCGAGTCGCGATAGAAACGTTCGAGAAAGGGATTGAGCGCGGGTTGCTCGAGCATGATGTCGGCGCCGGCCGCATCGGCGAGCCGTTGCGCGAGCGATGTCTTGCCGACCCCGATGGGGCCCTCGACGGCCAGATAGCGAAAACGCCCGAGCACGGGCGATCTCATGAGACGTAGGCGCGCTTCGTCGGGCAGCAGCACGCCTCGACGCGCTCGATGCGCTGGTCGGCGACATCTCCCAGCAGGGCGCTTACGCGTCCCATGCCGGGAATGTCGAGTTCGGGAGCGAGATCGGAGAGCGGGCGCAGCACGAAGGCGCGCGCGGCCATGCGCGGATGCGGCACGATCAGGTCGGGTTCGGCGATGCATTCATCGCCATACAGCAGCAGATCGAGATCGAGCGTGCGCGGGGCATTCTTGTACGGGCGCTCGCGCCCGAAATGCAGTTCGATCTTCAGGCAGAGCGTAAGCAACTGGCGCGCCGTGAGGCGGGTCTCCACGGCGACGACGCAGTTCAGATAGTCCTCGCCGCTCGACTCGATGGGCGCGGTGCGATACAGATCGGACTTGCCGATGATGGTCACGCCGATTTGCTGCGCCAGGCAGACGACGGCGTCCTTGATCGCTTGGCGGGCGTCGCCGAGATTCGCGCCGAGCCCGATATAGGCAACAGTCATGAAGCACCTTCGGAACCATGCTGTCGCGATGATACCCGCTTGCCATGATTCTCGCTGGTGGCGTTCTCATTGCCGTCGCCAGCGCTCGCTTCGTTGCCCGATCCTTCACCGCCCCGTCCACCCGTCGGCTTGCGACGGCGACGACGACGCTTGGCCGCCGGCGTACCGCTCGGTGCACTGCCTTGTGCGAGCAGGGCGTCGCGCGCGGCGGCATCGCCCTCGAGGAAGTCCGTCCACCACTGCCCGGCTTCGGCGGGCACCTCGCCCGACTCGCAGCGCAGCAGCAGGAAGTCGTAGCCGGCACGCAAGCGCGGATGTTCGAGCAGCCGCAGCGGCGTACGGCCCACGCGCTTGTCGAGACGCACCTGCAGGCCCCAGATTTCCTTCATGTCGGCAACGAAACGGCGCTGGATCGCGAGCTTGCCGGTCTGGGCGTCGAGCACGTCGTCCATGGCCAGATGCAGCGCCGGAATCGGGTACTCGCCCGCGCGCTGGTAGGCCTGCCACTTCTCGAGCACGAGATGCCACAACAGGGCGGCGAACAGGAAGCCCGGCGAAACCGGCTTGCCGGCGCGAATGCGCGCGTCGGTGTTGGCGAGCGCGAGCGTGACGAATTTCTCGCCCATCGGCTGCTCCAGCACGACGTCGAGCAGCGGCAGCAGACCGTGATGCAGGCCCTGCGCGCGCAATTGCTGCACGCACGCCCAGGCATGGCCCGAGAGCAGCAGCTTGAGCATCTCGTCGAACAGCCGCGCGGCGGGCACATTGTCGATGAGCGGTGCGAGCTGCGAGATCGGCGCGGCGGTCGCCTCGTCGATCTTGAAGCCGAGCTTGGCCGCGAAACGCACCACGCGCAGCATGCGCACGGGGTCTTCGCGATAGCGCGTGGCCGGGTCGCCGATCATGCGCAGCACGCGCTTCTGGATGTCTTCCCAGCCGTGATGGTAATCGTGCACCGTCTGCGCGGCCGGGTCGTAATACATGGCGTTGACGGTGAAGTCGCGCCGCGCGGCGTCTTCTTCCTGCTCGCCCCAGACGTTGTCGCGCAGCACGCGGCCCGATTCGTCGGTCACGTGCGTCTTGCGATCGAGTTCGCCCTTTTTCGGACGGCGTGCACCGATCTGCTCGCTGTCGACGGCGTCGACCAACGCGCGGAACGTCGAGGTCTCGATGATCTCCTGACCGAACTGCACGTGCACGATCTGGAACCGGCGACCGATGATGCGGGCGCGGCGGAACAGACGCTGCACCTGCTCGGGCGTGGCGCTCGTGGCGACGTCGAAGTCCTTCGGCGCGATACCGAGCAACAGGTCGCGCACCGCACCGCCCACGATGAAGGCCTTGAAGCCGGCCTGCTGCAACGTGTCGGTCACGCGCACGGCGTTCTTCGAAAGCAGCGAGGGATCGATGCCGTGAACGCCAACGGGAATGACGACGGGGGTGCCGGGCGGCGTCGGGCCGGTAGCGCCGGTAGCGCCGGCGCGGGGCTGACCGTCCTTGCCCAGCAGCTTCTTGATGAGTTTGCGGATCACTGGAACAACTCGAGAATGGGCCAGCGACGCGCCAGCGCGATTTCGCGCAGCGCCTCATCGGGGTTCGTTGCCACCGGATGGTTGACCTTCTCCATCAGGGGGACGTCGTTGGCGGAATCGCTGTAGAAAAAGGCGTGGTCGAAGTCGTCCCAGGTCTTGCCCAGGCTCGCGAGCCACGCTTCGGTACGGGTGATCTTGCCTTCGCGGAAGCTCGGCGTGCCGACATACTCGCCGGTGTAGCGCGCGTTCGGGCCGTCGCCGGCGGTGGCCGGTTCGGTGCCGATCAGATGATCGATCCCGAAGGCCTTCGCGATCGGACGGGTCACGAACGTGTTGGTCGCCGTCACGATGGCGCACAGGTCGCCGGCCTTGCGGTGCGTGTCGATCAGTTCGAGCGCCTCGCTGCGCACGTGCGGCAGGATCGACTCCTCCATGTACTGCGCGTGCCAGGCGTCGAGCTGATCGCGCGGGTAACGCGCGAGCGGCGCCAGGCAGAAACGCAGATAGGCCGGCATGTCGAGCCGGCCCGCACGGTAATCCTGATAGAAGGCCTCGTTGGCCTGCGCGTACGAGTCACGCTCGACCGCGCCCTGGCGCACGAGGAAGCGACCCCACTCCTTGTCGCTGTCCGTAGGCAGCAATGTGTGGTCGAGATCGAAGAGAGCTAAATTGGTCATTGCGCGAATTTTACCTGAAGCTAACACCGGTCAGTTTTTGCCGTCGGGGGTGGCAGGATCGGTGTGGGTGAGCATCTGGCGCAGCAACGGCAAGGTCACCGCGCGCTTTTGTTCCATCGAAAATCGGTCCAGGCGGTCGAGCAGCGCCATCAGGCTCGACATGTCGCGCTGGAAATGCGTGAGCAGATAGGCGGGCACGTCGGCCGCCAGTTGCAGCCCCCGCTCGCGGGCCGCGTTCTGCAGCGCCTGCTTCTTGCCCTCGTCGTCGAGTCCCACAATGTGAAATACGAGCCCCCAGCCCAGGCGGGTGCGCAGGTCTTCCCGAAGCGGCATGTCGACCGGCGGTTGCGAGCCGGCGGCGACGAAAGCGCAATGCGGTCGGGCGCGGGTTTCGTTGAAGAGGTTGAACGCGGCGATCTGCTGGGTGGACGACAGGGTGTCGCAATCGTCCACGCAATAGACCGTGCTGGCCTCGTCGAACGTGAAGGCGGCCAGCGGGCTGTGCGGGCGCAGATACCGCGCGCTCGGGCCCACGGCATGGCACAGCGCCTCCATCAGGTGGGTGCGGCCCGATCCGGCCGTTCCCCAGAGGTAGATGCCACGGTCGCGTGCGGTGCCGGCCGCCAGTTCGGCACTCAGGCCGGCAAGCGTCTGCGCCGCCTCGCGATTGGGCCCGACAATGAAATTGTCGAACGTGGCGGGCGGCGGGGTGCCGAGGTCGAGATACAGTTGCTGGATCACGAACGAAGAAAGCCGGCGACAGGCCGGCGGAGTACGGTTTACGGGGCACGACGGGGTCAGCCGGCGTCCGATATCCGGTTTGCGTGCCGAAAGGACACGCGCATCGGGTAAAATCGCATTTTACCGAACCTTGATGCATTCCCGTCATGTCACACCCTAACGAAACTTCCGGCCTTTCCTATCGCGACGCTGGCGTCGACATCGAAGCGGGCGACGCGCTGGTCGAAGCGATCAAGCCGTTTGCCAAGAAAACCCTGCGCGACGGCGTGCTGGGCGGCATCGGCGGCTTCGGCGCGCTGTTCGAAGTGCCCAAGCGCTACAAGGAGCCGGTGCTCGTTTCGGGGACCGACGGCGTGGGCACCAAGCTCAAGCTGGCCTTCACGCTGAACAAGCACGACACGGTTGGCCAGGACCTGGTCGCCATGAGCGTGAACGACATTCTGGTGCAGGGCGCCGAGCCGTTGTTCTTCCTCGATTACTTCGCCTGCGGCAAGCTGGACGTGGCCACGGCGGCCACGGTCGTCAAGGGGATCGCGCAGGGTTGCGAGCTGGCCGGATGCGCGCTGATCGGTGGCGAGACGGCGGAAATGCCGAGCATGTACCCGGACGGCGAGTACGATCTGGCCGGTTTCGCGGTAGGCGCGGTGGAAAAGAGCAAGATCATCGACGGCACGGCCATCGTGCCGGGCGACGTGGTGCTGGGGCTGGCCTCGTCGGGGGCGCACTCGAATGGCTATTCGCTGGTGCGCAAGATCATCGAAGTCGCGAAGCCCGACCTGGACGCCGACTTTCACGGCCAGCCGCTGCGCGATGTGCTGATGGCGCCCACGCGCATCTATGTCAAGCCGCTGCTCGCGCTCATGCAGACGCTTAACGTCAAGGGCATGGCGCACATCACCGGCGGCGGCATCGTCGAGAATATCCCGCGTGTCCTGCAGGATCATCTGACGGCCGACATCAAGCAGGACGCCTGGACGCTGCCGCCGCTGTTCCAGTGGCTGCAGGCCCACGGCAAGGTGGCCGACGCGGAGATGCATCGCGTATTCAACTGCGGCATCGGCATGGCGGTGATCGTGTCGGCGGCCGACGCCGACGCCGCGGTCAAGCACCTCGAGGCCTCGGGCGAAACGGTCTACCGTCTGGGCGCGATCCGCGAGCGCAAGGAAGACGAAGCGCAGACGATCGTCTCGTAAGCGCAAGGTGTTGACGATGCCCGGCAACCAAGCGAGGCGCGGGCGGCGATAACGCGCCACCACGCCGCGAGCCATGCATGAAAAAGCCCGCCAGGGGGTCCCCCGGCGGGCTTTTTTGTCGGCGCCGCGGCGCGGTGACCGGTTTCAGGCCCTCATTCGCGCCTGGACCGCGCGAAGCACGTCGTCGAGCGTCGTCTCCATCACGCGCACGAGATCGTCGAGCTGCGCGCTGGGCGCGGCGGCGCGCGGCGTGATGCGCAGCGTGTGGAACGGCATCGACGGTTCGAAGCGGCGCAGCACGAGGTCGGAGTCGAGAAAGTCGTAAGCCGAGACCGGGTGCAGCAACCCGATGCCCACGTTTTCCTTGACCATCGTGCCGATATTGATCGAGTAGCGCGCCGTGGCGACCACCTGCTCGTGCAGATTGCCGTCGGCGAAGAGTTGGTCCATGCCCCAGCGGACCATGTCGGTGGGTTCGTACGAGAGAATCGGCTGGCCTTTCAGATCTGCCAGGCGAATGACCTTCTTGCGCGCGAGCGCATGCCCGGCGGGCAGTGCGCAAATGGCGTCGAGCTTGGCGAACGAGACGGCGTCCGTTGCCGCCACGTCGATCGTGTCGGTCACGATGCCCAGCGCGAGCTGATGGGTGACGACCTGATCGCGAATCAGATCCGACGCACCGGTCGTGAGCGCCAGTTGCACGCTCGGATGCAACGCCCGGTACCTCGCCATCACCCTGGCGAAGAAGCCGAGACCGAATGAGACGACCGATCCCACGCGAATGACGGCGCGATCGGGGTTGCGCAGATTCAGCGCGAATTCGCGGATATTGTCGAGTCCGGCGTAGCGGCGCTCGACCTCCTCGAACAGCGCGAAGGCTTCGGCCGTCGGTTCCAGCCGGCCTCGCGCGCGGTCGAACAGCGTGAGCCGCGTCGAGCGCTCGAGGTCGGCCACGAGGCGGCTGACCGCGGACTGCGACGTGCCGAGCACCTGGGCGGCCTTGGTGGTCGTGCGCGTGAGCATCAGCGCCCGAAAGGCGTCGATGTGCCGAAAATCCATCGATTCTCCACGGAAGGGTTGGCGTGTGGGTGGCGCGCTTTCTGCAGCTGCGCCGAGGCGTCGCGCGATGCGTCATCGCCGAACGCGACGGCATCGGTGGGCGGTGACGCTACCCTGCGATGCGCGCGCCGGCGCTCGCCTCACATCGCGAAAGCGTGGATTCTACCGCCCTTCATCACCATGGGAATTCGCTCGCCCTGGCCGAGCAGGCAGTCCAGCGACGCGAGCGGATTGCCGTCGACGATCAGCACATCGGCATGCGCGCCGGGCACGATCTCGCCCAGTTGACCGGATTGGCCGAGTACCTCGGCACCCACCACCGTCGCACTGCGCAGGATCTCGGCGGGCGTGAGTACCTCGGCGCGCAGCCGGAACTCGTCGCTTTGCAGGCGCTGCGACTCGCCCAGGAGATCGGAGCCGTAACCCATCTTCACCCCGGCGTCGCGGAAGATCTCCAGCGAGCGCAGGCCAGCGGCATGCACATCGGCGATCTTGGCCACGCTGTCGTCCGGCAGGCCGAGCGATTTTCCTTCGTTCGCGAGCGCGTCGTACGTCACCAGCGTCGGCACGGCGTACGCCCCCTGCTCGGCCATGAAGCGCGCCGTCGGGGCGTCGACGAGGTTGCCGTGTTCGATGGTGCGCACGCCGCAGCGCACCGCGCGCTCGATCGCCGCGGCGGTATACGCATGCGCCAGTACATAGGTGCCGCGTCCGCGCGCTTCGGCGACGATGGCACGGATTTCGTCTTCGGAGTAACCCCACGCGCCCACCGGATCGGTCGGCGAGGCCACGCCGCCCGAGGCCATGATCTTGATCTGGTCGGCCCCCATTTGCAGTTCTTCGCGCACGGCGCGGCGCACCGCGTCGACGCCGTCGGCCACGCGCGAGAGCGCGCCCACGCGCACGCAGCACGGACACGGCCCGTCGGTGCCGATGTAGTCGGTGCGTGGGCGTCCGTCGCCGTGTCCGCCGGTCTGGCTGATGGCGCGGCCCGACACGAACAGGCGCGGTCCCTCGGCGAGCCCGCTCTCGACGGCGTGCTTGATCGCGTGGCCCGCGCCACCGGCGTCGCGCACCGTGGTAAAGCCGCGCCGCAGCATGCCTTGCAGAATCGGCACCGACTTGAGCGTGACCAGCACGTTCGGCAGATGCGCCTGTGCGGCGAGATTGAGCTGGGTGGCGTGCACATGCACGTGCAGATCGATCAGGCCGGGCATCACGGTGCGCCCGTGCGCGTCGATCTCGCGCGCCGCCTGCGTGCGGATCGGCTTGTCCGAGACTTCCTTGATGCGTCCGTTCTCGATCAGAACGGCGTGATCCTCGCGCAGTTCGCCCTTGACCGGGTCCAGCAGCGCGCAGTTCGACAACAGAATCGACTCCATGACCTCTCCTCCGAAATTGGTATGTGCGTTCAATCGATCGTGGCGTGCGCGAGCGTTCGCGGCGTGCGCGTGAGCATCAGCGGCGTATCGCCCGTCACCACCGAGTCGTCCAGACGGAATCCGCCCAGCCCGTAGACGTAGATGCCCGGTTCGGCCGAGTAGACCTCGTTGGCGAGCAGCGGACGATGGTTGAACGCCATGTCGTCGGGGTATTCGTGGCCGATGATGCCCATGCCGTGTCCGGTGCGATGCCGGATGAACTCGCCGCAGCCGGCCTTCTCGATGACGGCCTGCGCGGCCGCGTCGATGCCGGAGACCGGCTGGCCCGTGACGGCGGCGCCCACCGCGGCCTCGTTGGCCGCCCGTGCGACCTCGTAGAAGCGCGCCTGCTCGGTCGATGGCTTGCCGCAGAACCAAGTACGTTCGTTCTCGATGACGAGCCCGTTCAGGCGCGGGATCACGATGTTCACCATGCCGTCGCCCGCGTTGATGCGCGCGCCGCACGATGCGCCGTCGCCGTGCGGCGAGGCCGAGGCCGGACCGGAGAGGGTCCAGCAACGCATGACTTCGAGGTTCTCGCCCGGGAAGCGCTTCGCGCCTTCGGTGACCATGAGCGCGGCCATCGAGTAATCGAGCTCCTGCACCAGACGCCCGGGGCGGATGTTCTCGCGATAGCGCTCCTGCACCCAGTCGGCCAGTTCGGCCGCCGCGCGCATGATGGCGATCTCTTCGTCGTGCTTGACCCAGCGCAGGCCGCGCATCTGCGCGAGCATCGGCACGAGCTTCGCGTCGGGCAGCAGGGCGCCCGCGCGCGCGAGGGGGCCGCCGGCGGCGTCGACGCCGATGCGCGAGCCGCCCAGCCCCGCCGCGCTCAACGCCTCGGCGATCAGTGACGGCACCTCGGCAAGCAGCGGCTGACGTTGCGTCACGCGGGGGTGCTCGGCGTACAGTGTGACGCGCGCCGGATCCAGCCAGAGGTGGTGGCGCTCGCGGGCCATCATCAGGTGATGCGTGGAGAGCTCGTTCATCACGGCGAACGGCTCGCCGTTGCGCGGCACGCACACCGCGATGGGACGCTCCCACGTCTGCACGTCGACGTGGAAGTTGGTGGCCCACTGGAAGAAGTCGGCAGCGGTGAACACGAGCGCGTCGACGCGCGTGCGGTCCATCAGGTCGTTCATGAGACTGCGGCGGTACTGACGGGTGGCATCGGTGAGTATCGGCATGGCGAAATCCTTGTGAGGCGGCTGCGCTGTCTGTGAAGGCCCGGCGGAAATGCCTGCGGCAGTGCCGCGCTGCCGCCGGGAGCGAGTCGGGAATGCGTCGGGAATGCGTCGGGAGCGTCAGGTCATCATCGTCTTCGCGTAGCGACGATGAATGACCCAGTGGGAGGCGATGGCGAGCGCGAAGGTCACGACCATCGACACGATCGAGAGCACCGCGCCGAAGGGCCAGTTGTTCGCCTTGGCGATCTGGTCGTAGATCGTGGGCGTCATCATCGTGATGCCGGTGCCGCCCAGCAGGACCGGTGTCGCGTAGGCGTTCATGCACAGGATGAACACGAGCATGGTGCCGGCCGCGATGCCCGGCGCCGCCATGGGCAGGATCACGCGCAGGAGCGTTTGTCCGAAGGTGGCGCCGAGATTGCGCGCGGCCTCTTCCACGGAGAAGTCCATGCCTTCGAGCACGCTTTGCAGCGTGAGGATCATGTACGGCAGCACCACGGCAGTGGTGCCCACCACCACGGCGAACGGCGTGTACAGCAACCGCACCGGCTGCGGCACGATGCCCAGCGACACGAGCAGCGAATTGACGAAGCCGGCATTGCCGAGCATGACCATCCAGCCGGCCGCGCGCACGACGTTGCCCACGAGCAGCGGGAAGACCAGCAGCATGACCAGCAGACTCTTGAAGCGGGTCTGCGTGCGGGCGAGCATGTACGCGACCGGAAAGCCGAACACGAGCGCGAGCGCCGTGCACAGCGAAGCGATCTTGATGGTCGTCCACAGCACCGACAGGTAATACGGGTCGGTGAAGAACTTGACGTAGTTCTCGGCCGTGAGCGCCGCCTGCATCATGTCGACGGGATCGAACCGGTTGAAGCTGTAGCGCACCAGTTGCAGGCCTGGCAGCACGATCACGAACAGCACCACGAACGTGGCCGGCGTGACGAGCGAGCCCCCGGTGAGGGCGCCGCGCACCGCGCGTGCGGTGGCGGCCCGGGCGGCTTGCGCGGATGGCGGGGCGGCGGGCGAAGTCATCGAGGGCTCGGGCGGGGCGGCGAGATTCACAGGCCCACCTTGAATTCCTTGTTCCAGAAGTCGAGCAGCGCCGGCTTGTCGGCGGTGAAGCGGGCGTAATCGAGCTTGACCATGCGATCGAGTTCGTCGTTGGTGAAGCCCACGCTTTGCTGCAGCGACGGCGGCAAATTGGCGTTCTTCACCGTCGGCGCGTAGCCCATCGTCTCGGCAAAGCCGATCTGCGCGCGCGGATCGAGCATCGCGTTCAGATAGTTGAAGCCGCACGCCTTGGACTGCGAGTTCTTCGGCACGGCGGCCTCGAACGTCACCGGCACCGCGCCCTCCTTGGGCACCACGTAGTCGATCGGCACGCCGGCCTTCTTCCATTGCAGGGCACGCGCCTTCCACATGCAGGTGAACCAGATGTCGCCGCTCTTGAGCGCCGAGGCCACCGCTTCGTTCGACGGATACACCTTGGGCTGTTGCGTCTTGCGCAGCTCGCGCAGGAATTGCACGCCGCCGGCCATGTCGCCGTCCTTGTGTCCGGCCGCAAGCGAGCTGCTCACCACGTTGAAGTTGTAGAGGATGTCCGAGAACCCGACCTTGCCCTTGAGCTTGGGATCGAGCGCCGCCGTGAACGAGTCGGGCTTCGTGCCGAGCTTTTCCGGGTTGTACACGATCACCATCGCGCTGAAGATGTGCGGAATCGAGTAGGGGCGGCGCAGTGCGTCGAGCGTGTTGACGAGATTCGGCACGAGTTTGGCGTCGACCGTCTCGAGAATGCCCGAGCGGTTGATGTCGTACATGTCGAGATCGGCCAGACATGCCACGTCGAGCGAGCCGCGGCGCGAGGCCTTTTCGGCGCGCAGCTTGGTCATGCGTTCGACCTGTCCCGCGGAATCGTAAGTGACCTTGCCCCCGGCCGCCTCGATGATCGGTTTGCCGATGTTCTGCTCCAGCAGGTTCAGGTAGTCGCCGCCCCAGGTGCCCACGACCACGTTCGGGCACGCGGCGGCGGCGTGTGCCGAAAGGGCGTCGAGACCCAGCGCGGGGGCGATCACCAGGCCGGAAGCGGTCTTCAGAAACGTGCGGCGGTTCAGAGCGTGCGTCATGTCGTCATCCTTCGTAGCATGGGCCAGGCGACTGGCCGGGGTATGGAGCGAGAAGCCTGCGTGTGGTGGTGTGGTGCGTGCGTTACGGATATCGGATCGTCGGCAAGGTCGCCGCGCGTTATTGCATCGAAGCGGCACATCGTGGCGACCCAGTGCGGTCGGCGGTCGGCGGCCGTCAGGCGTTGAAGAACAGACAGTCCGTACTCGCGAAGCACGCCTTGAGCGCGCGTCCCGGAGCGTAACGGCCTGCGTCGTCGCGAGCCGTGTTGGGCACATGCGCCACGAGCGTCTCGCCTTGCGGACTCTTCAGGCGCAGCTCCAGCGTGGCGCCAAGATAGATCGTCTGATCGACCGTCACGGGCATGGACGTCTCGTCGTGCGCCGGCGCGTCGCTCAGGCGCAGACGTTCGGGGCGAATACCCAGCGTGCGCGCGTCCGGTGTGGCGCTCGCGAGCGCCAGGCGTTCGCCGCGGGCCGTCACGAAGTGGCCGTCGTGCATCTGACCGGCGAGGAAATTCATCTTGCCGAGAAAGTTCGCCACGAACGGATTCGCAGGGCGTTCGTAGAGCGCGTCGGCCGTGCCGATCTGCTGCACGCGGCCGTCATGCATGACGGCGAGGCGATCGGCAATCGCGAGCGCCTCTTCCTGGTCGTGGGTGACGAAAATCGTGGTGAGGCCCAGACGCCGCTGGAGCGCGCGAATTTCCTCGCGCACTTCGGTGCGCAGCTTGGCATCGAGGTTCGAGAGCGGTTCGTCGAGCAGGAACACGTCGGGACGAATCGCCAGCGCGCGGGCGATCGCCACGCGCTGTTGCTGACCGCCCGAGAGCTGGCGCGGGTAGCGGTCGGCCAGCTGGGACAGCCGCACCATGTCGAGGGCTTCGCGGATGCGCGTGGCACGATCGGCGCTCGACACGCGCCGCATCTCCAGTCCGAACGCCACGTTCTCGGCCACGGTCATGTGCGGAAAGAGGGCGTAGCGCTGGAACACCATGCCCGTGTTGCGGCGATGCGGGGGCAGGCGCGAGACTTCCTTGCCGCCGATCCATATTTCTCCCGCCGTGGGCTCGACGAAGCCCGCCACCATGCGCAGCGTGGTGGTCTTGCCGCAGCCGCTGGGGCCGAGGAACGCGACGAGTTCGCCTTCGGCGATCTCCAGCGAGAAGTCCGTCACGGCAGCGGCGTTGCCGTATTGCTTGCGCAGTCCGCGCAGCGAAACGTTGGCCATGTCAGATCACCTGGCTGAGTTTGACGAAGCGATCGGTGATCAGCATGACGATGCCGAGCAGCACGATCTGCGCGGCGGAGACCGCCGCAATCGTCGGATCGAGATTGAATTCGAGGTACTGCATGATCGCGATGGGCAACGTGGTCTTGCCCGGGCCTACCAGCGGCAGCGTGAGTTCGAGGTTCTCGAACGACACGATGAAGCTGAACAACACCGCCGCGACAATGGCGGGGCGCAGCATCGGCAGCGTGACACGCCACAGCGTGCGCCACGGCCCCGCGCCCAGATTGCGCGCGGCCTCCTCGATGGTGCCGTCGATTTGCGCGAGGCTCGCGCCCACGAGTCGCATCGTCCAGGGAATGGTCAGGCAGATGTGCGCGATGACCAGACCACCGAACGTGCCGACGATGTCCATGTCCAGCGCGTTTTCGGCGCGCAGGTAGAAAAGGTAGGCGGCGATGCCGGCCACGATGCCCGGCACCACCAGCGGCAGCAGCAGCACGTTGCCCAGCGTGCGGCGTCCCGGAAAGCGGTAGCGCGCGAGGGCCAGCGAGGCGGCAACCCCGAGAATCACGCCGCCAATGGCGGCGCAGGCGGCCAGTTGCAGCGAGAGCAGGAAGCCGTCGGCAAACGCGGCATTGCGCCAGGCGTTCAGATACCACGAGACCGTGTAACCGCTGGGCGGGAAGGTGATGATCGCGTCTTTGAAAAAACTCAGCCAGACCACGAAGATCAGCGGGCTGAGCATGAACAGGTAAATCAGCGTCACCCCGGCGCGCACGGCCCAGCTCGCGAGCGGCACACGCCGCGGTCGACCGGCGGGGCGTGGCAGCACGTTGCCCGTCATCCCGCTCGGCTCCATCGAAGTCTGCGTCATTGGCGTCCTTCCCGGTATCGTGGATTCGATGCAAATTTGCATTGCTCGAAACGTTGATATGCAAATTAGCATATCAAAATCGACATGCAAACCGGAAAGCTGTCAGGGTTTCAACCGAGTCGGGCGGCGCGTGTTTCACACCGTGTTTCGCATCCTGTTTCGCACCGTGGAAGGGTGCGCGAATGCAACGGGGATGCCGCGCAGCGCGCCACGTGGCATGCCGCCGGGAAGCCGCGGCCGCGCCGCTTTTCAGTCTCGCCAGAGGGCGCGCACGGTGGCGAGTGCGCGTTGTGAGGCGTCGGCGGCGGTGCAGTCGACGATGTGTCGCTCAGGCATCGAGCGCAGCCACGTGAGCTGGCGCTTGCACAACTGACGCGTGGCGAAGATGCCCTTGTCGCGCATCGTGTCATAGTCCGTTTCGCCGTCGAGGTATTCCCACACCTGTCGGTAGCCGACGCAGCGCATCGACGGCAAGCCGGGATCGAGATCGCCGCGCGCACGCAGGCGTTCGACCTCGTCGACCAGGCCCGCGGCGAGCATCAGCCGAAACCGCTCGGCGATGCGCGCATGCAGCACCGAGCGATCGCCGGGCTCGAGGGCCACCGGCACGAACGTATGTCCGGGTGACGTGCGCGACGACTGCGCCTGCTCGGCAAGCCACTGCGACATCGGCTTGCCCGACAGCTCGAAAATCTCCAGCGCGCGCTGGACGCGCTGCGCGTCGTTCGGGGCAAGGCGCGCGGCTGTCGCGGGATCGACGCTCGCGAGCCGGGCGTGCATCGCGGGCCAGCCAATGCGCGCGGCGTCTTCGTCCAGCCTGGCGCGCACGGCGGCGTCGGCCGACGGCAGCGGCGACAGGCCCTGCGTGAGCGCCTTGTAGTACAGCATCGTGCCGCCGACGAGCAGCGGACGACGTCCGCGTGCCGCGATCTCGTCGACCAGACGCAGCGTGTCCTCGCGGAATTGCGCGGCGGAGTAGGCGTCGCGCGGATCGATGATGTCGATCAGGTGATGCGGAACGGCCGCCAGTTCGGCGGCGCTGGGTTTCGCCGTGCCGATATCCATCTCGCGGTAGACGAGCGCGGAATCGACGCTGACGATCTCCAGTGGTGTCTCCTGCGCGAGCGCCAGGGCGGCGGCGGTCTTGCCGGATGCCGTGGGGCCCAGCAGGCAGACGATCGGGGAGTGTGCCTTCATGAACCGCTCAACGTCCGCGCATGAACAATTTGTCGAGGTCGCCGAGCGTGAGCTGGTACCAGGTGGGGCGCCCGTGATTGCATTGGTCGGCGCGTTCGGTCGCTTCCATCTGGCGCAGCAGCGCGTTCATCTCTTCATGCGTGAGGCGGCGGTTGGCGCGCACGGCCGTATGGCACGCGAGCGTGCCCAGCAATTCGTGCTGACGCTCCGTGAGCACGCGCGAGCCGCCGTACTGGCGAAGGTCCGCAAGCACCGCGCGTGCGAGCGCCTGGGCGTCGGCGCCGTCGAGCAGCGCGGGAATGGCACGCACGGCAAGCGTCGTCGGCGAGATGGCCGCGAGGTCGAAGCCGAGCGCGGTGAGCGTTTCCTGATGCTCTTCGGCCGTGCCGATTTCCACCGGATCGGCGAAGAACGTTACCGGAATGAGCAGGGGCTGCACCGGTACGCTTTGCTCGAGCAGCGCCTGCTTGAAGCGCTCGTAAAGAATGCGCTCGTGCGCCGCGTGCATGTCGACGAGCACCAGCCCGTGGTCGTTCTGCGCCAGGATGTAGATGCCGTGCAGTTGTCCGAGTGCGAAGCCGAGCGGTTGGTCGGGCGCCGTGGCGCCCTGCGTGTCGCCGGGCCCGCTCGCATTGCCGTATGGCGCTGCCGGGGCGTCCGAGACATGCGTGACACCAGGTTGGCCCGGTTGGCCAGGCTGACCGTAAGGGCGCGGTGCGGGCGGCGCGGCACGTCCGAACAGGTTGTCATAGACGGAAAGCGGCTGCGCCACCGGCAGCGTGCCTTGCTGCACGCGCGAATTCCAACTGCTCCCCCCGGGCGTGCCGAAGCCGCCGCCCGGGCGTGCGCTACCGAAACCTCCCACGCCCGCGACGGCGCCGGGACCGGCGGCAAGGCCGCCGGTGTCCGTGAGGTGCGCGGCGTGCGTGGCACCGCCGCCACCGGCTGCGCGCGCGAGCGCACGCTGCACGGCATGAAAGACGAACTGGTGCACGCTGCGCGCATCGCGGAATCGCACTTCGATCTTCGATGGGTGGACGTTCACATCGACGAGCTGCGGCGGCAGTTCGAAATACAGCACGTAGGCGGGATAGCGGTCGCCGTGAAGCACGTCTTCGTAGGCAGCGCGCACGGCGTGGGTGAGCAGCTTGTCGCGCACGAAGCGGCCGTTGACGAAGAAGAACTGCTGGTCTGCCCGGCCTCGGCTGGCCGTGGGCAGGCCGACGAAACCGGACAGGCGAAGCTCGGCCGCCCCTTCGTCGAGCGCGAGATGGGCGCCGGCAAAGTCGCTGCCGAGCACGCGCGAGACGCGCGTGGCCGCGTCCGACACATTCCAGTGCTCCACCGCGCGGTTGTTGTGCAGAATCGAGAAGCCGACGTCCGGGCGCGCCAGGGCGCTGCGGCGGATCACGTCCATGCAATGCCCGAATTCGGTTTGCTCGGTCTTCAGGAATTTGCGGCGCGCGGGGGTGTTGAAATACAGGTCGCGCACGTCGACGGTGGTGCCTACGGGGCCCGCCGCCGGCGTCAGCGCGCCGGTGTTGCCGTCGATGGCGGTCGCGTGCGGCGCGTCGATCTGCCGGCTCGACAGCGTGAGTTGGGCAACTGACGCAATGGACGCAAGCGCCTCGCCCCGGAACCCGAGGGTGAGCACCGATTCGAGCTCGTCGAGCGTGCGGATCTTGCTGGTGGCGTGCCGGGTGAGCGCGAGCGGCAACTGCTCGGCGGACATGCCGCCGCCGTCGTCGGTGATGGCGATGCGGCGTACACCCCCTTCCTCGAGCTTGATCTGGAGGGCGCGAGCCCCCGCGTCCAGGGCGTTTTCGAGCAATTCCTTGACCACGGAGGCTGGGCGTTCGACCACCTCGCCGGCGGCGATCTGGCTGATCAACTGGTCGGGAAGCACGCGAATGGCGCGCGCCGGCGCGAGGGCCGCCGGCATGGGGCCGGGGCGGCGCTCGGGAGCGTCGGGTGTGGCGTCGACGGGCACGGCGGCCGGGTCTTGCGCTGCGGGGGCGGGGGTCGGGGTGGCAGACATGGGAACCATTATAAAGGTTGCCCTCAAAGACATTGGTCCCCGCCGTTTCAGCCTGCGATACCCTTCTTAATTCGCAACTAATTTCCGTGTGCGAAGGTGGTGGCGGAAGATCAGCCCCGGCTGAGTCACCCGAACCGCCTGGCCGCTCAACGCCGGAATTCGCGGGAAACCGTGGGAAGGTTGGGTGGGTCGGCGGGCGGACGCGCCGGCACGCGCCGCACGATGGCATGGAAACCGCATGACCCGACCGGCTCCGGCCGTCATGCAGACTTAACGACGCCCGACGGCCGCGCTGGTATGATGCGACTCGTCGTGCGCCCGCAGGGACGGGCCGGCGTCCTTTATCTTGAGGAATCGTCTTGGATACTTTGGTGCAATTGCTGGAGATGGTGCTCCATATCGATAAACATCTGGGCGTGTTTATCGATCAGTACGGAAACTGGGTGTATCTGTTCCTGTTCATGATCGTGTTCGTGGAGACGGGGCTGGTGCTGTTTCCGTTCCTTCCCGGCGATTCCCTGCTGTTCATCGGCGGCGCCTTCGCGGCCACCGGTGCCATGGATCCGTGGCTGCTCGGCGCGCTGCTATTCATCGCGGCCGTGACCGGTAACACGCTCAACTATTGGATCGGCTCGAAGATCGGGCCGCGCGTCTACGAGAAGAACTGGCGATTTCTCGATCGCGACGCGCTGCGCAAGACCCACGACTTCTACGAACACCATGGCGGCAAGACGATCGTGATGGCGCGATTCGTGCCCGTGGTGCGTACGTTCGCCCCGTTCGTGGCGGGCGTGTCGGCCATGTCGTGGGCACGCTTCCAGCTCTACAACGTGATCGGCGCGGCCATCTGGGTGACGCTGCTCGTGGGCGGCGGTCACCTGTTCGGCAATCTCCCGGTCGTCAAGCAATACCTGAACGTCATCGTGCTGGTGGGGATCTCGGCCGCCGTCGTGCCGATCGCGCTCGGCGCGCTGTGGAAGATGTTCACGCGCGGTCGCCGCCGCGAGCCGCAACGTCAGGGCGAGTAAGGCAAGGCGCACCTCGGTGCGGGCCGGTCGAATCCGGCCGGCAGCGCGCGCGGCATGACCCAAAAAAGATGGCGCATCCGGAAACCGGACGCGCCATTTTTCTTTGCCCTCGCCGCCTGGCGTCAGGCCGTGCGGTTCTTCGCGAGGGGCGGATTCTTCGCGAAGTAGGCCTTGATGCCCTTGAGCAGGGCGTTGGCGAGCCGTTCCTGGTAGGCGGGATCGTTCAGCGACTGCTCTTCCCTGGGGTTGCTGATGAAGGCCGTCTCGACCAGCACCGACGGGATATCCGGGGCCTTGAGCACGGCGAAGGCCGCCTGCTCGACATGCTTGCTGTGCAGGCGGTCCGCCACCGTGCCGATCTCGGCGAGCAGTGCCGTGCCGAACACCTTGCTGTCGCGGATCTGCGCGGTCGTCGACATGTCGAGCAGCGCGTGCGCCACCGCCCGGTCGTTGGTTTTGATGTTCACGCCACCAATCAGGTCGGAAGCGTTCTGCGTCTTCTCCAGCAACCGCGCCGTCGCGCTCGTGGCGCCGCGCTCGGACAGCGCGAACACCGAGGCGCCGTTGGCCGACGGCGACGTGAACGCGTCGGCGTGAATCGACATGAACAGATCGGCGTCCACGCGGCGCGCCTTCTGGACGCGCACGCCGAGCGGCACGAAGAAGTCGGCATCGCGGGTCATCATGGCGCGCATGTTGGGCTGGGCGTCGATCTTCTCCCGCAGCCGCTTGGCAATCTGCAACACCACAACCTTTTCGTACGTGCCACTGCTGCCGATCGCGCCCGGATCTTCCCCGCCATGACCGGGGTCGATGGCGATGGTGAGCAGGCGTGCCGTCTTCGGCCCGCGCGCGGGCGGCGTGGGCAGGCCGTCGTCGCTTTCGTTCCCGCGCTGGGCGAGCGGCGGCGTTCTGTCCGGCGCCGGCGTCGGACGTGACGCACGCGGGCCGGGCTCGCGCTGCGCATAACGCTGGAAGAACGCCTCGCTCTCTTCCGTGCTCGGCGTGCCCGACCCGGCACCCGGGGCGGCAGGCGGCGGGTTCTGCGCGAGCGCCTCGGCCTTGCGGCTGGACTTCGCGAGCAACTCCATGAGTGGATCGGGTTCAACGGCCGGATACAGGTCGAACACCGTGCGGTACTTGTAGCCGGCCACCGGCGGCAGCGTGAACGATTGCGGCTTCACGCCGGCCTTCAGGTCGAAGACCATGCGCACCACGCCGGGCTTGAACTGCCCCACGCGCACCTGCATGATCTGCGGATCGTTCGGCTGGATCTTGGAGACGAGATCGCGCAGCGTCGGACTCAGATCGACTTCGTCGAGATCGATCACAAAACGGTTCGGACTCTCCATCAACTGCTGCTGGAACTTGACCGGGTTGTCGGTCTCGAGCGTGACGCGCGTGTAGTCCTTGGCCGGCCAGACGCGCACCGCCACGATGGCGTTGGCGCGCGCGAGGCGGGGTCCCGCAAGGGCGAGGATCAGTGTGGATGCGCCCGCGCGCAGTGCTCGGCGTCGGCCGGCATTGGGCGATGAGGCGTCATCGGTTCGGGCAAAGCGTTTGATCAGCATGAGTTCAGGCAAGCAAGACCCGCCGGCGTGTAGGCGCTCGTCGTCAGACGGCGGCTGTTGCCCACGGGTTCCAGCCAAAGGCGCAAATCGGGGGTGCCGAGCAGGCCATCGGCTTTTTCCGGCCACTCGACCAGGCACAGCGCGTCGCCCGCGAAGTGCTCGCGAAAGCCCGTGTCATGCCATTCGGCCGGATCGGCAAAGCGGTACAGGTCGAAATGATAGACCGGCAACACGCCATTTGGTGTGTCGATGTTGTAGGGTTCACACAGCGCGTAGGTGGGGCTTTTGACGCGTCCCGTGTGCCCCAGCGCCCGCAGCAGCGCCCGCACGAGTGTGGTTTTACCCGCGCCGAGGTCGCCCGAGAGTTGCACGTGAAGGCCCGCATGCGCCGCGTCGGTGTGCGCCATGCGGGCCACGATCACGCGCGCGAGGGCCGCCGCGAACGCTTCGGTGGCGGTTTCGTCCGGCAACGCGAAAACGCGCTCGCCCAGCGGGGGCGGCGCCGAAGAATCGGACATGGCGGGCATTGCGTAAAATGGAGTCGATGAAAGCTTCCGTGATTTTCCCCGCTACCGCCGCACAAGTCGAGCCATCGACGCCTCCGAACGCTTCGGAAGTGTCGTCATCGCGCGACAATGCGACATCTCTCGCGCTCGATGCCGGGCGCCTGAGCGCGCTTGTCGCACAAATTCGCGAGTGGGGACGTGAGTTGGGGTTCGACAGGGTCGGCATCACGGACACCGATCTCTCGCACGCCGAACCGGGCCTGCAACAGTGGCTCGACGACGGGTGTCACGGCGATATGGACTACATGGCCACGCACGGCATGAAGCGCGCGCGCCCCGCCGAACTGGTGCCTGGCACCGTGCGCGTGATTTCCGTGCGTATGAATTACCTGCCCAGCGACACCGATACCGCGACCTGGCGCGAGCGCGAGGCCGCGCGCGCCGCCGTGCCGGGCGAAGCCGTGGTGTCGCTCTACGCCCGGGGGCGCGATTATCACAAGGTCGTGCGCAATCGCCTGCAGCAGCTGGCCGACCGGATCAGCGCGGCGATCGGGCCGTTTGGCTACCGGGCGTTTACCGATTCCGCCCCCGTCCTCGAAGTCGAACTCGCGCAGAAGGCTGGCCTTGGCTGGCGCGGCAAGCATACGCTGCTGCTCTCGCGCGACGCCGGTTCGCTCTTCTTCCTCGGCGAAATCCTGGTCGATCTGCCGCTGCCGGTGGATGTCGACGCGGCGATCGCACCCCGCGATGCGCATGGCTCGCGCGGCGACGCAGGGGTGAGAGCGTTGCAGCGCGGCGAACACTGCGGGCAGTGTCGGCGATGCCGCGACGTATGTCCCACCGGCGCCATCACCGAGGACTTCCGTGTCGATGCGCGGCTGTGCGTGTCGTATCTGACGATCGAACACAAGGGCGCGATTCCCGAGCCGTTGCGCGCCAAGCTGGGCAACAGGATTTACGGTTGCGACGACTGCCAGCTCTATTGCCCGTGGAACAAGTTCGCGCAACCGGCCTCGGTTCCCGATTTCGCCGTGCGCAACGGTCTGGATCGCGCCTCGCTGGTCGAGCTGTTCGCATGGAGCGAAACCGAATTCACGCAGAAGCTGGCCGGTAGTCCGATCCGGCGCATCGGACATGAGCGGTGGCTGCGCAATCTGGCGGTCGGGCTAGGCAACGCCTTGCGCGAGACGGCCGACGCCGGCGCTCGTACGTCATTGCGCGACGCCTTGCTCGCGCGACGCGATCATTCCAGCGCCCTGGTGCGCGAGCACATCGAATGGGCACTGGCTCAGGAAGGAGTCACCGATTGACCCAGCGCACACTTCCGCCAATGCATGTCAACGACGACGCTGACGACGACGTGGACGCCGATTTCGGCGCGGGGCCAGACGCCTTCGACGAGGCCGGGGAACCCTTCGAGCAGGCAGCGTCCGGCGCCGAGGAGGCCGACCGTCGTGATGGGCACGATAGGCACGATGGGCACGACCGCGAGGCCGCCGCGCTCGCCTTCGATGCCGACGGCGCGACCTACCGTCGCAGCGCCGCGCTCATCGATCAGTTCTGCGACACGCTCTGGCTCGAAGACGGTCTCTCGCGCAACACCCTCGACGCCTATCGGCGCGACTTGCGTCTTTTCGCGCAGTGGCTGGCCGCGACGCGCGACACGTCGCTCGACGGCGTGAACGAAGCGGCGCTCAGCGCCTACCTCGCGTGGCGGCGCGACAGTCTGGCGAGCAGCGTGAACCGGCGTCTGTCAGTCTTCAAGCGGTTCTATCAATGGGCCTTGCGCGAGCACATCTCACAGCAGGACCCGTGTCTGCGCATCGCTTCGGCCAAGCGCGCGCAGCGGCTGCCCTCGACATTGTCGGAAGCGCAGGTCGAAGCGTTGCTCGCCGCTCCCGATCTCACCCAGCCGCTTGGCCTGCGGGACCGGGCCATGCTCGAATTGATGTACGCGAGCGGGTTGCGCGTGTCGGAACTGGTCTCGCTCAAGACCATCGAAGTGGGCCTGAACGAGGGGGTGCTGCGCATTTTCGGCAAAGGTGCGAAGGAGCGGCTCGTGCCGTTCGGCGAGGAGGCGAATGGATGGCTCACGCGTTATCTGGCCGAGAGCCGGGGCGTGCTGCTTGCCGGGCGCGCGTGCGACACGCTGTTCGTTACCCAGCGTGGCGAGGGCATGACGCGGCAGGCGTTCTGGTATCTGATCAAGCGCTATGCCTCGCAGGCGGACATTCGCGCGCCGCTTTCGCCGCACACGTTGCGCCACGCGTTCGCCACACACCTGATCAATCACGGCGCCGACCTGCGCGTGGTGCAGTTGCTGCTCGGTCACGCCGACATCTCCACCACGCAGATCTATACGCACGTCGCGCGCGAGCGCCTCAAGTCGCTGCACGCGCAGCATCACCCGCGAGGCTGATCCGGCGCGCGCACGCCGAGGTGGCGCGCGGGGCCCGTCAGAGCAATGCCTTGAGCCTGTGCTTGAGCACCTTGCCGGTCGATGCGGCGGGCAGGGCGTCGAGCACCCGAATCTGCGCCGGGCGCTTGTATGGCGCGAGGCGCTGCGCCGCCCACGCCGCCAGGCCCGGTTCATCGATGACATGACCCGGGCGCGCCTCCACGAACGCAATCACCTGTTCGTTACCTTCGTGTTCGCGACCGAGCACGGCGGCCTGAAGGACGTCCGGATGGCTCGCGAGCGCTTGTTCGACCTCGATCGGGTAGACATTGAAACCGGAGTGAATGATCAGTTCGCGGGCGCGTCCGGCGAGGAAAAGCGCGCCGTCGGCGGCGCGGCGCCCCAGGTCGCCGGTGCGTAGCCAACCGTCGGCGCTCACCGCGGCGGCCGTCAGCTCGGGCGCGCGATAGTAGCCCAGCATGACGTTCGGGCCGCGCACCCACAGTTCGCCGACCTCGCCGTCGGGCACGTCGCGGCCGTCGCGATCGACGATTCGCACCGCCACGCCCGGAATGACCGGCCCGACGGCACAATCGTCGCGCGGCGCATCGAGCAGCGTCTGCGACACGGTGGGGCTGCTCTCGGTGAGCCCGTAGCCGTTATGGATCGGCAGGCCGTAGAACGCTTCGACGCGGGCCTTGAGCGCGGCGTCGAGCGGGGAGCCGCCCGAGTAGACGAAACGAAGCCGCGGCGCGACCAGCGGTACCCCCTGCGTTGCCACGTGCGCCATCAGTCGCGCGTGCATGGCAGGCACGCCTTGCAGTATGGTCAGGCCGTCGTGGGCGAGCGAGTCGAGCACGGCCTCCGGGCTGAAGCGCGCGGCCAGTCGGAGCGTGCCGCCCGCGTAGAGCGTGCCGAGGCACACCGACGTGAGGCCGTAGACGTGAGAAATCGGCAGCACGCCGTATGCGACATCGTCGGCGCTCACGCGCCGCAATGTGCTGGACACGGCCGCGATGAACATCAGGTTGCGGTGCGACAGGCGCACGCCCTTCGGCGTGCCTGTCGTGCCCGTCGTATAGATGAGCGCCGCGCATTGCGCAGCCGGATCGGCCGAGACGGGCTCGGCGGCACTCTCGGCATCGATGTCGGACATCGCGACGGCGCCCAGCGCGAGCTCGGTCCATGCGACCTTCGCGGCGTCGGCACGCGCGTGGGCCGCCGCGTCGGGCGAGGCGTCGATGGCGTAAATGGCGCAGCGCGGGCGTGCATGCGCACGGATCACGCTCAGCTCGACCGACGACAGGCGGGCGTTGCACAGCAGGGGCCATGCGTCGAGCGACGCCGCGGCGAGAAGCAGCACCACATACGCGATGCCGTTCTCGCCAACGATCATGACGCGATCGCCGCCACGCACGCCATGCGCGCGCAGTCGGTCCGCACTCGCGGCCACGGCGTTCGCGAGTTCGCCGTAGGTCATCCGGCCGAAGTCGTCGATCAGCGCGACGCGTGCGGGCGCGTGCGCGGCAATGCGCGCGGGCAGGGCGTCGATGCGGGCGGGAAGCGTCGCGAGCAACGCGGCAACTGACGTGTCCGAGTCCGGCATGGCGGGGGCGTCTGAGGTGTCGGTAGGGGCTGACATGGGCGCATTGTAATGCGCCCGGCGCCATCGGGCAGAGAAGACAGGGGCAGGGACGTCGGGCAATACTCGGAGCGCCGACGAGCATCGGCAGTGCGGCACGCGCTCGGCGGCACCCGGTGGCCGCGGCCCCACGATGTCACCGCACGCACGACGGGTTTCATTACAATAGGCGCCCATGAGCAAGACCAAACATGTCTCGGAAACGCCGGCCACGCAGTTTCTGAAGCAAAAGCAAGTGGCCTTTACCGAGCACGTCTACGAGTATGTCGAGCACGGCGGGACCGGCGAGTCGGCGCGACAGCTCGGCGTGGACGAGCACGCCGTCGTCAAGACGCTCGTCATGGAAGACGACAAGGCCAAGCCGCTGATCGTGCTGATGCATGGCGACCGCACGGTCTCCACGAAGAACCTCGCCCGTCAGATCGGCGCGAAGCGCGTGGAGCCATGCAAGCCGGAAGTCGCACAGCGTCATTCGGGCTACATGGTGGGCGGCACGTCGCCATTCGGCACCAAGCGGGCGATGGTGGTGTACGTCGAGGCGTCGGTGCTCGACTTGCCGAAGATCTACATCAACGGCGGACGTCGCGGCTATCTCATCGGTATTGCGCCGCCGGTGCTGCTCAATACGCTGGGTGCGAAGCCGGTCAACTGCGCCTTGAGCGACGATTGAACGCCTCCGGCCACGGCGATTCGACGCGTCGCGCGCCTCGGCTCGCCAAGCGCGCCCCAACATCGGCGGCAACGAGCGTCGCCCCGGCACTTTGCGCGCTGGCGCAACCCCGTGTTTGCCAGAATGGGGCGTCGGGGCCGCTCAAGTAGAATGGCGCCCATCACAAATTCTCCTCACTCACGAAGTTCATGGCCACACTGGTTTTTATCGTCCTTGCGTATCTGATGGGTTCGGTTCCCTTTGCGGTGATCGTCAGCCGCACCATGGGCCTCGCGGACCCGCGCAGCTACGGCTCGGGCAATCCGGGGGCCACGAACGTGCTGCGCTCCGGCAACAAGAAAGCGGCCGTACTCACGCTGATCGGCGACGCCCTCAAGGGCTGGCTGGCCGTCTATCTCGCCCAGCACTTCGCCGACGCGTGGGGTGTGGGGGATTTCGGCCTCGCGGCGGTCGCGCTCGCGGTGTTCGTCGGTCACCTGTACCCGGTCTTCCTGCGTTTCGCCGGGGGCAAGGGCGTGGCGACGGCCGCCGGCGTGCTGATCGCCATCGATCCGATCCTTGGCCTCGCCGTGGTCGCCACCTGGCTCATCATCGCGATCTTTTTCCGCTATTCGTCGCTCGCCGCGCTGGTCGCCGCCGTGTTCGCGCCGCTCTACTACGTATTCATGTTTGGATTCGGGCCGTATGCGCCAGCGGTCATCGTCATGGCGATCCTGCTGATCTATCGTCACCGCGCAAACATCGGCAAGCTGATCGCCGGCAAGGAAAGTCGCATCGGGCAAAAGAAGTGAGCCGGTCCGGCCGGTCGACGCCCAACAAAAAACCCGCAGTGAAGCTGCGGGTTTTTTGTGTCTGCTGGCCCCCGGGACGGGCGACCGTAACGATCAGTCGCGGAAGTTGTTGAAGTCCAGCGGCGTGTCGGTCACGTCCTTGCGCAGCAGCGCGATGGCGCTTTGCAAGTCATCGCGCTTGGCGCCCGAGATGCGCACGCTGTCGCCCTGGATGCTCGCCTGCACCTTCATCTTGCTGTCCTTGATCAGGCGCACGATCTTCTTGGCCAGATCGCCTTCCACGCCCTTTTTCACCTTGACGACCTGCTTGACCTTGTCGCCGCTGACCTTCTCGACCTTGCCGTAGTCGAGGAAGCGCACGTCGACGTTGCGCTTGGCCATCTTGCTCACGAGCACCTGCGTGACCTGATCGAGCTTGAAGTTGTCGTCGGCGAACAGCGTGAGTTCCTGATCCTTGTGCTCGACGCGCGAGTCCGATCCCTTGAAGTCGAACCGCGTCGAGATCTCCTTGTTGGCCTGATCGACGGCGTTCTTGACCTCCACCATGTTGGCTTCGCTAACCACGTCAAACGATGGCATCTGGCTCTCCTGAATTGAAAAGGGTTCGTGGAGCGGCACGACGGGCATGCCGCGGGCATTCGGCGGTGGCGCGGGACGCGCCGCGCGGCCGGTATAATGATGCGCAAAATTCTTTCGCCCGACATTGTAATTCAGCCGTCGGTCCCGCGTCCGTCCCGGCGGCGCCCACTGGCTCTCCCATATTCCATGCTCCAGTTGCAACGCGACGTCAGCCTGCGCGATTTCAATACCTTCGGTTTGCCCGCGACCGCGCGCTACGTCGTGACGATCGACAGCGAAGCGGCACTGCTCGAGGCGTTGGCCATGCCCGAGCTGGCAGGCGTGCCGCGCCTGGTGCTCGGCGGCGGCAGCAACGTGGTGCTTACGCGCGATTTCGACGGCGTGGTCTTTCGCATGGCCATCCGCGGTCGCGAACGGCTTGCCGACGACGCCCACGCCCGGTACGTGCGCGGCGGCGCCGGCGAGATCTGGCATGAGTTCGTCGACTGGACGCTCTCGCAGGACTGTGCCGGCCTCGAGAACCTCGCCCTGATTCCCGGGACGTTGGGCGCTGCCCCGATCCAGAATATCGGCGCATATGGACTCGAACTCGCCGAGCGTCTTGCCCACGTGCGCGCGTTGGACACCTCCACGGGGGCATTCGTCACGCTCTCGCGCGATGCGTGCGCGTTCGGTTATCGGGATTCCTGTTTCAAGCATGAGCCGGGCCGCTACATCATCGTTGCTGTCACGCTGCGCCTGCCTCGGCCCTGGCAGCCGGTGACCGGCTACGCGGACGTGGCACGTACGCTGGCCGAGGCCGGCATCGAACGGCCCTCGGCGCGACAGATCTTCGACGCCGTCGTGGACATTCGTCGGCGCAAGCTACCCGACCCCGCCGAACTGGGCAACGCCGGCAGTTTCTTCAAGAACCCGGTGGTCGATGCCGCCACGTTCGCCGCGTTGCGCGAACGCTCACCGCAAGCGGTCGGCTACGCGCAGCCCGACGGCTCATGGAAGGTGGCCGCCGGCTGGCTGATCGACCAATGCGGCTGGCGCGGCAAGTCGCTCGGTCACGCAGGCGTGCACGAGCGTCAGGCGCTGGTGCTCGTCAATCGCGGCGGCGCGAGCGGCGCCGACATCGTCGCGCTCGCTCGCGCGGTGCAGGCGAGCGTGCAGGAACGCTTCGGCATTCGCCTCGATCCGGAACCGCTCATGCTTTGATGGCTGTGGCGTCGGGCAGGCGCTGGAGGTAGTCGCGCCGCAGGTCCACGCTCGAGCGCACACCCACGTCGGCATAGTGTGCGTCGAGCCAGCGCGCGGCCGCCTCGCGGCCGCGGTCGCGCAGCGTGGTCAGGAAATGCCAGTCGGTCACGAATTTCGTCGACGACGACAGGTCGTAAAGCGCCTTGTCCGCCCGGATCGAATGGATCAGCGGGTACTTCAGACGCTTGCGAAACTCGGGTTTGAGCCACCCCTCGTCGAGCAGCTTGTGCACGAACGAGATGGCGCGGAATTCGCGCTGCAGCGACGCGTTGAACGTGATCTCGTTCACGCGATTCATGATCTGTCCCGGCAGCACGGGCTTCTCCTTTCGCTCGATCGGATTGATATGCACGATCAGGATGTCGCTCGTCACCGTCTCGTAGTAGAAGGGGTAGAGCGCAGGATTGCCCAGGTAGCCGCCGTCCCAGTAGTAGTCTTCGTCGATCTTCACCGGCTTGAACAGCCACGGCAGGCAGGCCGACGCCATCGCCACGTCGAGCGTGATTTCGTGCGTGCGGAAGATGCGGATATTGCCGGTGCGGATGTTGGTCGCGGACACGAACAGATGCGTGGCGGTGCTCTCGCGCAACCGCTCGAAGTCGACCTGGGCCTCGAGTACCGTGCGCAGCGGATTGATTTCCGTGGTCGGTTGCGAGAACGGCAACATCCACTGTTGCATGCTCTGCATCCAGTCGTGCCACACCGGGTACTCCGTGGGGCGGCCGTTGAGCCAGCTGAAGACGGTTTGCGCCCATGCGGTGGCCGACGACCCGGCCTGCGACACGCCCAGCCAGAAGCTGTGCAGCGCTTCACGCGCCTTTTCGCGCGGGTCCACGCCCGGGCGATCGAGTAGCCCGTGCGCCAGCACCACGGCATTCATGGTGCCGGCCGACGCGCCGCTGATGCCCTCGAACTCGAGACGTCCGTCCTCGAGCAATTTGTCCAGCACGCCCCACGCATAGGCGCCGTGCGCGCCGCCGCCCTGAAGCCCGAGGTCGATTCCCTTGCGTTTGGCGTTGCCGCGACGCGAGCGGGCCGCCTTCGGGTTTTTGACGCGTGTTCTGGTGCGGGATGGGGCGCCGTCCGGTGGGAGCAGCGGCACGTCGCTTGGCTCGAGATCGGAGCCCGGGTCGCTGGCGCGCAGCGAGATGTCGTCCCGCTCGTCGGCGGGCGCCGAAGCGGTGGGATCACTGGCGGTGGCGTTGCCGTCGGGATCGTCGGCAAGGGCCTCGGCAGGTCGGGGGGGCAGACGCGACATAGTGAGTAGCGGCGCCGGGCCGCGCTGAACCGGCCGAGAGGGCGATGGCGCCGGTTGCCCCGCGCCGTCGCGATGCTGGCCAGTCGGTTAGCCGTAGTGGCAAACGTAATCGAGCGTCTCAACGACCTCGATGTCGAACTTGCTGTTGCCCGGCACGGAAAACTGCTGGCCCGCGGCATATTCCTGCCATTCGGTCTCGCCTGCGAGGCGGATGCGGCAGCGTCCACCCGTGAGCTCCATGATTTCGGGCGCATCGGTGCCGAACTGGAGCGTGGCCGGGAAAATCACGCCCAGCGTCTTGCGCGTGCCGTCCGGGAACAACACGGTGTGCGAAACGCACTTGCCGTCGAAATAGGTATTGGCGCGCTTGATTACGGAAACGTTGTCGAACTGCGTTGCGTTTTGCGTCATGACCGAATGCGGTGTCGAATGCGAGGGAAACTCGCATGAGGTGGTGAAGATGCCCATCCCGGGAGGGACAGACGTGAATTCATGCTAGCACGTTTCGCGCGTCCACCCGGGAGCATTTTGTGCATTGCACAACGGATTTGCCTCGCATTGGTGCATATTCCGAAATGTTCTGACGAAGGGAGTTGGCGATGCAGTGCGGCGATGAAACGCGCGCGTCTTTGTTGGACGGGGCGCGTCACGGATGATAGCGGAACGCTGATCGCGGTGGGGCAGGTGTGTCACCCGAACAAGGCGGGAACGGAGCGAGAAGGGCGCGGGAAGGAAGCGGGAATGAAGCGGGAATGAAGCGGAACCAGGGCGGCCGTGCGACCGATTGGTGAGGCGAGGAAAACGCGAGGCGGCGGGAGGGGCGGCCCGGGCGGGCAGTACCGGCCCGGGCGTGGCGCAACCGCGTCAGACGCGGCCCAGCATCAGATACTCCATGAGTGCCTTCTGGACATGCAGGCGGTTCTCGGCCTCGTCCCACACAACGCTCTGCGCGCCGTCGATCACGTCCGCCGAGACTTCCTCGCCACGATGGGCAGGCAGGCAGTGCATGAACAGGGCATCGGGCTTGGCCTGCTGCATCAGATCCGTATTGACGCACCATTGCGCGAAGGCCGCCTTGCGGGCTTCGTTTTCCGCTTCGAAGCCCATGCTGGTCCACACATCGGTCGACACCAGGTCGGCGCCCTTGCAGGCTTCTCGCGGGTCGTCGAACTCACGCACGAACGGGCGGCTCGACTCGGCAACCATTGCCTGATCGAGACGGTAGCCCGGCGGCGTGGAAATGTTGAACTGGAACCCGAAGATCTCGGCCGCCTGGATCCACGTGTACGACATGTTGTTCGCGTCGCCGATCCAGGTGACCGTCTTGCCCTTGATGGGGCCGCGATGCTCGTAATACGTGAAGATATCGGCCAGCACCTGACACGGGTGGTATTCGTTGGTCAGCCCGTTGATCACCGGCACGCGCGAGTGCTGCGCGAAGCGTTCGATGATCTCCTGGCCGAACGTGCGGATCATGATGATGTCGGTCATGCGCGAGATGACCTGGGCGGCGTCTTCGATGGGCTCGCCGCGACCGAGCTGCGTGTCGCGCGTGTTCAGGAATACGGCATGCCCACCCAGTTGGTGAATGCCGGCTTCGAACGACAGGCGCGTGCGGGTCGAGCTCTTCTCGAAGATCATCGCCAGCGTGCGGTCGTGCAGCGGGTGGTACGTCTCGTAGTTCTTGAATTTCTTCTTGAGGATGCGGGTGCGCTCAAGCACGTAGTCATACTCGTCGAGCGTCAGATCCGAAAACTGAAGGTAATGCTTGATGGGTTTGGCGGTGGTCATTTGGATGTTCTGCTGGAGGCCGCTCTCGCGGGAGTTCGCCGGGAACTCGCTCGCTTGCGGCACGACGAACAAGCCTTGAGGCCTGTCCCCCGATCAGGCGCGTGAAGGTGTTCTGCCGGTTGCTGGACTCGGGGGAACAGACCCTAGTCTACCAAATCGTTCTGCCGTCACACGAAAAGCGTATCATCGTCCCCGCTGCGGCACAGCCAAAAACGGCTGGCAAGACCGAAAAAAACGTCCGCAGCTGAGGTGGGGAGACGGGTTTGAGTCTTATATAAGATATAATACTGTCTCTGTCAGCAACGCTACCCGCGTACGGCTGGCCAGGTGTTTTTTGAGGTGATTGAGCGATATGACCGACCAGGTTTCCGCGCGCGAGTATTTCATCCAGGGCATTACCCGGGATGGCAAGAAGTTCCGGCCGAGCGACTGGGCGGAACGTCTGTGCGGTGTCTTGTCGTTCTGCGGCCGACGCAATGCCGGCCCGAACGCATACATGCAGTACTCCCCCTACGTGCGTCCGATTATGGTGGGTGACGTCAAGTGCGTCGTCGTTGACGAGCGACTGCGCGATATCGAGCCGATGGCTTTCGATTTCGCAATGAATTTCGCGCGTGACAACGATTTGCAACTGACCGAAGCCTGCATCGTCCCCGACGTCAAGTAATTCCCCCTGACCGTTTCCCGTCAGACGTGAGTGCCGGGCCTTTGGCCCTGACTCACCGTCGCCACCCGCCACCTCTGGCCGCCCTCCGGCCGATGTCCTGTCGTCGTCGTTCGCCGCTCGCGGCGCATCCGACCATTCGTTCGCCTCGTCCCTCTCGTTCGTACCGTGCGGTTGATTTGCTGTCACCGGCTGGCGCGATGGAGGGAGGGGCCGATCGCCGCGCTGATACGACGTTTGGCGCCGGAAAAGAAAAAAGCCCGCGCGAAGCGGGCTTTTTAGTGTCCCGACCGTAGTCGGAACCGGCAAGCAACAGGTCGTGTCTCGCTGGCTTACGCAGCAGCCGACATCGCCTTGATGGCGGCCGACAGGCGGCTCTTCTGGCGAGCGGCGGTGTTCTTGTGAACGATGTTCTTGTCGGCAATGATGTCGATCGTCTTGGCCGAAGTGCGCAGCACTTCCTTGGCGGCAGCCTGATCGCCAGCGGCGATGGCCTTGCGGACAGCCTTGACTGCCGTGCGCAGACGCGAACGCAGCGCCGAGTTGTGGGCGTTGATCTTAACGGTTTGACGCGCGCGCTTGCGTGCTTGTGCGGTATTTGCCATGTTCGGTGAATTCCTTGAATTGCTCCGCCTGATGCGGCTTCTATGCAGTTTGGCTCGGCTCCCTGGGAGACACGGTGGCCAGGAAGCAATCCATTGACTTCGAAACCGACGATTATAGCCGAAGGCCAACGGAAATTGCAACTTCTTTGCTGCGAGGCTGTGCGTATAATACGCGCAACATGAATTTGCTCAAAGCTCTCGCTACGGTCAGCGGTTTCACGATGCTCTCGCGCATCACCGGTCTGGTCCGTGAAATCCTGATCGCACGCATGTTCGGCGCGGGTCCCATGACCGACGCCTACAACGTGGCGTTCCGCATCCCCAATCTGCTGCGCCGCCTGTCCGCGGAAGGGGCATTTTCGCAGGCATTCGTTCCAATTCTGGCCGAATTCAAGACGCAACGCAGCGAACAGGAGACGAAAACCCTCGTCGACTCGGTCACGACGGTCCTTTTCTGGGTACTGCTGGCCATCACCGTGGCCGGCGTGCTTGGCGCGTCGGCGGTGGTCTACGCGGTGGCGACGGGCCTGTCGCGCGAAAACGGCACGTTCGACGCCGCGGTGTTCATGACGCGAGTGATGTTCCCTTACATCACGCTCATTTCCATTACGACGCTGGCCGCCGGGGTGCTCAATACGTGGCGGCAGTTTTCGATGCCGGCATTCGCGCCGGTGCTGCTCAACGTCAGCTCCATCGTGGCCGCGCTGTGGGTGGCGCCGCACCTGGAGACGCCGGTTTACGCGCTGGCCTATGCCGTGATCGTGGGCGGGGTGCTGCAACTGCTGATCCAGCTCCCGGCGCTCGCACGCATCGGCATGATTCCGCGCATCACCCTCAATATTGCCGCCGCGCTGCGCAACGTTGGGGTCAAGCGCGTGCTGGCGAAGATGGTGCCGGCCACGCTGGCCGTGTCGGTCGCTCAGGTGAGCCTCATCATCAACACGAACATTGCCTCGCGGCTCGCGCAGGGCAGCGTTTCGTGGCTCGCGTATGCCGATCGCCTGATGGAATTCCCGACGGCGTTGCTGGGTGTGGCGCTGGGCACGATCCTGCTGCCGAGCTTGTCGCGCGCCCACGCCGACGGCGATGCCGCGGAATATTCCGCCCTGCTGGACTGGGGACTTCGGCTGACGTTCCTGCTCGCGATGCCCAGTGCGGTGGGGCTGTTCGTCTACGCGGAGCCGCTGACCGCCACGCTGTATCAATACGGACGGTTCGACGCCACCGACGTCGTGATGACCGCGCACGCGCTCACGGCCTACGGCGTCGGACTGGTCGGCCTGATTCTCATCAAGATTCTCGCGCCGGGCTTCTATGCCAAGCAGGACATCAAGACGCCGGTGAAGATCGCCGTGGTGGTACTCGTCGCCACCCAATTGTCGAACGTATTGTTCGTGCGCTGGTTCGCGCACGCCGGTCTGTCGTTGTCGATCGGGGTGGGCGCCTGCATGAACGCCGCGCTGCTGTTCGCGGGGCTCTACAAACGCGGCATTTACCGTCCGGCGCCGGGCTGGCGCCTGTTCTTCGTGCAACTGCTTGCCGCCTGCCTGATTCTGGCCGGCACGCTGCTGTGGTTCACGCAAAGCTTCGACTGGGTTGCGCTCGGCGCGCGCCCGCTCTCGCGCATCGCGCTGCTCGGCGCGAGCCTGGTGCTATGCGCCGTGGTGTATTTCGGGGCATTATTCCTCATGGGCTTCAACTTCTCGTTCTTCCGCCGCCGCACGCGTTGATCGCGTCCCGCCAGGACCCGACGGGCGATGGCCGGACGCTTGACGGCTGCGGCACGGCAGCATTCACGGATACCGCATGGCGAATCGAATTCTCGAGTATTTTGCTGCGCTGGTCGCGTCCGACGACGGCCTCCCGCTCACCGAGGCGGCCATTGCCATCGCGCAGGACGTCTATCCCGACCTCGACGTGCAGGGCACGCTTACCCAGATCGACGCGCTCGCCGCACGCCTGTCACGGCGGTTGCCGCCCGACGCCGGGCCGCTGCAAAAGCTCCAGTTGCTGGACCATTTTTTCTTTCGCGAACTCGGGTTCGCCGTCAACCAGAACGACTACTACGACCCGGACAACAGCCATCTGCACATCGTGCTGGACCGCCGGCGCGGCATTCCGATTTCGCTGGCGGTGCTGTGCATGGAGATCGGGCATCAGATTGGCCTGCCGCTGCGCGGCCTGTCGTTCCCCGGACATTTTCTGTTGCGCCTGGCGGTGCCGGCCGGCGACGTGGTCATCGACCCGCTCTCCGGCAATTCGCTCTCGCCGCAGCGTTTGCTCGAAATGGTCGAGCCGTATCTGAAGCACTACCGGGACGAAAGTGCCGAGCCGATTCAGGAGTTAGCGTTATGGGCATTGCTCCACCCGTTTCTGGAGCCCGCCACGCCGCGTGAAATCCTCGCCAGGATGCTGCGCAATCTGCGGGCTATCTATACGCAGAACGAGCGTTGGGAGCGTTTGCTGGCGGTGCAGGAGCGCATGGTGCTCGTGCTGCCTGACCATCCCGTCGAAAAACGCGACCGGGGGTTGGCGTACGCCCGGCTCGGGCTGGTACGTCCGGCGCAGGACGATCTCGAGTACTACCTGAGTATGCGTCCGGAGGCGGAGGACGGCGACGCCATCCGGCAAGTGCTCGACGATCTGAGTCGACGTCCCGGCGGTCATGGCTGACGACGATGACCGACGACTGGCGCACGCCGGTTTCGTCCTGCACCGCGAAAAAAACGCCAGTCGGCATCGACTGGCGTTTTGCTTTTCGCGAGCCTCCCGCCTCCGCAGCGTTGCGCGGCGAGCGGGGGCCGGGAGCCGGGAGCCGGGCAGTGCCGGTGACGGGCGTCAGGCGGACTGCGCGGCCAGCTCCTGCACGCGTCGCTGCAGTCCGGGCTTGTAGCCGAAATGGAAGAACACTTCGGCCATCAGGAACATGGGCGCGATAAAGATCTGGAAGAAGTTGTCGAGCAGCGCCGGTTTGCGTCCTTCGAAATGATGGCCGATCAGCTGAATGATCCAGCCGCCCACGAACAGGACCCCGAACACCGCGAGCGCCCACGTCCATGGCAGGCGTGCGAGATGTTGCGTCACGGCCAGCAATACGGCGAAGAACGCTGTCATCGCCAGTGCGAGGGGAACGTCGAGAATGAAGTAGTACGACAGCAGCACCAGCATGACCACGTGCGCCAGATTCAGTCCGCTCGGGCCGAGCGGCACCCATGACAGCGCCTGCATCACGGCAAGGATGATCATGGGAACGCCGAAGAAATGCGTGAGACGGTTCTTGGGACTGCGGTGATAGCGCTGGTAGAACGACATCTGTTGCGCCAGTGATTTCATGCCAGCCTCCTGCCTCGGGGGGACGGGAAGAACACGAGGGCGCCGGTGTTTCGTCCGGCGTCGGGACCGAGCGCGGTGGCGATCGGCATTCCATTGTAGTCACAGTCCGGGTGACGGCGTGTTGCGGTGCGTCAAGGTGCGCCGGGGATCGCGCGCCTCGCGCGGGTGCTTACTTCGGTTGCATCCGGATCGCGCCGTCCAGACGGATGACTTCGCCGTTGAGCATGGGGTTGCGCACGATCTGCTCCACGAGCATGGCGTACTCCGACGGTTTCCCGAGTCGGGGCGGAAACGGCACCATCTGGCCAAGCGACGCCTGCACCTCGGCGGGCATGGCGAGCATCATGGGCGTCTCGAAGATGCCGGGGGCGATGGTCATCACGCGGATGCCGCTGCGCGACAGGTCACGTGCGACGGGCAGCGTCAGGCTCGCGACCCCGCCCTTGGACGCAGCATACGCGGCCTGACCCATCTGGCCGTCGAAGGCAGCGACCGAAGCGGTATTGACGATCACGCCGCGCTCGCCTTCGCCGTTGGGCTCGCCCTGGCTCATGGCCGTGGCGGCGAGGCGAATCATGTTGAAGGTGCCGATCAGGTTGATCTGGATGACGCGCGAGAAGGCGTCGAGCGGGTGTGGGCCGTCGCGGCCCACGGTCTTGCTCCCGATTGCGATGCCCGCGCAATTGACGAGACCTCGCAACGTGCCGAGCGCTTGCGCCGTGGCGACGGCGGCCTTGCCGTCATCCTCGCGGGTCACATCGCATTTGACGAACTTGCCGCCGAGCTTTTCCGCGAGCGCCTCGCCTTCGGCGACGTTCACGTCGGCAAGCACGACTTTCGCCCCAAGTCCGGCGAGCCATCGCGCTGCCGCCGCGCCGAGCCCCGAGGCGCCACCGGTGATCAGAAACACATTGCCCTGAATTTCCATGCGTCATCCTCCTTTGGCAAAAAAGGCGGCCAAGTCTGCACTGGCCGCCTTTTTCATGGCGTTGCGGTTGCCTGCGCGGCGTCGACAGGGCCGGGCCATGTCGTCGACCACAGGCGTTGGCGCGCTTACTTCAGCGCGTCGAACACGCGTGCACGGATCTCGTCCACACTGCCCTGGCCGGAGATCTTGCGATATTGCGGCGCCTCGACGATTGCGCCCTGGCTGCCGTGCTTGGCCCAATCGGAATAATAGGCGACGAGCGGCTTGGTCTGCGATTCGTACACGGCCAGACGCTTCTTCACGGTCTCTTCCTTGTCGTCGTCGCGCTGCACGAGCGGCTCGCCCGTCACGTCGTCCTTGCCTTCCACCTTCGGCGGGTTGAACTTGACGTGATACGTGCGACCCGAGGCCGGGTGCGTGCGACGGCCGCTCATGCGGGTAATGATCTCGTCGAACGGCACGTCGATTTCGAGCACGTAGTCGATGGCCACACCCGCTTCCTTCATGGCTTCGGCTTGCGCGATCGTGCGCGGGAAGCCGTCGAACAGGTAACCGTTCTTGCAGTCGTCGGCCGTCAGGCGCTCACGCACCATGCCGATGATCACGGCGTCCGGCACGAGATCGCCGGCGTCCATGAAGCGCTTGGCCTCGAGACCGAGTTGGGTGCCTTCCTTGATCGCGGCGCGCAACATGTCGCCGGTCGAGATTTGCGGGATGCCGAATTTTTCTTTGATGAACGTGGCTTGGGTGCCCTTGCCGGCCCCGGGTGCCCCCAACAAAATCAGACGCATCGATGACTCCTGAAAGTTTGTGATTTGTGAATGCTGTGCGTGCGGCAGGCAGACATTTTCCGGCGATCGGCAGCGGGTTGCGGGTCCGTTGACCGGCCAACCTCACCTCGCGCCGGCGCCGCGCTCGGCAAGGCGCGACGCGCGCACGACCGGGGTCTGCTCGCGAGAATCAGAGCGATTATGCCACGACGTACCCGCCCGGCGGCGTTTTGCCGATGGATGCGCGGCGCGCCGGTATGAATTCCGGTACGGACCTCGCAGTGCGCAGGACCGGTGAACCGCGGCGCGCGCAGGCATGGGGATTCGCGTCGCCGGCCATTTCAGCGCCCGGCCGCCGCCAAGTTGCGTGTCTATCGCAGGCCTATCGCACGCCCATCACCCGCCCATCACCCGCCCATCGCGCCGCGTTGGCGACTGTCGCAGGCGCCTTGCGTCAGACGCCTTGCATCAGCCTTTCAGCAGCGCGCGAACCCGCTCGAGGTCCTCGGCGGTATCGACGCCCGGCAGCGGTGCGTCCTCGGTGACGAGTACCGCAATGCGCTCGCCATGCCATAGCGCGCGCAGTTGTTCGAGCGATTCGGCGGTCTCGATCGGTGCCTGAGGCAGGCCCGGATAGCTGCGCAGGAATTTCGCCCGGTAGGCATACAGTCCGATGTGACGCAAGATCGGGGTGCTGGCTGCGGGCAACGTTGCCGTGTGTGCGAGCCCGGCCGACCATGCGTCGCGCGACCAGGGAATGGGGGCGCGGGAAAAATAGAGCGCGCGGCCGTGTGCATCGAGCACGACCTTGACGACATTCGGGGAAAAGATCTCGGCGTTCTCGGTGATCGGATGTGCCGCGGTCGAGAGCGCACATTCGGGATGGGCCGCCAGGTGGGCCGCTACCGCATGCACGAGGCGCGGATCGATGAGCGGTTCGTCGCCCTGCACGTTGACGACAATGGTGTCGTCGGACCAGCCATGTTGCACGGCGACTTCTGCCAGGCGGTCGGTGCCCGTGGGGTGATCGGCGCGCGTCAAGGCAACGCTGAAGCCATGGGCCGAGACGGCGTCGGCAACGCTTTGCGCGTCGGTTGCCACGACGACCTGGCGCGCGCCTGACTCGCGCGCCCGTTCGGCCACGCGTACGACCATCGGCTTGCCGCCGATATCGGCAAGCGGCTTGTTCGGCAGGCGCGTCGACGCGAGCCGGGCCGGCACCACGGCGACGAAGTCGACGGCAGCGGCGGCGCTCACGATGCGGACAGGTCGTCGCTCGGCGGCACGGGCGTGCCTTCGACGGACTGACGTGCTTCGTCGGCCAGCATGACGGGAATGCCGTCACGAATCGGATAAGCGAGCTTGTCGGCGTGGCAAATCAGCTCCTGGGCTTTCTTGTCGTACTCCAGGGGACCCTTGCACAACGGGCAGACGAGAATCTCAAACAGTCGGTTGTCCACGCAATTTCTCCACTACCAGTGATACGAGACGCGCATCGAGCGCTGCCTCGGCAGGCACGGCCCACACACGCGGGTCGGACCAGGTGACGCATTTTACTGCATCCTTTTCGGTGATCAGGATGGTATCGGCCGCCAGGCCATCGAACGGATTCGTGGCGAAGTCGTAATGATCGGGCAGGGCGAGCGTCTCGATCTGCAGGCCCGCGCTGCGCAACGCCGCGAAGAATCGCTCCGGGGCGCCGATACCGGCGGCCGCCAGCACTCGCTTGCCGCGGAAGTGCGAAAGCGGCCGGGTGAGCGACGACTGGCTCACGCACCACGCGTCGCCCAGCGACAGCGTCAGGCGCCAGGTGTTGGGCCAGGCCGGCAATGTCCTGCCGTACGGGTCGTTGATCAGATTGGCGTCGCGCGTTCGTGAGAGCGGTTCGCGCAGCGGACCCGCCGGCAGCAGGAACCCGTTGCCGCCGAGGCGATGGTCGAACACCGCGATTTCGACGTCGCGGGCCAATGCATAGTGTTGAAGCCCGTCGTCGCAAAGAATGACATCGCACTCGGGGTGCGCGGCGAGCAGCGCGCGTCCTCCTTCGACGCGCGCCGGCCAGACCCACACCGGAGCGCCCGTGCGCCTGGCGATGAGCAGCGGTTCGTCGCCGACCGCTTCGGGGCGCGCCGACGGGCTCACTTCGGTCGGGTGTGAAAGCCGTGCCCCATAGCCGCGCGACAGCACGCCCGGCGTGTACCCGTGTGCGCGCAATGCGCTCACCAGTGCAATGACGGTCGGCGTCTTGCCGGTGCCACCCACCGTGAGATTGCCGATCACGACGACAGGCACGGGCAGGCGCGTCGACGTCTTCCAGCCGCGGCGAAAACTCAGACGTCGCCATGCGGCGATCGCTCCGAAGATGCATGACAGCGGCCACAGCAGCCACGCGACGGCGCCGCGCCGCTGCCATTGCATGTCGACCCAGTGCACCAGCGCGCCCGACAGGCGCGGCACCAGCGCACGGGCGCGCGCACCTTGCGCGGCGCGGTGCGCAGGCGAAGTCATCGGGACGGGCGCGCCGTTGTGGCGCGCGCAGCGAAGGTCAGTCGCGATAGCCCGGCTTCGCGTGCGGCCTCCATTACGTTGATGACCGACTGATGGCTGCTTTTCGCATCGGCGTTGATGATGATGACAGGCGCTTGTGCAGCGTCGCTCGCCGGCCCGGCGGCCTGGCGCAGCGCCGCTGTCAGGCTGGCCACGTCACGCTGTGCGAGCGCGTGCCGGTCGATGGCGTAGCTGCCGTCCGCACCGACCGACACCACGATCTGGCGCGGCGGCACCACAGCCTTCTCCGCGTCGGCCGTCGGCAGATTGACCTTGAGCGCGGTGTAACGCGTATAGGTCGTCGTGACCATCAGAAAGATCAGGATGACCAGCAGCACGTCGATGAGCGGGATCAGATTGATCTCGGGCTCGTCGCGTGTGGAGAGGCCTCGACGGAAATTCATCGCGCAACTCTCGGGTCAGTGCCGCGGCAGCGTGGCATCGAGAAAATGGACCGCCTGCGTCTCGAGTTCCACCAGGAAGGCGTCGACGCGTGTGCGGTAATAGCGGTAGAAGATCATCGCGGGAATCGCGATCATCAGGCCGAACCCCGTGTTGTAAAGCGCGACCGAGATGCCGTGCGCGAGCTGCGCCGGGTCGGTCCCCGTGGCGTCTTGCGAGCCGAAGATTTCGATCATGCCGACGACCGTGCCGAACAGTCCCATCAGCGGGGCGATCGACGCAATGGTGCCGAGCGCCGGCAGAAACCGCTCGAGTTCATGCGCGACGGCGCGCCCGGTCTCCTCGAGGGCTTCCTTCGCGGCGTCGCGCGGCCCCTGTGGATTGTGGGCGACGTAGCGCACGCCCGTGGCGAGCACGCGCCCGAGCAGGGACCCACGCGCCAGCGCCTCGGTGGCCTCCTGCTTGGCGCCACGGCGGGCGAGCGTGATCGCGTTCTCGAGAATGCCCGCGGGCAGCACGCGTGCGCGGCGCAGCGACAGGGCGCGCTCCACGATCAGTGCGAGAGCGATGACGGAGGCGATGAGAAGTGGCCAGATGGGCCAGCCGGCGGCCTGGATGACGGCAAACAAAGACGACCTCTTGCTTGTTGCGGGGGATGGGCAAACGAGTCCGCACTGTAGCGTGCAGGGTGGGGATGGGCAAGCACCGTTTTCCACATTGCACGAGCACAAGGATGTGGACAACCGTGGGATACATCCGACAACTCTTTGACGCAGCGGCGCTTTTTGGTTCGTGATTAAAAAATGCGCAGTGAGCTGTTTCAGAAATGAACACCACCGCAAGCTCACGAATCCCGGAAAACCCGCGCAAGCCTGTGGATAACTATGTGCACATGTCCGCGCCTCGGGACATATCTTGGCCACGGTACCGAAACCCGTCTTTGAGACGGTCCGGATTCATCTCGGAAAGCCAGAGAAATCAAGGGTTTAGATTGTCCGAGCGGGAAATGTCGGGCGTTCGCGCGCGAAAACCCTTAAATTAGCGGGCCTGTGGACAGTTTTTCGTCAGCCAACGCGCATGAACCCATCTTTCGACGACGCCCGGCCCACCGGTGGTGCGGATCGCGTGCTAAGTGTTTCAGATCTGAACAAAGCCGTGGCCGGCGTGCTCGAGCGGAGCTTCCCTCTGGCCTGGGTCAGCGGCGAGATCTCGAACTTCACGCGCGCGGCCAGCGGTCATTGGTATTTTTCCATCAAGGACGCCCAGGCGCAGATGCGCTGCGTGATGTTCCGCGGCCGCGCGCAGCATGCCGATTTCATGCCGAAAGAGGGCGATCGCGTCGAAGTTCGCGCCTTGCTCTCGATGTATGTGCCACGCGGCGAAGTGCAACTCAACGTGGAGGCTATCCGTCGCGCCGGACAGGGCAACCTGTACGAGGCGTTCCTGCGACTCAAGGAAAAGCTCGCCGCGGCAGGGCTCTTCGATGCCGCCCGAAAACGCGTGTTGCCAAAGTACGCACGTCGCGTTGGCGTCGTGACGTCATTGCAAGCCGCCGCGCTGCGCGACGTATTGACGACGCTGGCGCGGCGTGCGCCACACGTCGCGGTCGTGGTCTATCCCGCCCCGGTGCAGGGCGCCGACGCCGCGGCCCGCCTCGCCGCCGCGCTCGACATCGCCAACGCCCGTCGCGAGGTGGATACCATCCTGCTGTGCCGCGGCGGCGGCTCGATCGAAGACCTCTGGGCTTTCAACGAGGAAGTGCTGGCGCACGCGATTGCGCGAAGCGAACTGCCGGTCGTCTCGGGCGTGGGGCACGAAACCGATTTCACCATTGCGGACTTCGTGGCCGATGTGCGGGCGCCCACGCCGACGGCGGCCGCCGAACTCATCAGTGCCGCGCGCGACGAATGCCTGCGCGAGGTCGACCGCGAGCGCCAGCGTCTTACGCGCGCCATGTGGCGTACGCTCGAGCAGCGCGCCCAGCAACTCGACAGCCTGTCGCGCGGGTTGGTGTCGCCGCGCGAACGTCTGGCGCGTCAGCGCGGCGAGCTCGCGCACTTGTCCGATCGCATGCGGCACGCACTGGAGCGCCCGTTGGCGCAACGTCGGGGCCGCTTCGAGATGTTGCGCCTGCGGCTGGCGCGCGCCGTGCCGGATATTGCGTCGCAACATGAACGCGTGGCATTGCTTGGACAGCGCATGCAGAGTGCCATGTCGCGCCGCGCCGAGCGCACATCGCAGCGTCTGACCGATGCCAGGGCCCAGCTTGAACTGCTCAATCCGCGTCGAACGCTGCAGCGCGGTTATGCCGCGGTGCTCGATGCCAGGGGGCAACCGCTGCGCGACCCCCGTCGGCTGCAACGCGGCCAGCAGGTCACGATGCATTTGGCGCAAGGCGCGGCCGATGTCGGCATTGGTGACGTTCAAGTCAGGCTAGACGATACTTTTTAGGCGTGGCCGGTTCGGGGAATCTGCCAAATCGCAGGGATCGTGCGTCGATTGGCCGGGATCGGCAAACAATCGTCACATTCGACGGGCACATTGCGGGAAGCCAAGTACCCGTTGGGTTTGCGGGGTTATCGCATCTGCCCTAGAATCGATGGCTCCGGATAACGCAAATCGGGTTCCCCTCAGAGCACAAAGGACAATTGCCATGGAACACAAGCTCCCTGAACTGCCGTACGCCATCGATGCACTGGCGCCGACCATCTCCAAGGAAACGATGGAGTATCACTACGGCAAGCACCACCAAGCCTATGTGACCAACTTGAACAACCTGATCAAGGGCACCGAATTCGAAAACGCCAGCCTCGAAGACATCATCAAGAAGTCGTCGGGCGGCGTGTTCAACAATGCAGCCCAGGTGTGGAACCACACCTTCTTCTGGAACACCCTGACGCCCAAGAGCAGCGGCGCACCGGCTGGCGATCTGGCCAAGGCCATCGATGCCAAGTGGGGTTCGTTCGACGCCTTCAAGGAAGCCTTCACGAAGTCGGCCGTGGGCAACTTCGGTTCGGGCTGGACGTGGTTGGTGAAGAAGGCCGACGGTTCGCTCGACATCGTGAACACGAGCAACGCCGCAACCCCGCTCACCACGACCGACAAGCCGATCATCACGATCGACGTGTGGGAGCACGCTTACTACATCGACTACCGCAACGCCCGTCCGAAGTTTGCCGAGGCATTCTGGACGCTGGTTAACTGGGATTTCGCCGCGAAGAACTTCGCGTAATCGAACGTCCCGGACTTTGCCGGTCGACAATGGCGAATCGCGCACTCCGATGTGCGGTTCGTGACGCGATGCCGCGTCAGGCGCCCAACCCGAGCGCGCGACGCTGCCGGCAATCGAAAAGCCCACCGCTTGCGGTGGGCTTTTTTCGTTTTCAGCGGTTGCAGGATCGCGCGGATGTGAGGTGGACTTGATCGACATCAACGTTTGGCGATGCGACCCTCGATAGAGTGAGAGCTCCAAACGCGAAGAACGACTTATGCCAGACCCTGCGCCAACCGCTTGTGATCCTTCCGTTGATCCCCTTCCCGAGCGCCATGCGCACCGCGCGGGCCCGGAGGTGGCAGCGGTAGACCCCCGGCCCGTCGCGCCGTACCGGAGCCGGCTCGCCGATGCCCGGCTCATGCGCAGTTTGCCGAGTGCTGCATGGACGTTGTTCCGTCTGGCCGAACACAAGCGTGGTGGTACCGCCACTCACATGTGGCGCGTGGGTACGCTCGCGTGGCGTTTCGCGAAGTCGCTGGAATTGCCCGCCGTGGAGGCGCAGGCGCTCGGCCTCGCGGCGGCGCTGCATGACACGGGCAAGCTCTGCATTCCCAATACGATTCTGGAAAAGCCGGGCAAGCTGTCGCCCGACGAGACGCAGGTGATGCGGATGCATCCCCGGCTCGGCGCCGACATGCTTCGCGCCATTGGCGGGGCGGCGTGCGAACTGGCCGCCTCCGTGGCGCTCACCCATCACGAGCGTTACGACGGCCTCGGGTATCCGCATGGGCTGTCGGGAAATCGCATCCCGCTGGCGGGGCGTATCGTTGCCATCGTCGACGTGTTCGATGCGCTCGCGAGTCATCGGCCTTATCGGGCCGCGCTCAGCCCGACGCAAATCGTCGGTGCGATGCTCGCCGAACGGGGGCGTCACTTCGATCCGTGGCTGCTCGACCGCTTTCTCGAACGATCACTCACATCCGCGCTCGGCGTATCGAGCGGCGCGCGCTGAGCGCGCCCCCCGGCATCCCGACGATCAGCGCGGGAGGCCGGAGATCTTCATGCCCGGTCCAATGCCCCGCTTCCTGAACCAGCCCTGGTTCATTTCGAGCGCGTAGCGCACGGCGGCACGCGGGCAGTGGTTATCTTCGGTCTGCGGGGCCATGTCCTCGATGTTCACGATCGTGCCGTCGTCGGCGAGAAAGGCGATGGACAGCGGCAGGTCGGTGTTTTTCATCCAGAAGCAGTGACCGGCACGTTGTTCGAACACGAACAGCATGCCGGCGTTGTCGGGCATGGTCTTGCGATACATCAGACCCTGCTCGCGATCGGCTTCGTTCGCGGCCACTTCAGCCTTGATCAGATACATGCCGGCGGAAAGCTGGACGGTGGGAAACTGACCGGGTTGTTTGATCTGCGCGACGGCGCTCGTCGGCGCAAGGGCCATGACGGCGGCGGAGGCGGCAAACGCGGCGCTGGCGGCAAGCGCGGCCAGTTGACGTGAAATCCGGATCACGAACGACTCCTGAAAGATCGGGGGAACGTCAGAGGAAGGCGAATCATTGTAGCCGCCGGACGAAAAAAAAGCAGGTTGCGAGAGCAACCTGCTTGTTACCGCACGTTGCGCAGACATGCTGCGCCACGCGGGACTTACTTGCTGGCAGCGGCCGGCGCTTCAGCAGCTGAAGCCTTCTTTGCCGACTTCTTGTGCGACTTCTTGTGCGTCGACTTCTTCTTTGCAGCCGGCTTGCTTGCGGCGGCCGGAGCAGCACCCGCGTCAGCGGCCGGAGCCGAAGCTTGAGCGAACACGCCAGTTGCGAACAGGCCAGCGACCAGGGCAGCGATCAGTTTTTTCATGAGATTCCTCGTTGAAGCTCGATGTTGGGGTGATGTACTCGTTGACCCGCGAAGTGAGTCATCTCCTTTAACGTCCGTTCAGAACATCGGTTGACAACCCACCCGCAGTTTTTTTCGAACACAAGTATTACGGCTTGTTACCGACCGGGGGTTGGACAGCCTTCTTGCCGGTCTTCTTGTGGTGATGCTTTTTGTGCTTGGCCTTCTTCGCCGGAGCGGCATGGGTAGCCGCTGCCGGTGCCGCCGGAGCGGGCGCTGCCGCTGCAGGTGCCGCCGGTGCGACAGGCGCCGTGGCCGGCGCCGATTGTTGGGCCATCGCGGCGCCGGACACGATCAGGCCGGCGGTCAATGCGAGCAGCAGTTTGTTCATGACTTGGTTTCCTCGTTTCAGTTCGTGGTGCGTATGTTGCGCACCTGTTCCCTCAACGAGATGAGCGATCGCGGCGTTGACCGGAGAGTGTAAGTATTTGTTGCGGCAGTTCGCACCATTGTCCTGGCGCCACATTCAGCGCGAAGACGTCGACCGGACCGATGGCCACGCGCACAAGTCGCAGGGTCGGTTTGCCCACGGCGGCCGTCATGCGTCTGACCTGACGGTTCTTGCCTTCGACCAGCGTGATCTCCAGCCAGTGGGTCGGAATGCTCGCGCGATAGCGGATGGGCGGATGGCGAGGCCATAGCGCCTGCGGCTCGGGAATCTCGCGGGCGTCGCAGGGCAGTGTGACGAAATCGCCCAGATCGAGACCGGCGCGCAGGCGAGCGACAGCCGTTTCTTCGTAAGCCCCTTCGACCTGCGCCCAATAGGTCTTGGGCAACTTACGTTCCGGTTCGGCGATCCGCGCCTGAAGGCGACCATCGTCGGTGAGCAGCAGCAGTCCTTCGCTGTCGGCATCGAGGCGACCCGCCGGATACACCCCGGGCTGCGCGATGCATTCGGCGAGTGTCGGGCGGGTGGGATGCGGCGAGAACTGACAGATCGTGCCGAAGGGTTTGTTGAGTGCGAGAAGTGTCATACCGGTAGCGCAAAATCGGAGAGTGCCGACGAACATGCCCGCCATGCGGCAGGGCATCTGAACGCAATATGCGTTCTCGACCTGCTGGCCAGCCCCGCCATGTTAATGCATAATCGGGAACGTAAGTCTTATGTCTTATATAAGACTTGCCTTGCGTCACGCGCACTTTACGATGCAGTGACTACAATAGGGACGAAATACGTCGAGCGTTCCCCCGGGCGCATTTGGCGAGCGCAGTCCGATTTTTCCATTGGAGCCCCACCATGTCGTATCAGCACATCAAGGTACCGGCCGGCGAGAAGATCACCGTCAACAAGGATTTCTCGCTCAACGTGCCGGACAACCCGATCATCCCGTACATCGAGGGAGACGGCACGGGCGTGGACATTACGCCGGTGATGCTCAAGGTCGTCGATGCGGCCGTGGAAAAGGCCTATGGCGGCAAGCGCAGGATCAGCTGGATGGAAGTCTACGCGGGAGAAAAGTCCACGCGCATCTATGGCCCCGATGTGTGGCTGCCCGACGAAACGATGCAGGCCGTGAAGGACTATGTCGTGTCGATCAAGGGGCCGTTGACGACACCGGTGGGGGGCGGCATCCGATCGCTCAACGTGGCGTTGCGCCAGCAACTCGACTTGTACGTCTGCCTGCGTCCGGTGCAGTACTTCAAGGGCGTTCCGTCGCCGGTGCGACACCCCGAGAAGATCAACATGGTGATCTTCCGCGAGAACTCGGAGGACATCTACGCCGGCATCGAGTGGGAGGCGGAATCGGCGGGGGCGAAGAAGCTGATCGCGTTTTTGCGAAATGAAATGGGCGTCACCAAGATCCGCTTTCCGGAAACCTCCGGCATCGGTGTGAAGCCGGTTTCGCGCGAGGGCACGGAGCGCCTGGTACGCAAGGCCATTCAATACGCGATCGACAATAACCGCGACAGCGTGACGCTCGTGCACAAGGGCAACATCATGAAGTTCACGGAGGGCGGGTTCCGCGATTGGGGGTACGCGCTCGCCAAGAACGAATTCGGTGCGACGGAGATCGACGGCGGGCCGTGGTGCAAGGTGAAGAACCCGAAGACCGGCAAGGAGATCACGATCAAGGATTCGATTGCCGACGCGTTCCTGCAACAGATTCTGCTGCGTCCGGCCGAGTACGACGTGATCGCCACGCTGAATCTGAACGGCGATTACATTTCCGATGCGCTCGCGGCGCAGGTCGGGGGCATCGGTATCGCGCCGGGCGCGAACCTGTCGGATTCAGTCGCGATGTTCGAAGCCACGCACGGCACGGCGCCGAAATACGCTGGCAAGGACTACGTCAATCCAGGGTCGGAAATCCTCTCGGCGGAGATGATGCTGCGCCATATGGGATGGACGGAAGCGGCGGACCTGATCATCGCGTCGATGGAGAAGTCGATCCTCTCGAAGAAGGTCACCTATGATTTTGCCCGTCTCATGGAAGGCGCGACGCAAGTGTCCTGTTCAGGCTTCGGTCAGGTGATGATCGAGAACATGTAATCCAATATTTCGGATCGCTGAACAACCCCGCCACCGATTGGATTAGGCGGGGTTTTTTTATTGACGTCGAACGCAAGCGCTTCGCAGCGAACCGCCCGGCAATTCCGAGCCGTCCTGCGCGTCGCGTCGGCTAGTTCACGACGATCGTCGTCGTTACGCGGTGGTCGCCGGTGGTGGGGGTGTGGCTGCCGAGTTCGCGTGGGAAGCCTACGGTCCAGGTGACCACGTCGGTGCCGGGCGATTTCCCGGCCTGGTACCAGACCACCATGCCGGGAAATCGCATGCTTTCGCAGCGCTGCCCGGCCGGCACCGTGTAGTCGATCCATTCGGGGATCACTTCGCCGAGCGTGGGCGTCGAGTCGAGTTCGAACGTTGGCTGGCCGAGCGAGCGGCAAAGCACGCTGTAGTTGGGCTGCACCCAGATCGCTGCCTTCTCGCCGGCGGCAACCGTAAGCGTGATTTCCTTCGGAGGATACGGGGGAAGCGTTGACTGAGCGCGCGGCGCGCCAGGTGCCAGCGCAAGCATGGCCAGGGCCATCGCGCGCCATGCGGTCTTGGTGGTATCCATGGCGGATCTCCCACCCCCCTTGACTGCCGACGCGGAGCGTTCTCCTCGCTCCTGCCTGCCGTCGGCAAGATGCTTCCATTACAGTGCACGCACGCGCACAAGGCAAGGCGCGGCGCCGTGGGCGCATCACCGACCGTCGAAGCATGCGGCCAGACGCTGCGCCTCGAAAGCCTGCACCACGTGATCGACGAAGACCCGGGTGCGCAGGGGAAGCTGCTTCTTGTTCGAGTAATAGATGAACACGCCGCCGTACTCTTCGTACCATCCCGGCAGAAGTCTGCGAATGCGACCCGACGCGAGCAATGGCGCCGCATGCGGCATCGGCAGCAGTGCGACCCCGTAGCCGAGCGCAACCGCGTGCGCCATCGCCTCGGGATCGTCGAAGATCATGCGCGTGCGCGGCTCGATGTTGACGCGCTCGCCCAGCGCGTTGCGCAAGTCCCAGGCGCGCAGCCGCCCGGTCGCACCGGAGCGCCGGATCACGGCATCGAACGACGCCAGCGCGGACGGATGCACGGGTGTCTCGCGTTCGGCCATATAGCCGGGCGACGCACAGATGACCGCATAGGTTGGCGCGAGCCGTCGCGCGATCACACCGGGCGTGAGCTCGATCCCGCCGCCGATGGCGGCATCGAAGCCTTCGGCCACGACATCCACGCTTCGGTTGTCGAAGCGCCAGTCGGGCACGATCTCAGGGTAGCGGGCGAGAAAGTCGCCGAGCAACGGCAAGAGGTACTGACGCCCGAACGCGTGCGCCACGCTGACCTTGAGCATGCCGGATGGCGCGCTCTCGCGCTCGGCGGCGCGGGCAAACGCGTCGGTCAGCGCCGCGAATGGCGCGTCGACGTCGAGCAGGAACCGATCGCCGCCCGCCGTGAGCGTCAGGCTGCGCGTGCTGCGGTGAAACAGGCGCAAACCGAGTTGCGCCTCCAGACGCGCCACATTCTTGCTCACGGCTGCGGGCGTCATCCCCAACCGGCGCGCGGCGGCGGAAAAACTTCCGGCGCGGGCGCTGAGCACGAAAGACTCGATCAGATGCATGGCATCCATCGCTCACCTGTTCCAATTGGTTGAAATTGATGATCGGTATTATCGTCTAGTTGAGATGTAATTCGCCAATCATACTGGCTCCACTTCTCAACCCAGTGGAGCAATGACATGGCAACGAACTTTCAAGGCAAGGTGGCATTCGTGACGGGGGGCTCGCGCGGGATTGGCGCGGCCGTGGTGCGGCGACTGGCCGACGGCGGCGCGGCCGTCGCGTTCACGTTCAAGGGATCGAGGGCGGCCGCCGAGGATCTGGTCGCTGAAATCGAGGCCTCGGGCGGGCGCGCGCTTGCCTTGCATGCCGACGCGGGCGACGCCGCCGCATTGACGCAAGCGGTGAATGAGGCGGCGCTTCGGTTCGGCAGGATCGACATTCTCGTGAACAACGCCGGTGTGTTTTCCATGGCATCGATCGCGGACATTCCGGTCGAAGAGTTCGACCGCATGCTCAACGTCAACGTGCGCGCCGTGTTCATCGCATCGCAGGCGGCGCTTGCGCACATGGGCGAGGGCGGGCGCATCATCAACATCGGCTCGTGCAACGCCGAGCGCATGCCGTTCGCCGGCGGTGCGACCTACGCGATGAGCAAGGCCGCGCTGGTCGGGCTGGTCAAAGGGATGGCGCGCGATCTCGGTCCGCGAGGCATTACCGTGAACAACGTGCAACCGGGGCCGACGAACACCGACATGAATCCGGCTGCCGGCGATTTCGCGGGGGCGATGCACGATCTGATGGCGCTCAAGCGCCACGCCCGCCCCGAGGAAATCGCGGCGATGGTGGCATATGTCGCGAGCGAGGAGGCAGGGTTCGTGACCGGCGCGAGTCTCACCATCGACGGCGGATTCAACGCCTGAGTCGTGGCCCGGCAGGTCGCGTGCCGCGCGCGCAAGCCCGTGGCCGCGACGTCGGCGCCGCCGACGCGCCCAACATGGGGCGTGGGCCGATGCCGCGCTCGGCGACGCTCACTCCGAGAAGTGTTCGAACAGCAGCGTGCGCATCCATTGGCTTGCCGGTTCCTGATGATACCGGGCGTGCCAGAAGAGGTTGATCTGGACGTCGGGCACGTCGAGCGGGTGGTCGACGTAACGCAGGCCGAAGTGCTGCGCGCTTCGCTGGGCAAACTTTTCGGTCACGGTGGCAATCAGGTCGGTCGCATGCAGGATGTCGGCCAGCGCGACGAAGTGCGGCACGCGCAGCCGGATGTTGCGATGCACGTGGGCGCGTGCCATGAATTCGTCGACCTGGCCGTGTCCGGTGCCCGCGGCGACCACCATCACCTGCTCGGCGCGTTCGAAATCTTCGCGCGTCATCCGCGTCTGCTTCGGTCGATCCAGAGGATGTCCCGGCCGGAACATGCAGACATATTTCTGGCGGAAGAGCCGCCGCTGGAAGAAGCCTGCCGTGAGATCCGGCAAATGCCCCACCGCGAGGTCGACCTGACCGGCCGCCATTTCCTCCTGCAGATTCACCGCCGTATTACGCACGGTGCTGACGGTGATCCCCGGCGCCCGCTCGCCCAGCGCATGCATGAGTTTCGGCAGGAAGTGCACCTCGCCGATGTCCGTCATGGCGATCCGGAACGCGCGCCGGCTGGTCGCCGGATCGAAGGCAAGCTGACGGTTGAAGACGCCGTGCAGGGCGTCGAGCGCCGCCGCGATGGGCTCGGCCAGCGCGACGGCCATCGGCGTGGGCAGCATGCCGCGCGATGTACGGATGAACAGCTCGTCGTTGAACAGCTTGCGCAGGCGCGCGAGCGAATTGCTGACCGCTGGTTGCGTAACACCCAGGGCCTCGGCCACGCGTGACACGCGTCTTGCGTTGTACAGGTGCTGAAAGACGACCAGCAGGTTCAGATCAACGGAATGGAGGTCCATGGGCGTGCCGGGTCGTTCGGTGAGATCACTGGAATTTATGAGGCATATAAACGAGATTCTATTGGTTTATATCAAGGGTTGCGCGATGCTGTCTGCAAACGGCGTCGAAACGCCATGCGCGGTGCATCGAGTGCACCGTCGGAACGGAGACAACCCCCATGCAAGTTCACGTGCAGCCGCTCGGCGAGCGCCTCGAGGTCACACCTGGCGATAACCTGCTCAAGACGCTGACCGAGCGTCAGATCCCGATTTCCTACAGTTGTCTGTCCGGCCGATGCGGCACATGCCGTTGCCGGGTCCTGTCGGGCGACGTGCGCCAGGCCGACGGGGTCGAGTACCGTCACCACGACGAACATTCCCAGGGCGAAGGCGAGCGCCACGTGCTGGCCTGCCAGTCGACGGTGCATGGCGATTGCGAGATCGAGTTGCCGGAAGTCGACGAAGTCGTCGTGCATCCCGCGAAGATCCTCAAGGCGACGGTGCTCGCCATCGAAACGCTCACGCACGATATCAAACGTCTGGTCCTCAAGCCGGCGAAGCCGCTCAGCTTCTCGCCGGGGCAATACGCCACGCTGCAATTCACGCCCGCGCATATCCGCCCGTATTCGATGGCCGGACTCGACGCCGACGACACGCTCGAGTTTCACATCCGCCGCGTGCCGGGCGGCGCGGTGACCGGCTACGTCGCCGAGCAACTCGAAGTGGGAGATGCGGTTCGCGTATCCGGCCCGCTGGGTACGTCGTATCTGCGTACCCGCCATGCGGGGCCGATGCTTTGCGTGGCTGGCGGGACGGGGCTCGCGCCAGTGCTCTCCATCGTGCGCGGCGCGGTCGCTCGCGGCATGACCAATCGCATCGAAATCTACGTCGGTGCCCGTTCGCCTGACGACGTGTACGGTCTTGCGTGGCTGCGCGAGCTCGCGTCGCGGCACGCGGGCATTCGCCTGCACGTGGTGACGACCACGGCGGCGGCCGACGCGGGTGCGCTGTGTGACGAGGCATTTCGTGTCGGACACGTGACGGAGGCGATCGCGGCCGATTTCGTCTCGCCCGATGCGCTGGGCGGATGGCGCGCCTACCTGTGCGGTGCCCCGCCGATGGTCGAGGCCGCCACGCGATTGCTGCGCGAGCGCGGAATCGACGGCGCGCATATCTACGCCGACGCGTTCTACGCCAAGGCCGCCTAGTCGCGCAAAGGGCGTTCGGCCCAGGCGGGCGGCGGACGTGCACGTGCGCGCTGTCGACCACGTCGTGTGAGCGTCGACCGGCCTGACGTTTCGCCGCATCGATGGATTTCGCATACCCAAAGGAGACAATCGTGAGTACCACACCGCAGACCGGGTTCGACCCGGCGCCGTCCGACAGCCAGTCGGCAACGGACATCTGGCCTGGCGAGGGATCGAGCCGCATTCCGTTTCGCGTCTATACGGACGAGCAGCTCTATCGCCGGGAACTCGAGCAGTGCTTCTATCGCAAGCACTGGAACTACGTCGGGCTGGAGGCCGAGGTGCCCGGGCCGGGCGACTTCAAGCGCACGGTGATCGGCGAGCGCTCGGTCATCGTCACGCGCGACGCCACGGGCGACATCAACGTGGTCGAGAACGTGTGTGCGCATCGCGGCATGAAGTTCTGTCGGGAAAAGCGCGGCAATCGCACCGATTTCCATTGCCCGTATCACCAGTGGAACTACGACCTCAAGGGCAATCTTCAGGGCGTGCCGTTCCGTCGGGGCGTGAAGCAGGACGGCAAGGTCAACGGCGGCATGCCGAAGGATTTCAAGCCCGAGGAGCACGGGTTGACCAAGCTGAAGGTCGCCACGCGCGGTGGCGTGATCTTCGCGTCGTTCGATCACGAGGTCGAATCGCTCGAAGACTTCCTCGGGCCCGAGATCTGCGCCTATTTCGACCGGTTGTTCGACGGGCGCAAGCTCAAACTGCTGGGCTATAACAAGCAGCGCATCCCGGGCAACTGGAAGCTCATGCAGGAGAACATCAAGGACCCGTATCACCCGGGGCTGCCGCATACCTGGTTCGTCACGTTCGGCCTGTGGCGCGCCGATAACAAGTCGCGTCTCGTGATGGACGCGCAAGGTCGCCACGCGGCCATGATTTCGACGCGCGGCCAGGGCGGTGGCGGAGAGGTGACCTCGGGCGTGTCGAGTTTCAAGGAATCGATGTCGCTCAACGACATGCGGTTTCTCGACATCGTTCAGGAAGACTGGTGGAAGGGCCCGACGGCCGTGCTCATGACACTGTTCCCCAGCGTGATCCTCCAGCAACAGGTCAATTCGGTGTCGACGCGCCACATCCAGCCGCGCGGGCCCAATGCGTTCGACTTCGTGTGGACACACTTTGGCTTCGAGGACGACACCGAGGAAATGACCCAGCGCCGTTTGCGCCAGGCGAACCTGTTTGGGCCGGCAGGCTTCGTTTCGGCCGACGACGGCGAGGCGATCGAGTGCTCGCAGGAGGGCTTCGCGCAGAAGCCGTGGCACCGCGTCATCGCCGAGCTGGGCGGCACCGGCGTGGAGAACACGGACCACATGGTGACCGAGACGCTGATTCGCGGCATGTACGCCTATTGGCGCCGTTTGATGGACGTTTGAGGAGACGACCGATGGTGGATTTCACAACCTTTCAGGCCGTGGTCGAGCTCAACGCAGCCTACGCGGCGGCGCTCGACGCCCAACAATGGGACGCCTGGCCCGAATTCTTTCTCGACGATTGCGTGTATCGCATCCAGCCGCGCGAGAACTACGACATGGGGCTGCCGCTCGCCACGCTCTCGTTCGAAAGCAAGGGCATGTTGCGCGATCGCATCTACGGGATTCGCGACACGCTGTTTCACGATCCCTACTACCAGCGGCACGTGATCGGCCTGCCGTCGATTCGCGAGCGCGATGCCGATACGCTCGAGGTCGAGGCGAACTACGCCGTATTTCGCACCAAACCGGATCAGTTGAGCGACATCCTGTCGGTCGGCCGGTATCTGGACGTCATCAAGCGCACCGGCGAGGGATGGAAGTTCGCGTCGCGCCAATGCATTTTCGACAGCGAGATGATCCCCAACTCGCTGATCTACCCGATCTGAAGCGAGGAACGACATGAGTGGAAACTGGATGGAAGCGGCGCCGCGCGACGCGATTCCCGAGGACGACGTGATCGGCGTGGTGGTGGCCGGCCGGGAGATCGCCCTGTATGGCGTGGATGGCGAGGTGTTCGCGACCGACAACGTCTGCACCCACGGGAACGCCCGGCTTTGCGACGGATTTCTGGACGGCCACGAGATCGAGTGCCCGCTGCATCAGGGCAAGTTCGACGTGCGGACCGGTGCCGCCCTGTGCGCGCCGCTAACCGAGGCGGTGAAAATCTATCCGATCCGAATCGAGGCCGACAAGGTTTACGTCGACCTGGGCTGAGGCGGCTTGCCCCTGAGCGGTGCAAACGACGTGGGGCACGGCCCTTTGCCTGCCTTGCGAGACGTTCGAACGGGCCGCCCGACGGGCGGCCCGTGCCTATTGCAGCGCAGCGTTGCGCAAGCCCCACGTCTCGTCGCGAAGGGAGGACGCGTTGAATCACATGGCGCTTCGTGAAACAAATGATTCATCCCGCGGATTACCCTTGCGCCGTGACGCGAGCTTTCGTGATCGTCGAATACGTGTTCCGTTCCGGCGCGCAACGCTGGCGAATTGGTCGCTTCCCGTCCCGACAGCCAAATCGGCGAGATTGGGATGCGCGGGCAAGAAACGGCTCCGTAGGATTACTTACATTATTGAAGTAAATGCGTAATTGATTTCCGCATTCCGGTAACGCCGTTGAGTAATTTAATAATTGGAGGAATGTTGCGATGAATCAAGTTTTATACAGGTTTTAACGCAGATAAATTTCGCACGACTTTGGGTCGTGAGTGGAAAGTTGCGTCGAATCCGCAGATCGAAAATGGATCCAAAATGAGACAAGCTGGTGCATGCGTTGCTGCGGCGCAATAAAAAACCCGGCCGGAGCCGGGTTTCCAATGCATCGAACCGTGGCGCTCAGGGAGCTGCCTGGATGTTCGAAGCTTGCTTGCCCTTCGGGCCTTGAACGACCTCGAACTGCACCTTCTGACCTTCCTTGAGGGTCTTGAAGCCGTTCATCTGGATCGCCGAGAAGTGCGCGAACAGGTCCTCGCCACCTTCGTCAGGCGTGATGAAACCAAAACCCTTGGCATCGTTAAACCATTTGACCGTACCGGTTGCCATACAAACTTCCCCTAAACAATTACGACTACTACATATCACCGCAACAACGAGCACATCTGAAAAACCCGCCGGCTGGCGGCGGCTTCTTAGGCTCACCCAGGCATCTTTTCTTTTAAAACGCTTATAGAGGAAAAGCGCCACGATGATTGTTTTCGCTAACCGCCAATAGTGTCAAGCGCTTTTTGAACGATAGAAGTGGCGTTCGATCAGGTTTTACCCTTATATCTGGCAGGGCATAAAGGGTGCCGCGACACACCCTTGAAATTTGGGTTAAGCTGACTCATATGGGTGTGGCACCCCCGGTGGTCGGGGGCTGCGGCGCCTTGCTGGGCAACGCACGCGATCAACGGCGAGTGTTGGCATTCCGGTGGACGACCGGCCGGCAGGCGGCAATAGGAGCTCCGATTGCTTCCTGCGCCCGGGAGTTGTTTAGAATCCACGTATGGCAACCTTACCGACAACGCATGACGACACCGTACAGGAGCGGCAGGAGCAACAGCTCAAGCCGCCGTCGATGTACAAGGTGGTACTGTTGAACGACGATTTCACCCCGATGGAATTCGTGGTGATGGTCATTCAGGAATATTTCAATAAGGACCGGGAATCTGCCACGCAGATCATGCTCAAGGTTCATCGCGAGGGCAGGGGAGTTTGTGGGGTCTTTACGCGCGACGTCGCGGCGACCAAAGTTGAGCAAGTCGTTAGCCATGCAAGGCAGTCCGGGCACCCGCTGCAGTGCGTGATGGAGGAAGCATGATTGCCCAGGAATTGGAAGTCAGCCTGCACATGGCGTTTATGGAAGCGCGCCAGGCACGACACGAATTCATCACGGTCGAGCACCTGTTGCTCGCCCTCTTGGATAACCCGACCGCCGCCGAGGTGTTGCGCGCGTGCGCCGCGAATCTCGATGATTTGCGGCAGAACCTGCGCAACTTCATCGCCGACAATACCCCGACGGTGCCTGGCAGCGACGAGGTTGACACGCAGCCCACGCTTGGGTTCCAGCGCGTGATCCAGCGCGCCATCATGCACGTGCAGTCCACTTCCAACGGCAAGAAGGAAGTCACGGGCGCGAACGTGCTGGTCGCGATTTTCGGCGAGAAGGACTCCCACGCCGTCTACTACCTGCAGCAGCAGGGCGTGACGCGGCTGGACGTCGTCAATTTCATTTCGCACGGCATCACCAAGACGGGCGCGTCGGGCGAGTCGGCCAAGGCCGGTGAAGGCAGCGCCGAAGGCGAAGAGGGCGCCAACGCCAAGGAAAGCCCGCTCGCGCAGTACACGCAGAACCTCAACCAGATGGCGCGCGATGGCAAGATCGATCCGCTCATCGGACGCGAATCGGAAGTCGAGCGCGTGGTGCAGGTGCTGTGCCGCCGTCGCAAGAACAACCCCCTGCTCGTCGGCGAAGCCGGCGTGGGCAAGACCGCCATCGCCGAAGGGCTCGCCTGGCGTGTGACGCGCGGCGAAGTGCCCGAGATCCTGCAGGATGCCACCGTCTACTCGCTGGACATGGGGGCGCTGCTGGCAGGTACCAAGTATCGCGGCGACTTCGAGCAACGTCTGAAGGCGGTGCTCAAGGAACTCAAGGAGCGCAGCAACGCGATCCTGTTCATCGACGAAATTCATACGCTGATCGGCGCGGGCGCCGCGTCGGGCGGCACGCTCGACGCGTCCAACCTGCTCAAGCCGGCGTTGTCGTCGGGGCAGCTCAAGTGCATCGGCGCCACGACCTTTACCGAGTACCGCGGCATCTTCGAGAAGGACGCCGCGCTGTCGCGCCGTTTCCAGAAGATCGATGTGAACGAGCCCACGGTCGAGCAAACCGTGCAGATCCTGCGCGGGCTGAAGTCGCGCTTCGAAGAGCACCATGGCGTGAAGTATTCGTCGAGCGCGCTGTCCGCCGCCGCGGAGCTGTCAGCCAAGTTCATTACCGACCGTCACCTGCCGGACAAGGCCATCGATGTGATCGATGAAGCCGGTGCCGCGCAGCGCATCCTGCCGAAGTCCAAGCAGAAGAAGACGATCGGCAAGGGCGAGATCGAGGAAATCGTCTCGAAAATCGCGCGCATCCCGCCGCAGAGTGTGTCGGCGGACGATCGCGGCAAGCTTCAGACGCTCGACCGCGACCTGAAGAGCGTGGTGTTCGGGCAGGACCCGGCCATCGATGCGCTGTCCGCGGCGATCAAGATGTCGCGTGCCGGGTTGGGCAAGACGGACAAGCCCATCGGTGCGTTCCTCTTCTCGGGACCGACCGGGGTCGGCAAGACCGAAGTCGCCAAGCAGCTTGCGTTCACACTGGGCATCGAGCTGATTCGCTTCGACATGTCGGAGTACATGGAGCGCCACGCCGTGAGCCGTCTGATCGGCGCGCCGCCGGGCTACGTGGGCTTCGATCAGGGCGGCCTGCTGACCGAGGCCGTGACGAAGAAGCCGCACTGCGTGCTGTTGCTCGACGAAATCGAGAAGGCGCACCCGGACATCTTCAACGTGCTGCTCCAGGTGATGGATCACGGCACGCTGACGGACAACAACGGCCGGAAGGCGGACTTCCGCAACGTCATCATCATCATGACGACGAACGCGGGCGCGGAGACGATCAACCGCGCGAGCATCGGCTTCACGAACGAGCGTCAGGCCGGCGATGAAATGGCCGACATCAAGCGCATGTTCACGCCCGAGTTCCGCAACCGCCTGGACGCGATCATCAGCTTCAAGCCGCTCGACGAGCAGATCATCCTGCGCGTCGTCGACAAGTTCCTCATCCAGCTGGAAGACCAGCTGCATGAGAAGAAGGTCGAGGTGGTGTTCACCGACAAGCTGCGCGCGTATCTCGCGAAGAAGGGCTTCGATCCGCTCATGGGGGCACGTCCGATGCAGCGTCTGATTCAGGACACGATTCGTCGTGCGCTGGCCGACGAACTGCTCTTCGGGCGCCTGACCAGCGGTGGGCGCGTGACCGTCGACCTGGACGAGCACGATCAGGTGCAGTTGTCGTTCCCGGAGGACGGTAACACGCGTCCCGAGCCGGAAGCGGCCGAGGTCGAGTAACCGTCAGGACCCGTCAGTCGACTTCAGGGCCTCGCGCCCATGAAAAAGCGCCGCTTCAAGCGGCGCTTTTTTTTCGACGTCGGTGCGTCAGTGCTTGCCGGTGCTGCCGAAGCCGCCCGCACCGCGATCGCTCTCGGGGAACTCGTCGACGATATTGAACTCGGCCTGCACGACCGGCACGATCACGAGCTGCGCCAGGCGCTCGAAAGGGTTCAGGACGAACGGCTCGTTGCCGCGGTTCCACGTCGACACCATCAATTGGCCCTGGTAGTCCGAGTCGATCAACCCGACCAGATTGCCCAGCACGATGCCGTGCTTGTGGCCGAGGCCCGAGCGCGGCAGGATCAACGCGGCATAGCCCGGGTCTTCCAGATGGATCGCCATCCCGGTGGGGACGAGCACGGTTTGTCCGGGGGCGATGGTCATGGGCGCATCGAGGCAGGCGCGCAGGTCAAGCCCGGCGCTGCCCGGCGTGGCGTAAGCGGGCAACTGCGAGCGCAGGCGTTCGTCGAGGATCTTGACGTCGAGTTTCATGGTGTTAGGAGGTGAGTACGTTAGGGCGTGACGACGTTAATGAGGACAGCGGGGCCGGGCAACCCTGTGTGCGAACACATGGGGGCGCAAGGCGCATGGAAACTATGCCGGGACGTGGAGGCGGGGCGCGCCCGTGGTGGCGAGGGCACGCGCACCGGTTCAGTCGTCCGCCCGCAACGCGAAGGCCTGTGCGAGCAGTTCATGCGAGCGCAGGCGCGCGCGATAACTGCCGGCCACCGTAAGCACGACGATTTCGTCGGCTTCGAACTGCTCCTGCAATTCCATGACGCGCTCGGTCACCCGCTCCGGGGTGCCGATGATACTACGCGGTTTCTCGCGCGCGATCACCGACAATTCCCGTTCGCGATACTGCGCCCTGGCCTGAGCGCCCTGTTCCAGACTCGGGATCGGCTCGTTCATGCCGTAGGCCATTTGCACGCGTCGCAGATCCACGCCGGCTTCGAGTGCTTCGGCCTCGGCCTGGGTGTCGGCGCAGATGACGAAAAGCGCAACGGCGCAGTACGGCTTGTCCAGTCGTCCCGGCGTGAAGCGTTCCCGATAGGCTTGCGTGACGCGGTGTCCGTAATGCGCGTTGATGAAGTGCGCAAAGCAGTAGCGAAGACCGAGCTGTGCGGCGAGCAGTCCGCCGAATTCGCTGGAACCCAGCACCCACACCTCGGGCCGAGTGGCCACGGCCGGTTGCAGCAATACCCCGCGATAGGGATGGTCGTCGGCGAGCGTGCCATCGAACAGCGCCGCGAGTTCCGCGACCTGCTGCGGGAAGTGCTCGCCGGCGTCGTACGGGCCTTTCGCGACGGCGCGCGCGGTGCGCATGTCGCCGCCCGGCGCGCGTCCCACGCCCAGGTCGATGCGGTTCGGAAACAGCGCTTCGAGCATCAGAAACTGTTCCGCCAGCTTGAACGGGCTGTAGTAAGGCAGCATCACGCCGCCGGAGCCCACGCGCAGCCGCTTCGTCACGCTCGCCAGCCGGGCGATCATGACCTCGGGCGCGGGATTGGCCACGCCGCGCAGGCCGTGATGCTCCGCGCACCAGTAACGCGTGTAGCCGAGGTCGTCGGCGGCCTGGGCCAGTTCGACGGTCGCCGCAATGGCATCGGCCACGTCATGGCCGTGGATGACGGGTGTCTGGTCGAGGATCGACAGCTTGATGCGGGCAGTGGCGGGTTGTGTCATGCGTTCGGGCTCCGAGGGGCCGGCGGGCAGGGCGCCGGCGCATCGTCTTGTGAGTCAGTGGCCGCTGCCGGCGGACGAATCCACCGGTACCGTGCCGGGGCCTGCATGCGGCAGGCGCGCAATCATCAGAATCGCCACGATACCGCCCAGTGCGCCGCACAGGAATATCGAGGCATAACCGAAAAAGTTGGCGACGAGGCCGGCCATCGGCCCGATCAGGCCGAGGGCCAGGTCGAAAAACGCCGAGTAGGCGGCCAGCGCCGCGCCGCGGTTTTGCGGCGGTACCTGGCGCAAGGCTTCCACGCCCAGCGCGGGGAATACCAGCGAGAAGCCCACGCCTGTCAATCCTGCGCCCGCGAGCGCCATGTGCGGGCTCACGGCGCCCCAAAGCAGGAACTGACCGATCGCGCTGAATACCAGTGAGCACATGGCCACGCGGCGTCCGCCGAAGCGATCGACCGCATGGGCGAGCAGAATCCGCATGCCGATGAAGCAGGCACTGTACAGCGTGAGCGCGTATGCGGCGCCCGACCAGCCCTGGCTGGCGTAGTAGAGCGTGATGAATGCCGCGATGACCGCGTAGCCGATGCTGCCGAGCGTCATGGCAAGGCCCGGACGCCAGACCCGTCCGACCACGCGGAAGAACGGCAGGCGGTTGCCCCCCACGGGCGCCGCCGCGGGAAGACGCAAGGCGATCGCGAAGGCCACGGCCGGCAGTGCGATGTTCACGAGCGAGACGACGGTGAAGCCTGCCGACTGCAGCAGATATGCCCCGAACGGGGCGCCGATGGCCAGCGCCGTGTACATCGACACGCCCTGCCACGAAATCGCCTTGCTGGCGTGTGCGGCGCCGAGCAGGCCAATGCCCCACGACATGCCGCCGGTCAGGATCAGGCTTTCGCCGAAGCCCAGTACAACGCGCCCGGCGATCAGGATACCCAGTGCGAGCGCGGAATTCGGTGCGATGGAGGCGACGAGATAGAGCACTCCCGCGGCGGCGCATCCGCACAGGCCGGTGAGCACGGCACGGCGCGGACCGCGCGTGTCGACGGTGCGCCCGGCGTACGAGCGCAGCAGCAGCGTGACGACGGACTGGATGCCGATCGTCACCCCGACCACGAACGAGCCGTAGCCAAGGGTTTCGTGCACATAGACCGGCAGCACGGGCAGTGGCATGCCGATCGTCATGAAACCGAAGAACATGATCGCGGCGAGCATGCTCAGCGTCCCGTAGACACTGACATTCGGACGCGCGGACGAAGGAGGTTGCGTCATTTTCGATTCGGGTCGTGCGATGGCCCGCAGGCCGCGATCGGCCAATGTCGGGCGGACATTGCGGCGGCCCTCGGGCCACCGGTTTCTACGCGTCTGCCAGCGTTGCCGGACAACGACGATGACAGACGATCGGCTCGCGTCAGGCCGGGGTGCGCGACGGGAGTCTGGCGGCGATCTCGACGATCAGGCTGCGCGCGAGCGACGCCTTGTCGGCGCGTGGCAGGCGCTTCTGCCCGGCTTCGTCGAAGAGAATGACTTCGTTGTCGTCCTTGCCGAACGTGGCCGGGCCGAGGTTGCCCACGAGCAGTGGCACCTGCTTGCGGCGGCGCTTGTCCGCGCCGTGCTTTTCCAGGTCGCCCGATTCGGCGGCGAATCCCACGCAGTAAGGCGCATTGGGCAGTTGCGCCACGGCCGCGAGGATGTCGGGGTTCTGCACGAATTCGAGGCTTGGCACGTCCCCCTCGCCGGTCTTCTTGATCTTGTCCTGGGCGACGTCGCGCACTCGCCAGTCGGCGACCGCGGCCACCGCGATGAAGATGTCGTTGTGCGAGACGTCGGCCATGACCGCATCGAACATCTGGCGCGCGGTCTGGACGTTGGTGCGCGTCACGCCGCAGGGCGTCTCGAGCGCGCACGGGCCGGCCACGAGATGCACGTCGGCGCCCGCTTGCGCAGCGGCGCGCGCGAGTGCGAAGCCCATCTTGCCGCTCGACAGATTGGTCAGCCCGCGCACCGGATCGATCGGCTCGAAGGTCGGCCCGGCGGTGATCAGCACGCGCCGTCCGGCAAGGCGCTTGGGCTGGAAGAAGGCGGCGAGCGCTTCGTAGAGCGCTTCCGGTTCGAGCATGCGGCCGTCGCCGATTTCGCCGCACGCCTGGTCGCCGCTGTCCGGACCGAGCACCGCGATACCGTCGCCACGCAGGGTGGCCGCGTTGCGCTGGGTGGCCGGGTTGGCCCACATCTGGCGGTTCATGGCCGGCGCCACGAGCAGCGGACAGTCGCGCGCCACACACAGCGTGCTGAGCAGATCGTCCGCCATGCCGTGTGCGAGCTTGGCGAGGAAGTCGGTGGAGGCGGGGGCGATCAGAATGGCGTCGGCCTCGCGCGAGAGGTCGATGTGCGCCATGTTGTTGTCGATGCGGTTGTCCCACTGGCTCGTGAAGACGGGACGCCCGGAGAGGGCCTGCATCGTGAGCGGCGTGATGAATTGCGTGGCGGCTTCGGTCATCACGACCTGTACCGTGGCGCCTGCCTTGATGAGCAACCGGGTGAGTTCGGCCGACTTGTAGCAGGCAATGCCGCCCGTCAGGCCGAGAACGATGGTCTTGCCCGCCAGTTCGCCGCGTTCCATAGAAATGCTTCCTCCAAAGTGCCGCGCGGCGCCTCCGGGGCGCCGCGACGGTGTGTGTCGTCCGCTCGCACATGCCGCCGTGCGCGCGGATCGCGCCGCAACTGCCGCGGCGGACCCTGCGATGTGGCCTACTTGCCGCGCCGCACGCGCCGCAGCTCGTCGATCACCAGCAACACGGCGCCCACGCAAATCGCCGAGTCGGCCACGTTGAACGCCGGCCAGTGCCAGCCGCCGACGTGAAAGTCCAGAAAGTCGATCACGTGGCCATAGATCACGCGGTCGATCACGTTGCCCAGCGCACCGCCGAGAATCAGCGACAACGACAGGCAGAACATCTTCTGGCCGTTGTGGCGCTTGAGCAGCACGACGATGACCGTTGCCGCCACCACGCCGAGCAGCGTGAAGAACCAGCGTTGCCACCCACCCGCGGCGGCGAGGAAGCTGAACGCCGCCCCCTTGTTGTACACCAGCACCAGATTGAAGAACGACGTCAGCGGGTGGAACTCGCCGTACTGGAACGTCTTCAGAATCGTCAGCTTGGTGACCTGGTCGAGCAGGATCGCAATGACCGCGATCCCCAGCCAGGGCGCCAGGCCGAACGTGGCGCCACCGCGCGCGCCCCCCCTGCTGCCGTTGCTGCCGCTACCGCCGCTTCGTCGTTGCGCGCCCGAACGCGCGCCTGCTTTGCTTGCCATTATGCCGCGCTCCGGTGTTCGCCGCTGCCGAAGAGATTCGACACGCAACGCCCGCAAAGGGTCGGGTGATCCGCGTCGGCACCCACGTCTTCGCGGTAGTGCCAGCAGCGTTCGCACTTCTGATGCGACGACGGCGTGACGACCACGCCTTCGTCGGCTTCCGCGGCCACCTGCGTGACGGTCGCGGCCGACGTGATCAGCACGAAGCGCAGATCGTCGCCGAGGCTGGCCAGCACGTCGTACTTGCGGCCCGAGACCCGCACGTCGACTTCGGCCTGCAGCGACGAGCCGATCTTCTCGGCCGCTCGCGCCTCTTCGAGTGCCTTGGTCACGTCGCCACGCACCGTGCGCAACAGGTGCCACTTCTCCAGCAAACGCGTGCCCTGCGCGACTTCCGGATAGGCGTAATACGTTTCCGTGAAGATCGTATCGTTGCCCGGCTGGAACACTTGCCACGCCTCTTCGGCCGTGAACGACAGGAACGGCGCCATGAGTTTCAGCAGGCCGTGCGTGATGTGATAGAGCGCGTTCTGGGCGGCGCGGCGTGCCATGGCGTCCGGCGCGCTCGTGTACAGACGGTCCTTCAGGATGTCCAGGTAGAACCCGCCGAGGTCTTCCGAGCAGAACGTCTGCAGCTTGGCCACGACCGGGTGGAACTCGTAGCGGTCGTAGTGGCCGAGGACTTCGGTCTGTAGCGACTGGGCCAGCGCCACGGCGTAGCGGTCGATCTCGAGCCATTGCTCCGGCGGCAGCGCATGCTTCGCATGGTCGTAGTCGGCCAGGTTCGCGAGCAGGAAGCGCAGCGTGTTGCGGATACGGCGATAACTCTCGACCACGCGCTTGAGAATTTCGTCGGAGATCGACAGTTCGCCCGAATAGTCGGTCGACGCGACCCACAGTCGGATGATTTCCGCGCCGAGCTTGCCGGCGACTTCCTGCGGCACGATGGTGTTGCCGATCGACTTCGACATCTTGCGGCCCTGGCCGTCGACGGTGAAGCCGTGCGTGAGCAGCGCCTTGTAGGGCGGACGGCCGTCCATCATCGACGCGGTGAGCAGCGACGAGTGGAACCAGCCGCGATGCTGGTCCGAGCCTTCCAGATACAGGTCGGCGGGAAAGCCGAGCTCGTGCGCGTGCGAGCCGCGCAGCACATGCCAGTGCGTGGTACCCGAGTCGAACCACACGTCGAGCGTGTCACGGTTCTTCACGTAATCCTTGGCGTCGTCGCCGAGCAGTTCGACCGGATCGAGCGTCTGCCACGCTTCGATGCCTTCGGTCTCCACGCGCTTGGCCACGGCTTCGAGCAGTTCCGGCGTGCGCGGGTGCAAGGCACCGGTTTCCTTGTGCACGAAGAATGCCATCGGCACGCCCCATTGGCGCTGGCGCGAGAGCGTCCAGTCCGGGCGGTGCGCGATCATGTTGTGCAGGCGCTGCTTGCCCCACGACGGGAAAAATTCCGTGGCCTCGATGCCGGCCAGGGCGATCTCGCGCAGCGTCTTGCCGTCGCCCGGCGCACCGTCGACCGGCTTCACGTCCATGCCCGCGAACCACTGGTTGGTGGCGCGATAGATGATCGGCGACTTGTGGCGCCAGCAGTGCATGTAGCTGTGCGTGTACTTGAACGAGTGGAACAGCGTACCCGCCTCGCGCAGCGCCTCGACGATCTGCGCATTGGCGTCCCAGATCGACAGGCCGCCGAACAACGGCAGGCTGTCCTGATAGCGTCCGTCGCCGAGCACCGGCATGCGGATTTCCGAGTCCGGCATGCCGTGCGCCTTGCACGACATGAAGTCTTCCACGCCGTAGGCGGGCGCCGAGTGCACCACGCCCGTACCCGTGTCGGTCGTCACGTAGTCGCCGAGGTAGATCGGCGAGGTGCGGTCGTAGCCGGCGTCCGCCGTGGCGAGCGGGTGGCGGAAACGGATCAGCGAGAGCGCTTCACCCTTCGCGCGGGCGAGGACCTCGCCGTGCAGGCCATAGGTCTTGAGGCTCTCCTCGACGCGCTCCGTGGCCAGGATCAGCAGGCCGCGTTCGGTCGACACGAGCGCGTACTCGATCTCGGGATTGACGTTCAGGGCCTGATTCGACGGGATCGTCCACGGGGTGGTCGTCCAGATCACGATGAAGCCGTCGTTGCGCGGCAGCTTGGGCAGACCGAAGGCCTTGGCGACCTTTTCCGGCTCGGCGAACGGGAAGCCCACGTCGATCGACAGGTCGGTCTTGTCCTTGTATTCCACTTCGGCCTCGGCCAGCGCGGAGCCGCAGTCGAAGCACCAGTTCACCGGCTTGAGGCCACGATAGACGTAGCCGTTTTCCATGATCTTCGCGAGGGCACGCAGTTCGTCCGCCTCGTTCGAGAAGTTCATGGTCTTGTACGGATTCTCCCAGTCGCCGAGCACGCCCAGGCGCTCGAAGTCCGCCTTCTGACGCTCGATCTGCACCGCCGCGTAGGCACGCGCCTTTTCCTGCACTTCGCGCACGGGCAGGTGCTTGCCGAACTGCTTTTCGATCTGGATCTCGATGGGCATGCCATGGCAGTCCCAGCCGGGCACGTAGGCCGCGTCGAAGCCCGCGAGGCTGCGCGCCTTGACGATCATGTCCTTGAGGATCTTGTTGACCGCATGGCCGATGTGGATGTCGCCATTGGCATACGGCGGGCCGTCGTGCAGGATGAATTTCGGACGGCCTTTGCTGGCGCGGCGGATCTTGTCGTAGATCTTCTTTTCCTGCCACTGCTTGACCCACAGCGGCTCGCGCTTGGGCAGGTCGCCGCGCATCGGGAACGGCGTGTCCAGCAGATTGACGGGGTACTTGCTCGGGGCTTTCTTATCGCTCATGGTGCTTCGCTACGAATTTTGGATGTCGGGTGTGCGGCGCTCGCGCCGATGACGTTGCGTTCGGCCCCAGCGGGCCGGGAAATGCAACGCCCGGGCAGGTGCCAGTGGCGGCGGCGGGCCGCGCGCGCGGCGCGGGGCGCCGGCGCACGCGGGCGAAGATCAACTAATTCGGTCGGTCGCCGAGGTGGCGAAATCGCGTCGCGCGCTCGGGCCGTTGGCGTCGAGCGCATGGGCGAAATAGGCGCGGGCCTCGCGCGTGTCCTGTGCGATGGCGGCTTCGAGTTCGGTCAGTCCGTCGAATTTCGCCTCGTCGCGCAGCTTCTGCAGGAATTCCACGCGTACGAGCTTGCCATAGCAGTCGCCCGCGAAGTCGAGCAGATGCACCTCGAGCAGTACACGGCCCGAGTCGTCGACGGTCGGACGCAGTCCCAGGCTCGCCACGGCGGGCAGCGGCCGCTCGGCCAGTCCGTGCACCTGCACGACGAAGATGCCCGACAAGGCAGGGTGCTTGTGGGCGATGCGCAGATTGAGTGTCGGGTAGCCCAGCTTGCGGCCGAGCTTCATGCCGTGCACCACGTGGCCGGTGATGGCGTACGGACGGCCGAGCAGCGCGTGGGCGCGCTCGAAATTGCCGTCGGCAAGCGCCGCGCGGACTTCCGAACTGGAGATGCGCACGCCGTCATGCGCGATGGTCGGCATCTGCTCCACGACGAAGTCGAAGCGGCGCCCTGCGTCGCGCAGATATTCGATGTCGCCGGCGCGCCTGGCGCCGAAGCGGAAGTCATCGCCCACGAGCAGCCAGCGGGTGTGCAGGCCGTCGACGATGATGTTGCGTACGAAGTCCTCCGGCGACTGTCCGGCGAAATGGGCGTTGAAGTGTTCCACCACCAGCCGGTCGACCCCCTGCGCGCGCAGGGCCTCGAACTTGTCGCGCAGGTTGGAGATACGCGCCGGCGCCCGGTCGGGCGTGAAGTATTCGCGGGGATGCGGCTCGAACGTCATTACACACACCGGCAGGCCGCGCGCGGCCGCGGCGGCGCGCACACGTGCGAGCAGTGCCTGGTGGCCCAGGTGCACGCCGTCGAAATTGCCGATCGTCAGCACGCAGGGCGCTTTGCTTTGCGCGTTGGGTAGACCCCGGAAGACTCGCACGATAAGGAAGCGTCAGTACAGGACGTTGATTGAGCGTTGGTGGATGGACTGCGCGGCACGGCTGCGTGGGCCCGGCGGTCTGCGCGGGCCGTACCCGGCCCGTTTCCCGCAGAACGGCCAGACCGACATTGCGGCGCCGCAGAACGTTGAATTATAAACGCTTCGGGGCCATCGCGGCGTGCATCGCGCTGTCTGGTGCGCCGCGCCAATGATAAAATCCGGCGATGAAGAACATTGTCATCCTGATTTCCGGGCGAGGCAGCAACATGCAGGCCATCGTCCGGGCCTGTACCGCAGAAGGCTGGCCGGCCCGCGTGGCCGCTGTCATCGCCAATCGTGCCGAGGCCGAAGGCCTGGCGTTCGCCACCGAAAACGGCATCCCGGCAGCCATGGTGCCGAGCCGTGGCAAGACCCGCGAGGCGTTCGACGCCGAACTCGCCGCCGAAATCGATCGCCATCAGCCCGATCTGGTCGTACTCGCCGGGTTCATGCGCATTCTCACACCGGCATTCACCGAGCGCTACGCCGGCCGCCTCATCAACATCCATCCGTCGCTGCTTCCGGCCTTTCCCGGGTTGCAAACGCACGCCCGCGCGCTCGACGCCGGGTGCAAGATCGTGGGCGCCACGGTGCATTTCGTGACGTCCGAGCTCGATCATGGCCCATACGTGCTGCAGGCCGCCGTGCCGGTACGCCCGGGCGATACCCCGCAAGCGCTGGCCGAGCGCATCCTGCCGCTCGAACACATCATTTATCCGCGCGCCGTGCGCTGGTTCGTGGAAGACCGTCTGGTCGTGGCCGATGGCCGCGTGACGGTCCTGCCCGCCGCCGACGGCACGCCCGACTCGCAATGGCTCTTTGGTGAGGACGCATGAGCACACGCCCGACCCAGCGCCGCAATGGCGCAAATCACGCCGGTGGCCGCACCGGCGGTAAATCGTTCGATTCCCGTTCGTCGTATGGCAGCAAGGGAGGCCGAAGCACCCGCGACGGCGACCGCCGGCACGACGCCGCGCCGGTGGACAGCGCCCGCATGCGCGGCGAACACCTGTCGCCCGCGCTTTTCGAGCGCACGCAGGAATTGCTCGGCACCGTGCTGACGTTCACCGGTCCGGCCGATACGCTCGTGAGCACCTACTTCCGCGCTCACGACCGCCTGGGGCACCGCGAGCGCGGCGTGCTGGCCGAAACGGTATTCGCCATCCTGCGTCGCAAGCTCGAATTCGGGCAGCACGCAGAGAGCGGTTCCGGCCCGCTGGAGCGCCGTCTCGCGCTGCTTGGACTGGCGTTCACGCGCGGTATCGCGTCGGTCAAGCTCGTGGCGTCCGCGGAGGAAGTCGACTGGCTCGAGCGCGTCGGACAGATCGATCCGGCGACGCTCAAGCCGAGAGTGCGTACTAACTTGCCGGAGTGGCTTTACGAACGGCTGGCCGCGCGTTTCGACGCCGCCGAGCTCGAAAACCTGGCGGCCGCGCTCAATCAACCGGCGCCGCTCGACTGCCGCGTGAACGTCGTCAAGGCCAGCCGCGACGATGTGCTCGCGACGCTTCGCGAAGACGGGTTTTCGGCCGAGCCCACGCCTTACGCGCCCAACGGCATTCGCCTGGCCGGCAAGCCGGCGCTGCAGAAGCACCCGCTGTTCGTGTCCGGCGCGATCGAGGTGCAGGACGAGGGTAGCCAGTTGCTGTGCCAGCTGGTGGCGCCGCGCCGCGGTGAGATGATTGTCGACTTCTGCGCCGGTGCCGGGGGCAAGACGCTCGCGATCGGCGCGCAGATGCGCTCGACGGGGCGGCTCTATGCGTTCGACGTCTCCGAGAAGCGTCTCGCCAAGCTCAAGCCGCGTCTGGCGCGCAGCGGTTTGTCGAACGTCTATCCTGTGATGATCGACAGCGAGAACGACAGCAAGATCAAACGTCTGGCGGGCAAGATCGACCGGGTGCTGGTCGACGCGCCGTGCAGCGGGCTGGGCACGCTGCGCCGCAATCCGGACCTGAAGTGGCGGCAGACACCGCAGTCGGTCGACGAACTCACGCAGAAGCAGGCGTCGATCCTCGCGAGTGCCGCGCGCCTGGTCAAGCCGGGCGGTCGTCTCGTGTATGCCACATGCAGTCTGCTCAACGAAGAGAACGCGGCCATCGCCGAAGCGTTCGCGGCCGCGCATCCCGACTTCGTGCTGCTGCCGGCGAACACATTGCTCGCATCGCAGAAGATCGGGCTCGATACCGGCAAGTACCTCGAGCTGCTGCCGAACCGCCACGCCACCGACGGTTTCTTTGCCGCGGTGTTCGAGCGCCGGGCGGCCCAGGCTTGATGGATGGGGATGGGGGTGGGGTGGGGCGATGAACGGCGCCGGTCTCGCCTTGCCCGGCCGGGGTCGATGCCCCGGGCCGGCGGCGCCAAATGATGTCGGCTGACAACAAGAGATAAAAGAGATGGCGATGCAGGAAAGTCCGGCTTTCGCGAGACTGGTGCGCGACGTCGTTCGCGACTTCGGCGACACGCAGATCATCTGGCAAATCGTGGCGCTGGTGGTTGCGCTCGCCGCCGCGTTCGTCCTGCGGCGCTGGATGATCGGGCGCCTCGACCGCCATTTCGACCGGGTGGCGCCGTCGCGCCGCGCCGGGTCGTCGAGTCTGCGCCGCGCGTTCTTCCCGATGTTCGGCTGGATGTGCGTCGCACTCACGCGCGTGGTGCTCCAGGAGCACACCCGCGTCTCGCTGCTGATGCTCGCCGAGGTGCCGCTCTTTGGCACGGCGCTGATCTATCTGGCGTTCTATTTCGCCCGTCGACTGTTTGCGACGTCGCCGCACGCATCGGGCCTGCTCAAAGTCTTCGAGCGCGTGTTCACCACGCTCGCCTGGCTGACGATGATCGCTTACGTGCTCGGCGTGCACGACGACATCCTCAAGTGGATGGGCAGCGTGCGCTTCGCGGTCGGCGCGAGCCATCTCACATTGCTCTCGATTCTCTCCGGCCTGCTCTGGGTCGGGGTGACGCTGATGCTCGCGATGTGGGTCGGCTCGCTGATCGAAGACCGGATCATGCGCACGACCACGCTCGACGGCAACCTGAAGGTCGTGCTTTCGCGCACCGTCAAGGGGCTGCTCACGCTGATTGCGGTACTCGTTACGCTTTCGTTCGTCGGCATCGACATTACGGTGCTCGGGGTATTCGGCGGCGCGCTCGGCGTGGGGCTGGGCTTTGGCCTGCAGAAGATCGCGTCGAACCTCGTGTCGGGCTTCATCATTCTGCTCGACCGGTCGGTGCGTATCGGCGATCTGATCACGGTCAGCCCGTATCACGGCACGGTGTCGCAGATCAATACGCGCTACACCGTGGTGCGCGGCCTCGACGGCGTGGAGGCGCTCGTGCCGAACGAGCAACTGGTCACGAACGTCGTGCAGAACCATTCGTTTACCGAGACGCGCGGCCGCGCCAAGGTCAACGTGCAGGTCGCCTACAGCGCGGACGTGGAGCTGGCGATGTCGCTGATGCTCAAGGCGGCACAGGACATTCCCCGTGTGCTGGCCGATCCGCCGCCGTCGGCGCTGCTGCTGAATTTCGGCGCAGACGGGATGGATCTGGAAATGGGGTTCTGGGTGCAAGATCCGGCGCAAGGCAGCGGCGCAATCCGCTCGGAAATCAATTTGCGGATTTGGCGCACATTTCGCGAACACGGTATTGAAATTCCGTATGCCCAGCGCGAAATACGCATTCTGAATGATTGGCCGGACGGTATTCCTTCCCATCATGTCAATCAACCCGATCCTTCATCGGCGTCGGCCCGGCGGGCTTTGCCACCGGAAGATGACGGCGTAAAGACGACCTCGTAGAGGGTTTCGTCCGGGCGACGGGATTGACCTGCGACAAAATGCGTGGCGGGCAGGCGACACACGGGCGACAGTCCGTCAGGTAAAATGCCTCCCAAACCATAACAACAGACGTTCACTGGCACGTTTTCCGCCCATATCGCCCCGGCATGCCGCAACTTGCCGACCTCCAGCGAATCCAAGCGTCAAGCGAGCGAAAGAACGAGACCTTGACGCGACGGCCATCGATGCCGATTCGGCCCGACAAGACACGACACGGCATGGAGAACTTGCCGTGATGGCTACCGTATTGATCAGTTTGGAGTGATATTTTGCTGGACAGTCTTCTTGGATTTCTCTCGACCGGCCTGCTCGACTGGAGCGGCTGGGAGATCACGTTGTTCACGCTGGCCGTTACCCATGTAACGATTGCCGCCGTGACGATCTACCTGCACCGTTGCCAGGCGCACCGCGCGCTCGACGTGCATCCGATCGTCTCCCATTTCTTCCGTTTCTGGCTGTGGATGACCACCGGGATGGTCACCAGCGAGTGGGCGGCGATTCACCGCAAGCACCACGCCAAGTGCGAGACGCCTGAAGATCCGCACAGCCCGCAAACGCGTGGTCTGTGGAAGGTGCTGGCCGAAGGCGCCGAGCTCTATCGCGCCGAAGCGAAGAACGAGGAAACGCTGCGCAAGTTCAGCCACGGCACGCCGAACGACTGGATCGAGAACCATGTCTACAAGCGCTATCCGATCCTGGGCATCAGCTTCATGATGATCATCGACATCGCGCTGTTCGGTGCCATCGGTCTGACCGTGTGGGCCGTGCAGATGGTGTGGATCCCGTTCTGGGCCGCCGGTGTCGTCAATGGTCTGGGCCACTACTGGGGCTACCGCAACTTCAACTGCGCCGACGCGTCGACGAACCTGCTGCCGTGGGGCATCATCATCGGCGGTGAGGAACTGCACAACAATCACCACACCTACGCCACGTCGGCCAAGCTGTCGAACAAGTGGTACGAGTTCGATATCGGCTGGATGTACATCCGCATGATGCAGGCGGTGGGGCTGGCCAAGGTGAAGAAGATCGCGCCGACGCCCAAGCTCGCGAAGAACAAGGCGGCGTGCGACGACGACACGCTGCAGGCCGTGCTCTCGAACCGCTACGAAGTGATGGCGCGCTATGCCAAGACCTTCAAGCGGGCCTACGGAGAGGAGCTGGCGCGCTTCAAGGAGAAGCGCCAGCACGGCGAGTACCAGTTGTTCCGCGGTGCACGCAAGTGGCTGCATCACGACGAAGCCTCGCTGCAGGAGCCGCAGAAGCAGCAACTCGGCGAGATCTTCGCGCACAGCAATGCGGTGAAGACGTACTACGAACTGCGCAATGAACTGGCCGGTATCTGGGAGCGTTCGAACGCATCGCGCGAGCAGTTGCTGAGCCAGCTGCAGAACTGGTGCCAACGCGCCGAGCAAAGCGGAATTCATGCGTTGCAGGAATTCGCTTCGCGCCTGCGTCGCTACGCCTGAACGGACTTGCGCCTGAAATTCGTTTTTGACGCATAATCGAAACCCCGCCACGGCGGGGTTTTGTCATTCCCGGTCCCGCCACGGGACAAGTGAACATGAACGCCTCACTGAAATCCGTAGAATTCGAGCGCCCCGCACCGAGCGGCGCCACTTGCGTCGCCCATGCGTGGGCGCGTGTCCCGGAGGCGCCGTCGCAGGAGGAACGCGCGGCCCTCAAGGCCAGAATCAAGCGTTTGCTCGTCGAGCAGAATGCCGTGCTGGTGGCGCATTACTACGTCGACGCCGACTTGCAGGACCTCGCCGAGGAGACCGGCGGCTGCGTGGCCGACTCGCTGGAGATGGCCCGTTTCGGCCGCCATCATTCGGCCAGTACGTTGGTCGTGGCCGGTGTGCGGTTCATGGGCGAGACCTCGAAGATTCTCAGCCCCGAAAAGCGCATTCTGATGCCGGACCTGGACGCGACCTGCTCGCTGGACCTGGGGTGCCCGGCCGACGAGTTCGCTGCTTTTTGCGACGCGCATCCCGATCGCACGGTCGTCGTCTACGCGAACACGAGCGCGGCGGTAAAGGCGCGGGCCGACTGGATGGTCACGTCGTCCATCGGGCTGGAAATCGTGGCGCACCTGCATGCGCAGGGCAAGAAGATCCTGTGGGCGCCGGATCGCCATCTGGGCAGCTATGTCCAGAAGCAGACGGGGGCCGACATGCTGTTGTGGCAGGGCGCGTGCCTCGTTCATGACGAGTTCAAGGGCACCGAACTGGAATTGCTGCGTCGTGAATATCCGAACGCGAAGGTGCTGGTGCATCCGGAGTCGCCCGCAGCGGTGGTGGCGCAGGCCGATGTGGTCGGCTCGACCTCGCAGATGATCACCGCCGCACAGACGATGGACGCCACCGAGTTCATCGTGGCCACCGACAACGGCATTCTGCACAAGATGCGCGCCGCGGCGCCGGGCAAGCACTTCATCGAGGCGCCGACGGCAGGCAACAGCGCGACGTGCAAGAGTTGTGCGCACTGCCCGTGGATGGCCATGAACAGTCTGCAAAATCTGGCCGATGTGCTGGAATCTGGCCGCAACGAGATTCACGTCGATCCGGAGATTGGCCGCCGGGCGCATACCTGTATCGACCGTATGTTGAAGTTCGCCGAGGCGCGCAAGCAGAGTGTGCGTGCGAGCGGCGATTTCGCGCGCGACGGCGCGCTGTTCTCCGGTGTGGGCCCTGCATGATGACATCATCGAAAACGCTGAGTACCGAAGCGGCTTTGTCCCCGCATTTTGCGACTTTCGGCGAGCCGCTCGAAGCGGCACTCGCGCGCAATGTGCGCGACGCGCTTGCCGAGGACGTCGGGGCCGGCGATCTGACAGGCCTGCTCGTGCCGTCGGAGGAAATGGCGCACGCACGCATCATCGTGCGCGAATCGGCGGTGCTGTGCGGGGTGCGCTGGTTCGAGCAATGCATGCGAGGCGTCGACGCCTCGGTGCGCGTGCAATGGCATTACCACGAGGGCGAGCGTATGACGCCCGACTCCGTGGTATGCGACATTCACGGCCCGGCGCGCGCGCTGCTGACGGGCGAGCGCACGTCGATGAACTTCCTTCAGATGCTCTCCGGGGTGGCCACGGCGGTCCGCCGATACGCCGACATCGTGGAAGGCACGAAGGCGCGGGTGCTCGATACGCGCAAGACGTTGCCGGGGCTGCGCCTCGCGCAAAAATTTGCCGTGCTTGTGGGGGGCGGGGCCAATCAGCGGCTGGCGTTGTACGACGGCATTCTCATCAAGGAAAATCACATTGCCGCCGCGGGCGGCATTCGTCAGGTGCTGGCGAACGCCGATCGTCTGGCGGACGGCGCGCCCGTGCAGATCGAGGTCGAGTCGCTCGAGGAACTCGAGACGGCGCTGGAATGCGGAGCGAAGTCGATCCTGCTCGACAATTTCACGTTGGAGATGATGCGGGAAGCGGCGAGAGTGTCCGACGGGCGCGCGGTGCTCGAAGCCTCGGGTGGCATCAATCTCGAAACGCTGCGCGCGATTGCGGAGACGGGCGTCGATCGTATCTCGGTCGGCAGTCTGACCAAGGACATTCGCGCAACCGATTACTCCATGCGCATCGTTGAGACGGTCGGGTAACGCGTCTGGGGGGGGAGGCGGTGCCGACGGCGCTCTTGTTCTCCCGAGTGCAAAACGGCCACAGGTACACCTGTGGCCGTTTTTTGTTGCCCGCTCGAATGCGCGCGAGCGCGGCACGTGAGGCTTTCCAGGCCTCGGCGAGTGTGACGTCAGCGCACGCGGCGAGCGAGCGCGGGGGAGAGCACGGTCGGTAGTGCCTTCGGCAGGGTGTCGGGGAAGTCACGCGAGAAATGCAGGCCGCGGCTCTCGTGACGCGATAGCGCGCTGTCGACGATGAGCGACGCCACGTCGACCAGATTGCGCAGCTCCAGCAGATCGCGAGTGACACGGAAGTTCGCGTAGTACTCGGCAATTTCCTCGCGAAGCAGGGCGATACGATGCTGGGCGCGTTCCAGGCGCTTGGTCGTGCGCACGATACCGACGTAGTTCCACATCATGCGCCGCAGTTCGTCCCAGTTGTGTGCCACCACGACTTCCTCATCCGCGTCCGAGACGCGGCTTTCGTCCCAGGCGGGAGCATCCGTGGTCGCGGGCGCCGATGTTCCGCTGCGCTCGATGTCCTGCGCCGCCGCCTTGCCGAGCACGAGACATTCCAGCAGCGAATTGCTGGCGAGACGGTTGGCACCGTGCAAACCTGTGTAGGTCGCTTCGCCCACGGCATAGAGTCCCGGCAGGTCGGTGCGCCCGTGCATGTCGGTGACGATACCGCCGCACGTGTAGTGGGCGGCCGGCACGACCGGGATCGGTTGCTTAGTGATATCGATGCCCAGCTCCGCGCAACGCGCCAGAATCGTGGGAAAGTGTTCCTGCAGGAATTCCGGGCTCTGGTGACTGATATCGAGATAGACGCAATCCAACCCGTGCTTCTTCATCTCGAAGTCGATGGCTCGGGCGACGATGTCGCGCGGCGCCAGTTCGGCGCGCGGGTCGTGCTGCAACATGAAGCGGGTACCGTCCGGCAACACGAGACGGCCGCCTTCGCCGCGCACGGCCTCGGTGATCAGGAACGACTTCGCGTACGGGTGGTAAAGACATGTCGGATGGAATTGGATGAATTCCATGTTGGCGATACGGCACCCCGCCCGCCATGCCATGGCAATGCCGTCGCCGGTGGCCGTATCGGGGTTGGTCGTGTACAGATAGACCTTGCCGGCGCCGCCGGTGGCGAGCACCGTGTGGCGCGCGGTCATCGCGTGAACTTCGCCCGTCGCGAGATCCTGCACGTAGAGGCCCTGGCAGTGGCGACCGGCGGTCGGTGCGCTATGCGCGCGGTCCGACGTGATCAGGTCGACGGCGAAGTGATTCTCGAAGAGCGTGATGTTCGGATGTTGGCGTACGCGTTCCGTGAGCGTGGCGATCACGGCGTGGCCGGTGGCATCGGCCGCGTGAATGATGCGCCGATGACTGTGACCGCCTTCGCGCGTCAGGTGAAAGCCCAGCTCGGCGGCGTCGTCGCGGGTGAACGGCACGCCCTGCGCGATCAGCCATTCGATGGCTTCGCGGCTGTGCTCGACAATGCAGCGCGTGGCAGCCTCGTCGCACAGACCGGCGCCGGCGATCAGGGTGTCGGCCACATGCTCATCGACACTGTCGGTCGAGTCGAGGACGGCGGCGATGCCGCCCTGTGCCCAGTCGCTTGCGCCCTCGGGCATGGGGCGTTTGGCGACCAACGCCACTCGGCAAGTATCGGCCAGATGCAGGGCGACGGATTGGCCGGCCAGTCCACTGCCGACAATGACGACATCGAAATTCATGATTCGCGCGGTGTCTGGGACCGGCGCGACAAGCGTGGCGCGATCCCGGGGTGAAAGATGAGCCAGTATAGCGAGTCAATACGCGCTTGACACATCGCCCTATGCGCACATCGTAGAAATTGTGCGCGGAGTCACTACGCATAGCGTAGCGTTGCGAATTTCGGGACGTCCAAATGAAAAACCCCGCCAGAGGCGGGGTATCGAACGCAGCAGCAAACTGCTGCGAGAAAACCTGTTGATCTTATTTGATCTTGGTTTCCTTGTAGGGCACGTGCTTACGAGCCACCGGATCGAACTTGCTGATTTCCATCTTTTCCGGATGGGTACGCTTGTTCTTGGTGGTCGTGTAGAAATGACCCGTGCCTGCGGTCGATTCCAGTTTGATCTTGTCGCGAGCGCCTTTTGCCATGATGAGCTCCTAAAACTTAGATGGCGTTGCGCGAACGCAGGTCGGCCAGAACGGAGTCGATACCGTTCTTGTCGATCAGGCGCAGGCCCGCATTCGAAATGCGAAGGCGCACCCAACGGTTTTCGCTCTCAACCCAGAACCGGCGATTTTGCAAGTTCGGGAGAAAACGGCGCTTGGTTTTGTTGTTGGCGTGGGAAACGTTGTTGCCGACCATCGGCGCTTTCCCGGTCACTTGACATACGCGTGCCATGAAGCACTCCTAACCCAGAATTCTGTGTAAAAAAATGGTGAGTCGAAAAGACAGACCGCGATGATACCACAAAAATCCCAGACAAATCAATCGCTTTAGTCGATTTAGGATGCGAGTCCCTGGCGGGAAACGTCTGTCGGAGATTCGGGGAAGGGACGGATTATAGCGCAAGCGCGGCGTGAACGCGACTCGGCTGCCAAATTTCCGTGCAAGTGTTGTAGTGCGTCACCATCCGCCATGCTCCGCGAGCGAACAGACGGTGTCGCCGGCCACGATGAAATGGTCGAGCAACCGGATCTCCAGCAAGGCCAGAGCCTCGCCCAGCTGCCGTGTGAGCGCGAGATCGGCAGCGCTCGGCAGGGCCACGCCCGACGGGTGGTTGTGGGCGACGATGACCGACGCGGCATGCACTTCCAGCGCGGCCCGAACGATTTCGCGCGGGTAGGCGCACGTTTGCGTGAGGGTACCTTCGAACATGACCCGTGTACTCACGAGCCGGTGAGACGCATCGAGAAACAGACAGGCGAAACGTTCGCGCGAGCGGTCCTGCAGCGTGAGCCGCAGGTAGTCGCGCACCCGCGTGGGAGAATCGAGCAGACTGCCCGACGCCATGCCCTCGCCCAGCATGCGTCGCGCCACTTCGACGGCCGCCTGGAACTGTAGGGATTTCGCCTGGCCGAGGCCCGGAATCTGCCGCAGGGTCTCGAACGGCGTGACGAGCAGCCGCGCCAAAGAACCGCTGCGTGCGAGCAACTCGCGTCCGAGGTCGACGGCGTTGCGTCCCTGCGAACCGGTGCGCAGCAGGATGGCGAGCAACTCGGCGTCGGACAGGGCGCCAGGCCCTCGGGCCAGCATTTTTTCTCGGGGACGCTCGGCGAGCGGCCATTGGGCGATGGACATGACAACGACTCCACAGGCGGTCGCGCCGCGCGCATGATCGCGGCTGCCGCAGCGGTCACGTGGGCGGTGACCGGTTACGGGGACGCTGCACCGGCAGACAAAAATCGGGGCAGCTTTGATGGGGAGCCGGACGCGCAACGCGTCGTCATTTACAATAATAGCTTGACCCTGCATTGAGATCCCCATGAGTTCTGTCGCATCCCCCGTGGTTCAAGACGATTCCTATCTGACGCTCCACTATCGGATTGCCGCGCCGGACGGCGCGGACATTGTCAACACTTTCGAAGGCACACCGGCCACGCTGCAGCTCGGCGGCGGTCAGATGGCGCCGACACTGGAGCAGGCGCTGCTGGGAATGACGGTGGGGGAGCGGCGCAGCATCGAGCTGGCGCCCGAGCAGGCCTTCGGTCCGCGCAACCCGGAACTGCTGCAGCGCGTCTCGATGAAGACGCTCCAGGAAAACAGCAATTTCGGCGAGGAGTACAGCGTGGGCGATCTGGTCGAGTTCAACGCGCCGAGCGGTGGCCGCTATGCGGGCATCCTGCGCGAACTGGGCGACGGCTGGGCCTTGTTCGACTTCAACCATCCGCTGGCCGGCCAGCCGATCGTGTTCGAAGTCCAGATTATCGGCATTCTGTAGGAATCGAAATGAGCGCCACCCAAGTCGTTGCACCGACGCTGTCGGATGCGGAAATCCTGTTGGCTCAGCCGCGCGGTTTTTGCGCGGGCGTCGACCGCGCGATCGAGATCGTCGAGCGCGCCCTCGCCATGTATGGCGCGCCGATCTACGTGCGTCACGAGATCGTGCACAACGCGTACGTCGTCGAGAATCTGCGCAAGAAAGGCGCGATCTTCGTGGAGGAACTCACGGATGTCCCCCCGGGCAACACGCTGATCTTCAGCGCCCACGGCGTATCGCAGGCGGTGCGGGCCGAAGCGGAAGCGCGCGGACTGCGCATTTTCGATGCGACGTGCCCGCTCGTCACGAAGGTGCACGTTGAAGTCGCCAAGATGCGCAGCCAGGGGCTCGAGATCATCATGATCGGCCACAAGGGGCATCCGGAAGTCGAGGGGACGATGGGGCAGTCGGGCGAGGGCATGTTCCTCGTCGAGACGATCGACGACGTGATGTCGCTCCAGGTCGCCGACGAAAGCAAGCTGGCGTACGTGACGCAGACGACGCTGTCCGTCGACGATGCCGCCGAGGTTATCAACGCGCTCAAGCAGCGCTTTCCGTCGATCACCGAGCCGAAGAAGCAGGACATCTGCTACGCCACGCAGAACCGCCAGGACGCGGTGAAGTTCATGGCGCCGCAGTGCGACGTGGTGGTGGTCGTGGGCAGCCCGAACAGCTCGAACTCGAATCGTTTGCGCGAAGTGGCCGAGAAGATGGGGGTGCCGGCCTATATGGTGGATTCGCCGGACCAGTTGCAGGCCGCGTGGTTCGACGGCAAGCGTCGTATCGGTGTGACCGCCGGCGCGTCGGCGCCGGAAGTGCTGGCGCAGTCGATCGTGTCGCGCTTGCGCGAGTTGGGTGTCAATCAGGTCAAGGTACTCGAGGGCGTTGAGGAGAACATCGCGTTCCCGCTGCCCAAGGGGCTTACGCCGGTAACGACCGGCTGACGCCGGGCAATCCACGGGCGTTGCGCGCCGCCGAGGTCCCACGACAAGCGGCCCGCGCGCGCCCAATCCGCGGAACCGCTCGGGGCGCTTGCCGCCTGAGCTCACCAAACCGGGTGTCACGTTGCGTGCCCCGGTTTTTTTGCGCCCGCCGCAAAGCGGTGCGGCGTGCCATGCGTTGCCCGACTCCCATTCGGCAATGCCCCGCCTTCCCGCGTGAATCTCCCTGCGGAATCTTCGCATTCCCGCGCCATCATTTGCAAAAAATCCGCGCGACGTATTTATTGGCTTTTGATGTCTCATCAGCCAAAACCGAATGCCATCAGTTTTAATTCAACACATAACGAATTGCGGTGCGTTGATGGACTCCGGTTTTCCAGAATCTAATTATTTATATATTCCCTTAATTAGAATGAACGCTCCAACTCCGCCGGGCACGGTAATTGCATATTAGATTGGCGGGCTGCTCAAGCCCATATATGGTGCATCGGTTGCACCACGAAGCCACCCGGGGCAGTGCGGCCGGGTGTGTAAAACCTTTCACAATTCCGGGGTTGCACTTTTGAAAAAATAGGGTTGTACAAGTTGGTATAAAACCTTAGTCACCGATTATGGAAAACCCTGTGGCGGCGAGCATCGCAGCCGCAAAGAATGGAGTTACAATGCGCGCGTTTCGCATACGAAACGTCGAATTGGCGTCATTGGCGTTATTCAATATACGCCGACAATCAGGAGATAATCACATGCACCTCAAGTTCGCGAAGGTACTGCCCGTAGTCGCCGCAGTGACGCTGTTGGCGGCCTGCGGCCAGAAGGAAGAAAAGCAGGCCGATTCGGGTGCCGCTTCTGCACCCGCCGCGACGACTGCCGCCAGCGGGGGCGGCGATGCGGTTGTAGTCAAGATTGGCCACGTTGCACCGCTGACGGGCCAGATTGCTCACCTGGGCAAAGATAACGAAAATGGTGCACGCCTGGCCATCGAAGAGGCCAACAAGGCCGGTCTGACGATCGACGGCAAGCCGGTCAAGCTGGAACTGGTGGCCGAAGACGATGCCGCCGATCCGAAGACCGCCACGCAGGTCGCCCAGAAGCTCGTCGACGAGAAGGTCGTCGCCGTGGTGGGCCACCTGAACTCGGGCACGACGATTCCGGCCTCGAAGATCTACAGCGACGCGGGCATCGTGCAGATCTCCCCGTCGGCCACCAACCCGGCCTACACGCAGCAGGGCTTCAAGACGACCTACCGTGTGGTCGCCACCGACGCCCAGCAGGGTCCGGCACTGGCCAATTACGCCACCAAGTCGCTCAACGCCAAGTCGGTCGCCATCGTCGACGACGCGACGGCCTACGGCAAGGGGCTGGCCGACGAGTTCGAGAAGACCGCCAAGGCCAACGGCATGAAGGTTCTCTCGCACGACGCGACCAACGACAAGGCCACGGACTTCCGCGCGATTCTGACGAAGATCAAGGGTGAGCGTCCGGACATCATCATGTACGGCGGCATGGACGCGACCGGCGGCCCGTTCGCCAAGCAGTCGAAGGAACTGGGCATCGGCGCCAAGGTGCTCGCCGGCGACGGCGTGTGTACCGACAAGGTGGCCGAGCTGGCCGGCGACGCCATCGACAACATCGTCTGCTCGGAAGCGGGCATGGCGCTGTCGAAGATGGAAAACGGCGCGGACTTCGCCAAGCGCTATGAAGCCCGCTTCAACCAGCCGATCCAGATCTACGCCCCGTTCACGTACGACGCCGTCAACGTGATCATCGACGCCATGAAGCGTGCCAACTCGGCCGACCCGGCGAAGATCCTGGCCGCCATGCCGGCCACGGACTACAAGGGTGTCATCGGTCACATCGCCTTCGACAGCAAGGGCGACATGAAGGAGCCGGTGATCACGCTCTACAACTACAAGGACAAGAAGAAGAGCGTGCTCGACGTGGTGAAGATGTAACTCCCGGGCGCTTGCGCCATGAAACGGCACCGTTGCCTACCCATTCGGTGCCGTTTCTTCATCTGCGGAACGATGCCGTGCCTGCATGACGGGCACGGCCCCTTTCCTGACACAGGATTACGCCTCATTACCCGCAGTTCTCTCGACCCCCTCGCGCGCCCTATCGGGCAAGCGTGTCGAGAGCCCGTTTTCGGGACAAGGAGTTAGCTTCATGGATATCTTTATCCAACAAATCTTGAACGGCCTCGTGCTTGGCAGCGTCTACGCGATCATTGCACTGGGCTATACGATGGTCTATGGCATTCTGGGCATCATCAACTTTGCCCACGCCGACGTGATGATGATCGGCGCGATGGTCGCGCTGTCCACCATCAACCTGTTGCTGAAGATCGCGCCGGACATGAACCCGGCGCGATCTTCAGCAAC